>NZ_LXJP01000015.1:0-119291 GCF_001728855.1 Pseudomonas sp. AP19 | reverse complement strand
CCACTTTTTCAACAGAATCGGCCAGAAGCGGCCGTTCAATCTCGAGTTGCTTGCGCTCGACACGGTTTTTCGTAGTGGACCATTAAAAATCTAAACTCGTTTTTCCTCACACCGCTTATATTCTTTCAACCGGAACACTGCTACTAAGCTTATTCACAATTGTTGGGACAAGAAACAGCAATCCGCCCTGAGTCAATTTTCAATCGGCAGGGTGGGTCAGATTTTCAATCTGCGCCAACAGTCCAGAGCATCAGAATCGCAGGATGACCTGGTCGATTGCCGCCCCGGTCAAGCCGCTATAAAAAGCACGCAAAAAATAGTCTGATCAGGCGCATGCTACGCAAGATCGAACACGCGAAAGCGCAGGTGCGGGCGAAGATTGAGCATCCGTTTCGCGTGATCAAGCGCCCAGTAACTGTCATCCCTACCGCAACCAAAGGAAAGAACCGTGCAATAAGGAAAAGAAAGGTCTGATTTTCGCCGATTTATGATTTTTTGAGCCTCAAGTCGTGAGGGCATAAAAATCGGTGGGTACTTCAGACCGTCCTTATGAGTTTGCAGCGGAATCAAATTAACGCAGTGCAATTATCCGATTTGATAGCGGCCAGTCCAGAGACTAAAGGTTTAGTTTTTTAGACGGTTTAATTAGCGTTATTGATTTTATCCATCAATAACAAGTGCCTGTCTTTTAATATGTTTTTCCATGTCATTCCCAACGCGGAGCATAAAATAACTACGCTCAATATGAAATAAATCCAACGAACAGACATTATATCTCCCAGGTAACCCACACCGGCGTAAGCAATCAGGCTCACATAAGAGATAAACATCGAAATGGCTGCTTTGACTTTTCCAAACTGCGAGGGCTCTACGCCTGTAGCAATAAGGGTGTCTGAATTGACCCGAATCATGACGACAAATGCGCCTAACAGGAAATAAGCCGCCGCCGCTTGAGGGACACTGTTTGCCGTCAAGAAAACACACAGCAAAAAGGAAATCGCACCCAGGCCGAACACGCCAAACCACTCAGCGTGTATTTTTTTCACAAGATAGGTCAGTGAAAAACCGCCACAGATGGCACCCATTCCCCACACGGCATCAATTAACCCAAACCCTTGGGCGCCCGCTGAAAGCTCTCTATCAGCGAAAATTGGCAGAAGTGTATTGCACACAGAAAGCGTTACATAAATAAACATCTGCTGGAGCGCCAGCCCAATTACAAAACGTGTGCCAATCGCATAGCGAATCGCGTCATAAAACTCTCTCATGGCGCCGGGCGTGACTAACCTTTCGACTGCATGTTTGATGGCGGGCGTGTGTTTTATCCATAGGGTAAGGACACCAGAGATGGAAAAGGAAATGATGTTAATGACTACCACATATTGCGTGCCGAAAAGCGCAACTAAAAAGCCGCCAATACTTGCTCCAATGAGCAATCCGATTTGCATGCTCATACTGCTCGAAACATTGGCCTCAAGCAGGCGCTCCTTCGGGACAATATCGCGTATCAACGCCCCCACGGCCGGTTGGAAAAAGTGCTCACACAGCGCGATCAGAAAGGTCGCCAGGTAAACTGCTGTGAGCCCCAATACCCCGTAGTACATCGAAACCGCAACGAACAGCAAAATCAGCGCACGCGCAAAATCGGCCACTATGCAAATGGATCGAACGTTCCACCGGTCAACCAGCACCCCAATCCACGGTGAAAACAACAAACCCGGCAATGAAGAAACGATCAACACCCAACCGACTGCCATTGCGGAGCCAGAGGTTGTGTAGATGTACCAAGAAATGGCAACGAAATACATGCCGCTGCCAATGGCGGTTAATATCGACGCGGCTATGTATTTCCTGAATTCGCGGCCGGCAATGAGCGAGAGCAAGCTAAGCATTCAGGCGCTCCACTTCAACCGTGACCTTGGCTAAGGCTCGCATCACATTTTCAATGGCCTGCGGTCCACTGTCCCCGTTCGCAAGAATGTACCCAGCCCTTTCATCTGAGTTCTGAGGGCGTTTGCAGATGTCTCCCGCCTTAACCGTGATATCGCACCTGACGACGCCAGGCGATTGGTGAGCGGTATCCAGCCCTGAAATGCTCTTCACCCGGCCAGTCGGCAACGACAGATACCGAATAGCGGCCCCGTTGGTTTTAGTCATTTGAATGTCTGGGAATGCCCCAGACAAGCCTTGAAGCGTAGCGGTAAACATGTCGACGCCACACGCTAACTCGGTCATTTCAAAAATGCGGTCGCCGCCCGTGCGTGTATGAGACTCGACGATGACGGGCCCCGTTTCCGAAAAGATGATTTCCGAATGAGAGGGACCATACAGGTGACCAATGGAGGTCAGGAAAGAGATAGTCAGCCGTTTAATGGCATCAATTTTTTCAGGGGCAAGTGCCGAGGGCATACTATGCCCGGTCTCTACAAAACCAGGATAGCCGGTTGTGATTTTGTCGGTGACGCCTAGTATCGTGTGCTGACCGTCCCAAGAAATAGCCTCGACGCTGACTTCTGGCCCTTCGATAAACTTTTCCGCGATGATCCCGATGTCAGGAAAGTCGTATTTAATTAAATCGGTGGTCAAAAAATCCTGTTTGATCGCGTTATAGGCTGGCACGACTTCATCTTCTGAAAACAGTTTGTGCACTTGTAGACTCCCCGCACCGTTCACCGGCTTGATGATGATGGGCCATCCGCACTGCTGTGCAAAAGCGATCACCTCTTCAGGGCTGTTAACGGTTGCGAATGGAATCGATGGTATGCCGTTTGCCTTCATGTGCGCGCGCATATGCCCTTTGTCGCGCGTTAATAAAACCGGGCCAATAGGGTTGCCCAAAATGCCCAGCCGTTCCTGAATCAGCGCTGCGTTCAAGAGGCCAAACTCTTGAAAGGAAACGACCGCGTGATAGGCTTCCCGCCGGTGCAGCGTCTCAACCAGGTCGACGACTACTTTTTCGCCCATGGGAGAGGAAATAATTTGATCCGCGATAAGAAAGTCTTCGAAGGTAATATCTTCTTTTTGCTGTACGACGGTCAGATGGAATCCACATGCCTTGGCCTTTACATAAATCTCTGTCCAGCCACCGATCATAATTAAGCGACGCATCACAGGTCTCTCCTGGAAAATACAGATAAATAGTTAAAGCGCGTGTGAATGTTAAAGCCCACGCTTCGCGCGTTAGCTCAGCACACAACAGTGGTTGTTTGAACGCTCATCCAGTTCGGCTTTGAACAGGTGAATAAAAGCATCAAAACTATTCAGGTCCGCTGTAAGTAGATGGGCTTGAGGGATATCTGCTGGCAGGCAACGGGGCGCTTTGGTGAATGCCACCTTGTCAGCATTCACGGGCGGTAATATTTGCTGTATCAGCGTCGCTTCGCTTTGACCCGCGTGCGTTAGCATCGACAAAAATTCTGTATAGGAGGCGCAGGCTATATCACGACCCGTTCTCTGCGCGGTATAGCGCACAATGTCGTCAAATTCGACATAGTGTTGGCCAACAACATCAATAAGGGGGGCTCCGCTCTGGAACCGTTCCTGGCTACCCACAAACGTGCACAACCACTCGGCCAACGCATCCGCTGACAATAGGCCAAGGCTGCCGCAGCCCGCAGGTGCCACGCCCATCTGAACGCATTGCTTAAGCAATAAATGAAAAAGGGACTGGCCATTTGAGTAGCCGGTACTCATTGACGGCAGCACATCATCGACACGATAAATTCTGGCATGCAGCCCTTGCTGCTGTGCGGCAACGACGAGGTTGTCTGCCAGGTATTTGGTATACCCGTACCCGGTAACACCCAATGCTGCTGCCTCGATGGCCGAGACACTGCCTTCCGGATCGCGGCCAGACACGGCTGGCAGCTTGGCTGCCAACGATGAAATGTGGTGCAACCTCTTTGCCTTACCTTCATTACAGAATCGGATGAGTTCCTGGGTTCCACCCACATTAGCTGAGAACAATTGAGAGGCATGGAACAGGAAATTGACCGCCGCGCCACAATGAATCACCTCATCAATAGAAGCGCATTGATGTTGCCATTCGTCTGGATCCAAGCCCCAACGTGGCAAGGCCAAATCACCTAGCACGACAGTAATTCGTTGGCGTTGTAATACGCGTGCAGGGAACGCGCTCAGGAACACTTTCTCCAAGCGGCATAGAGCGCTTTCTCTGTTGCTGCCACGTAGCAGGACGGTCACGTGCAGGTGGGTGGTGGCTAATAAGTGCGCAAGAATATGAATGCCTACAAAACCACTCGAGCCGGTCAATAAGAGCGTCGAGCTCATTGTCGCTGTCGGCTGGTGATTATTGAATGCGACCCTCGCCAAACTATCGCTTGGCGTGGCTTCGACCGTTTGCTCACAGCCGCTCATAAAGTCGGCCAGTTGCGACGGCGTTGCGAACTGATAAATGGCGGTCATCGGAACATCGGTTCCAAGATGCTTGCACAATGCCAGTGATAGATTAGCGGCTGCTAGCGAATCTCCACCGCATTCGAAAAAGTCGTCTTCACTCCCTATCTGATTGTTCAGCAGTACGGTGCGATAACACGCAATAATTTTTTCCAGCAGGGTACTGTTGCTACAGGGTTGCAGCGTTTCAGAGTGATCGTTTTTCAAGTCATTGATTATACGTTTACGGTCTACCTTCCCATTCGGTGAAATAGGCAGAGTCTTCAAGTGATGCACTAACTGTGGCATGTGTGTCGCTGGCAGATGCCGCGCCAGTTCGCGTCGTACGTGCTGTAAATCCAATGCATGTGGCGCCACGTAGACCAGCGCCAAACTCGCATCGCCCTGCTGAGTGGGCAAGACAAATGCCAGTGCGTCGTTTACGGCGTCGAAGCCGGCCTTGATTGCCGACACTATTTCGTTGAGCTCGATACGCACCCCGCGCACCTTGACTTGGTCGTCAGCTCTGCCGCCATATTCAAGGCAACCATCGGGCCGTATACGGCCAATGTCCCCAGTCAAGTAAACCTTGTCGCCAGGCAGGTCTGAAAAGGGATTACGTATAAAGGATCGTGCGCTCAGTTCCGGGGCATTCAGGTAGCCACCTCCGACGCAAATACCGGCAACAACGATTTCCCCAAAGACGCCATCCGTCACGGGCCTCAACTGGTCGTCGACAATTTTGACATACGTATTATCGATAGGCTGACCGAGTGGAATCTTGTCATTGTCGTGATCGCACACCTCATGAAATACCATCCCGATGGATGCCTCGGTGTGACCATAGGTATTGATGACAGTACAACGTGGGAAAAAGCGCCTAAATGTGTGCACGGATGCAGCGTCAATCTCTTCTCCGCCGATCAAGACATGCCGCAAGCTGTCCAAGCGTTTTGCGGCAAGGGTCCCATTCTCCAGCGCACGAGTTAATAATTTGAAGAGGGTGGGTACGAAATCAGTCATCGTGATGTGATGACGTTCAATCTCTTCTACCAGCGACTCGACATTCCAGTGATCGCGCTGTTTAGGCAATACCGCCACGCCGCCGTTGGTAAGCGGCCACAGCATTTGCCAAATTGACGAGTCGAACAACGGCGCGCTGTTCTGATAGACAGTGTGCCCGCCACCAAATCGCTTGGTCATATAGGTAAAGCGATTCACAAGCCCGGCATGGTAATTCAAGGCGCATTTCGGGCGGCCGGTTGATCCCGATGTAAAGAAACCATAGAGCAGGTCGTCTGAGAAACACTGGGCGTGTGTTTCTGCATTTAAGTCAGTCGTGCCGTCGAGTCTTATTTCAAACAGGTTCAGGCCGGCACTTCTTAAGGCCGGCTGTTCTCCATTCGTGATAACCCATGCTGCCTGGCTGGCCTCAACGACTGCGTGTATTCTATTTTCCGGCCATTTGGCATCCACCGGAATAATAATGGCGTTGGTCATCATCACAGACAACCACGCAATGGGTAACTCGACGCCGGTCGGTAACGCACAAAGCACAATATCTTTGTTGCTCACACCGCAGGCGTGCAAACGCTTTGCGTTGGCGCGTGCAGCGGCTATGAGTTCATTATAAGTAAGGAATTGATCACCGCAGGTGACTGCTGTTTTGCTTCCCTGCCTGTGTGCAGCCTTATACACCATCGCCAGTACACTTAGCCTGTCTGGCTGACAGCCACTCAGGGGTGAGTGCTCGCGTTGACCAATAATCATCTAATACTCCTGTAAATAGAAATGTATAAACAATCTAAGCGCTATGTGCGTTCGTCAGAGATGCTGTAAGTGGTCAACCGGCAAGCGAGAAAAGGTTGTGGTACTCGCTCAACTCAGCTAGGGCCGAGTGAACCCGGCTTTATACAGGTACGTTCTCATTCAGAGAAAACACTTGGTGTGCACTCTCAAGCCGACGGATCGTTGCGTAATCAGCCTGTAAAACGGCGAATTCTTCATGGCTCAGGTAAACAACGCCCGGAATCGAAAATAAGTCGATGGTGCGTGTAATCGTGTCGCCCTTTTCGGGCAGGTGAAAATGGCAGGCATAGGAAGAAAGCGAGCGAATCTTCTCAAAGCCGGTTGTATCAACAACGACGCCTTCCTGGTCGGAGATCATCGCCACGCATAGGACATGTTTTGATAAAACGTACTGCTGGCCCAAACGCCGTTTGAACAGGTGAGGGTGGCAATAACGTTCGATCGTCAGCGTGATTTGGCTCTCGCCAAGCGCCTCAATAACCGCTTCTTCAAGCATGGCGCCCTGCAGGCGGGCGCCGGTTTCAATCAACACCGGCCCTTCAGCCGTCATCATGATTTCGGAGTGAGCGGGCCCATTGTGCACACCCAGCGCATCAAGCGCTTTTTTCATATAGCTGACTAAAGCCTCCTGCACCTCGCCCTCATAGGGCAGAAGTTCTTCGCAATCATAAATATTTGAGGCGCCGGCAATCACTTTGCGGCGATCGATCCACATATCAGAAATATAATGCTGCGCGTCGATTGAAACACTATTAATGACGTACTGCGTCCCCTTCAAAAGGGTCTGTGCCAGCACATGGTTATTGTGCCCACCAAAGCGGTTGGCTTTGTTATAGATGGAGTGAAAAGCACTTTCCAGTTCGGTTCGGTCATTGCAGAAAAATACACTGTCATTACCTGCACTGGCTAAGGGCTTCAGCACAATTGGCCAGCCGTGGCCTGAGGCCCATTCAGTCAACGTGTGTAAATTGTCTGTGCGCAGAAAATAAGGTGTGGCTAACCCCGCCTCTTTAAGCGCGCAGGCCATTGCGTATTTATCTCGCCGAACACGCGACGTCTCTGTGGAGTTTCCCTCCACGCCGAGTTCGCCGGCGAGCAGATCCGCAAGTTCAATACCCGTTTCGGCGCCGGCCAAAACACAAATAGGCTTGATGCCGTTCAACCATCGATTGATTTCGACTAGAGATTCCGCCAAACCGTTAAATACCACGTTGGCGATAAAGTCGTCGGGCCTGAAATCGTTGATATAAAAATCAATGATGGGCGAGGCACTTTGGACGTGCAGGACCGCTACGCCCTCTGCATGAAACTTAGCGGCCAGTTTCGCGCCAGTGGAATACGCATCGACGATTACTGCAATGTTGTGAGTCATGGTCACATTCCAATCTATTTAGAGAGCCGCCGCAGTGCGTCAGCGTCAAGCGTTGTCCAAGCCACATAATTCGTGAGCCACTAAATCTTCGTGAGTTTCACGAGTCCGTATTAACTTGGCATTGATTCCCTCAACCAGGACTTCGGGTGGGCGCCCACGGGAGTTGTATTGGCTGGCCATACTCATGCCATACGCACCACATGAAAAAATCGCCAATACACTGCCATTGTCAAACGCCGGTAATGCTCGACCTAATGCAAAGTGATCGCCGGTCTCACAAATAGGCCCAACAATATCGGTCTCCTCCAAGTGAGTGGCGTCGGACTGCTGAGCGCTGTGGGTTAACGCCGTCCAATGGCCAGAAAAATTTTCAAAATGGGTTGGCCAAATAACATGGTTGGCACCATACAGGGTGGGCCGCAGCAGTACGTTCATGCCCGCATCGACAATAGCGATCTTTCGATCCCAGCCTTGTTTAATGTATTCGACGGTGGTCAGCAAAATACCGGCATTTGCGCTGATCGAACGACCCGGTTCAATGATGAAGCGGATACCGCGCTGTTTCAGCCCTTGCAGACGCTGACAAATAAGTGCTCCCGTTTCAGTTAATGAGCCGACGGGATTGCTTTCGGTCCCGTACTGCGCTGGAAAACCTCCGCCAATGTTGACAAATTCGATCGCACAATCAGTCGCCTTAAGTCGGTTGATCATGTCCTCGATCTTATCGATGGCAGACAAATAGGTCTGAGCTGATGGAATCGGCGATCCAAGGTGAATATGGATCCCAACGACATCGACGCTTGAGTAACGTTTCGGCTCGAACAGTTCGTAGGCGCGTTCCATCGGTATGCCAAATTTTGTCTGGCGGCCGCCTGTTGAGGTTTTCTCAGGGGTGCCAGCATCCGCCACATCCGGATTGATACGAATGGCCACTTTTATACGCTTACCGGCCGTCGTGGCGACCTCATCCAGACGCAGCAGCTCGCCTTCAGACTCCACATTAAAAAGGAAAACGCCAGCTTCAACCGCGTAGCGAATTTCTTCACGCGACTTGCCGACCCCGGCAAACACAATCTTGTCCGCAGTCACTCCCGCCATCAGTGCCCGGTGGAGCTCACCGCCACTGACCACATCCAGCCCTGATCCTTGATCGACCAAAAGCTTAAGGATGCTGAGATTACTGCAGCTTTTAACTGAGAAACAAATCAACGGCGAGAGGGCAGAAAACGCATCTTTCAGCACGGTGTAGTGATTTTTCAGGGTGTGTGCTGAATAGACATACACGGGGCTTCCATGCTGTTCGACTATCTGACGAACATCAAGGTGCTCCACATGTAAATGACCGTCGACAAAATTAAAATGGTCCATCTTGCTTCCTCCAATTGATGAGCTTAACTGCGTGCACTGACCCGCTCGCGGGATAAGCAGTCATCCGTTGATTCCAATAACAACCGACCCGTGCTGTACAAATAGTTGACAATCTTTTCAGCGCAAGCAATTGCGGTTTGAGTGTCCGTATTGATGATGAGTTCGGGATGTACCGGTGGTTCATATGGAGAATCGATGCCGGTAAACTCGGCGACCTGTTTCTCCCTGGCCTTTTTATACAGCCCTTTTGGATCGCGTGCCTCGCACACATCAAAAGAGGCATTGATAAAGATTTCCACGTAATCACTGTCGCCAATCAGCGCTCTTACCTGGGCGCGATCATGTCGAAAAGGAGAAATAAATGCGGTCAATACGATTAAGCCCGCGTCAGCAAGCAACTTGCTGACTTCACTCACCCGTCGAATATTTTCACTTCGCCCTTGGTGGGTGAAATCCAGGTCACGGCATAACCCATGACGTACGTTATCCCCGTCCAACACGTAAGTCAGGTAACCTTTCTGGAATAACAGCGATTCTACCAGACCGGCCACGGTGCTCTTTCCAGCCCCACTCAAGCCGGTAAACCAAAGCACACAAGGTTTTTGTTTCAATCTAGCGCTGCGCATAGATTGTTCCACGGGAAATAATTGCCAGGTCAGGTCACAGGCCACATCAGATATAGGCATTTCGTTCGTTACCCTAGGTCGCCAAGGTGCTTGTTTAGTACAGCCTCCCTTTCACGCTTCAAATACTCATAATGCGGCATATTTTCTAAGTAGAATTCATGCAGTACCGGGTGGTTGTCGACGCGCGTGCTGTATTGCTTTTTGATCGGCGCAATGCCTGTGCTGTTTGCTGCATCCAAATGCCAATGCTGGGTTCGCTCCCACACATCCAAGTGTCCGCTCTGCCACTGGAGAGCAGCGGGCAGGTGCTGCAAGTTAGCATCCCTGCAAAAGTTCGAAATTGCACACTCAGGGCTCAGGATCATGTCGTCCGCATCAACGAACAAGGGCGAATGTATCGACTCCGCCTTCACGGCATCATAGAGTTCAGCCAAGTGTTGGTAGCCCACCTCGCTGCAGGTAAGGCCTGGGTTAATATAGTAGTGTGAGTTAATTACTTTTTCCGGATTGCGCAACATGAACACATGTTGCGCTTCGCGCATATAAGACGTTCCCGTCAGTCGATGACGATAGTCAAACTCACAGGTGTCCTTGATGAACACAGCACGTTGCGCGCGCAATGCCTGTACATAATTGAAAAGCTCGGTTGAATTGTTCAACGTCTGAGTTGAATGATCCGTCTGCGGATGGCTGTATATACCACACGCCGACAGATCGCACAGAGGCTCATGCAAGATAGTGAAGTCACCACGCGCGGCGATCACACGTACAAATGCGGTGGAAAGCGAGCGTGGAGGGGCCCACAAAACAATTAGTCTGTGCTGCATAGTTAACCTTTATTTCAGCAATATGTGCAGGATGCCAGGACAGTCAGCCCCTCATGGCTTAAACGGATTCAGTGATCCACTTTTGCCCGCCATGAGCGAAACGGAATTGCTGTGCGGTAAAGCGCGACTTGGAGTATTCGCGTACGCGGTCAACCATGTAGTTGCCTTTATAAGCGATCACATCGACGGTGCCATTCGCTTGTTCAGTCAATGTGGCTACGTTGGCCAATGCGGCCTGCGTGGCGGGGTCATACAAACGACCTGCATACGATTGACGTGCGATAAAGGGTGACAAAAACCGCAGGACCTCCCATGAGTCCTTGTCGACCGTTGCTTGCAGTAGATGTTTCGCTGCGATGCCGAGCATGTCCAGCCCCGGAGATTCGTATAAGCCACGGCCTTTAGTGCCGTTCATTCGGTTTTCCAATACGTTCTTCAAGACCACCCCATTGCGGCCTGCGATCCTGTTGGCTTCAGCGAGTGCCTGGTAGTAACTCACTGACTGACCATTAATCTCAACGGGAATACCTTGCTTAAAGGTGATACTGCAAGTCTCTGGCACGTCGGGCGCATCCATGACCTTGACGCCCATGATCGGGCTGATCATGTCGGGTGAATTTGAGAGCACCTCAACTTCGCGGTTCTCATGCGACACACCGCCGACGTTGGCATCAACGGAGTGATGGGCTTTCGTACGCATCATGGTTTCGTCGGCGTCGGCAACAAAGTCGCCCATGTCTACGCGGGTTCGAAAACGATCTGACGTGGTTGGGTCTTCCCAGGGAGAAAAGGGCGTGATCTCTGGCGCAAACATTTTCAGGTAGTAATTGAAGCGGAATTCATCGTTGCCGCCATGAACGGCGCCGTGGGCCAATACACTGCACTGACGTTCGCGCAATGCATCAACCAGGCCTTTAACAGTTACGGCTCTGGCGATGCCAGTCGTGTTCCAGTAGCCACCGTCGTACTGCGCCTGGGCACGTACAGCGTGGAGAAAGCTGAGCGCAATGTCTTCCTTCAAATCAATGACATTAACGGCCTGCATCAATTCGATGTTGTCTGCACAAAACTCGTGTGCTTCATCACCCGGTTGACCAATGTCGACAATGAACTGTTCGACGTCAACGTGCTCCTCTTTCAAACGCTGCGCGATGAATAAGCTGACCAAGCCACCGGAGGCACAGATGCCAACTTTCTTACCTTTCAAGTCCGAGAATTTCACGTGGTAGTCCTTTAGAGAGTTGTTGTTATTAACAGTTTCGCTTCACGCCTGTTACTGCGACCACGCGGTCGGTTCACGGTCCCATCGGTGCTGTCGTAGTAGCGTCATTAACGCCGGCTCTATCTTGCCCTTGTCAGAACACGCCATGTTCGCTTCGACATGTGGAATAGAGCGCATGCCAGGAATAGTCGTTGCGACGTTATCGTTGGACAGAATGAACCTCAGCGCGACGTCCGATAGCTGAGTATCGGCGGGAAGAGCCCGCCTCAAAGACTCGACCCGCGCCACCGTCGCTGCCAGGTTTTCTGGCACGAAATAGCTGCTTCTCCAATCACCGGCAGGCCACGTTGAGTCGATCGTTAAATTCCCCGTCAGAGAGCCTTCGTCGAACGGCACCCTGGCGATGACGGCAATGTCCAGTTCGCGGCATAACGGAAGTAATTCATCGTCAGGCGCTTGATCAAAGACGTTATAAATCACCTGTACCGCGTCGATCATTCCTGTTTTCAGCGTGTCGAGTACGTTGGTGGGTTCCCAGCGATTGACACTGATGCCGATGCCGCGAATCAGGCGTTGCCGTTTGAGGTCATCCACCACGCGTATCCAGGATTCATCATGAGCCCACGCATCTTCCCAGACATGAAATTGCAGTAAATCCAGGGACGCCAAGCCGAGTGACTGCAAACTTTTCTCGACATATTCTTCAATATGGTCGGGCGGGAAAATCTGGTCTAAACGGTCGCCCCGGTGCGAGGGCCATTCGCGGTTCTTGGGGGGGACTTTAGTGGCTACATATAAGGTTTTGCCTGGGTGGTTTCGTAATGCTTCCCCCAGCATTTTTTCGCTGTGGCCACGACCATAAATCCACGCCGTATCGAAAAAGTTGCAGCCTAGTTGAATCGAATGCTCCAACGCCGCCATGCCGCTGACATCGGATGAGCCGGTCCAACCCCCTTCACCTCCCGCGACCCCCCACATTCCATATCCCACTTCAGAAACATTCCATTCCAGTCGTCCAAATCGCCGGTATTTCATCGCCCGCTCGCTGTAGGGTTATTTTATTCAGGACGCGATAAGCGCACTCATGTAGCGATCATCCTGATCATTAAAGTCTCGAGTACCTGGAAAGTATGCTCAGCAAAAAAACAAAGTAAAAATATCAATTTAGTGGCTGGCTATTCATTTCTGATATGGTATGGCTTGTTCGATTCATCGCGGGTTGGCTCATGAATTTCAGTTTTCGCCATGTGGAAGTATTTTGGGCGGTAATGACGACAGGCAGCGCGACGGGTGCCGCTGAACTTCTGCATACCTCGCAGCCCACCATCAGCCGAGAGCTCAGCCGGTTCGAAACGCTGACTCAGTTGACGTTGTTCAAGCGCGCGGGTGCAAAGTTGATTCCGACTGAGCATGGGCTGATGTTGTTCGATGAAGTTCAACGCAGCTATGTGGGGTTAGCCCGAGTGAAAAATGCCGTCGAGGCCATCAGGCATTTTCGGCAAGGGCAAATTTCGTTGACGTGCATACCGGCTTTCTCGAATGCCTTGTTGCCACAGGTCTGCCAGGATTTCTGCAGTGAATTTCCTGGCGTCAGCATCAATATCACGCCCCAGGAATCGCCCGCCCTCGAGGAATCGCTGACTGCTCAGCGTTATCACCTGGGGTTGACTGAAACCCTGGAAACACCCCCGGGCACCTACATCGAAACACTCTTGAACCTCGACGTGGTGTGTGTTTTACCGTCTTATCACGAATTAAATGCGAAAACAGTCCTCACACCACAAGACTTCGAGGGGCAAAATTTTGTTTACCTTGCGGCGGATGATCCCTACAGAAGAAAAACGGACGCTATCTTCCACCAGTCGGGCATTGAAAGACGGCTCGCGGTAGAGACACATAGCGCGAGCGCCGTGTGTGCGACCGTTAACCTGGGGGTGGGCGTTGCCATTGTGAATCCGATCACCGCCCTCGACTATGTCGGGCGAGGTTTGCAGATTCGTCGCTTTTCACATTCAATTTCTTACTGTGTCAGTGTCGTACGGCCGTTGCACCGCCCCGAATCGTCTACCGTGGAACATTTTGTTGATTCCCTTCGGAAAAATTGTCAGCAGATAAGTGCCCGGTTAGAGGGTTTAGACAAATTCAAGTGATAAGCCGGCGAGCAAGCATGTGAGCCTCGGCCAGCCACTCCCACGCCTCAATCACATCGAGTAGCCGATCATGATGCATGATCAACCGTCTGGCTCGCTCATTTCAGGCATGGGCCCCCCAGGGGCGCTCACGCCTCTTCAGCCTGAGCCCTCGCAAGCGCTATCGCGGCAGTAATCGCCGCGCGGGCCTGAGGGCTGTTCTTCCAGCACGTCGAACCGAGCGCCGCCGATACCTGAGCCAGGATGTCATTCACATCGGATTTCCCGAGCGCGTCGAGCGAGTCGATACCCATCTGCTCCAACCGTGTGATGACGGTGGGGCCGACACCCTTGAGGGCGAGTAACGCGCGGCTTTCTTGCGGTGAGAACGGCATGCATACATTCCTTTTAGGGTGGCGGATCACCTAAGCGACCGGCCCGTGTTCACGGGGCCTCTGCCCGGACGATACGGTGCACCTTGACCTCTTCTGCGTACACGCCAAGCTTTTGCTGTTGAGCGATCAACAGCGCGCATACTTTCATCAGCGCCACGGCTTCATCCGGCGTTCTGCCGCTTTGCGCCATGGCCGTCAGTTCAACCAGCGACCAGCCGATAACAGCGGTCGCGTCTTCAAGGTCGTAAAACAGTTCCTGCTGAGCGGTTCTGGGCCCATCGAGCCCATGGATCAATGCTTCCATTTGCTTCCCCGTTTATGGCTGCAATTCAAGCGCCATCACCACCATACCGATTTCAGCCAGGTCCGTACTGAACGGAATTTCGCCGATGCGTTGAAACCCAACCGTCTGATAAAAGCGCTGCGCAGGTGCATTGGTTTTGAGCACGTCCAGCCAAAGCCAGCGTTCCCCGCGTTGGGCGGCTTTATCACGAATGACCTGCAACAGTCGTTTTCCGTAACCCATCCCGGCGGCGGATTTCAGGAAGTAGATTTTCTGCAGCTCTGCACCCACGTCACCGGTTCAAGGCGCGGGGGTTGACCAATTGACCTTGGCAAATCCAACTGCCTTACCGTGTTCGTCTGCAGCCATCAGCCAGAGCTGGCGTTCGGGCACGTCGAGTGACCGGCCCAGCGCGCTGGCTGAGAAGTCTTGATCGAGGAAACCTTGCAGGCCGGCAGGAGACCATAACGTCGAAAAGTGTTCGCGGTAGGTTTCGCAACCGACCTCACGCAGCGTATCGATATCGGTGTTGGTCGCTTCACGAATGTGGATCATGTGCCTCCCTGTTGATGAGTGTGCAGCCCTTGATAGCGTCCAGCCTAGCCCAAGGGCCTTATCCTGCGAGGCGAAATCCTTGAGCAACTGCGCATCCTCTGATTAGCCTGGTTAAACCGGCGAACGCGCTGCGAAAACCGGCCTGCCGTTGTGAAATGTTGTGAAGCGTGGGGAATGGCTCTTTGCCCATGCTAACGTCCGCGTCGGGGTATCGTCAGCACGACGATTTCATTCGTTCCATTGAGGGAGCAGCGCCGATGTCTACTACCGTAACGCCCGCGGCCGGCGGGCCGAACACTCCAAAGTCCTCACCGTCTACGTTCGATGACAAGTTGAACATTGCCAAGTCCAGCAAGGTGATTGCCGACTACCTGCGCCAGACCGGCAAGTCAGCGATTACCAAGCAGGAACTGACGCAGTTGGCCAACAATGCCTCTGGCAAGGTGCCCACCGATGTATCCGATGCTGCCAAGTACATGGAGCGCAATCCGGATGTGTTCACCGCCATCGAAACTCACGACGTGGCCGGTGCCGATAACCTGTCGGGGGTGTGGAACTTCGATTGGGCCGCCAACGGTGGGTTGAACGGCACGTCGACCGACGCCATCGCCAAAATGCAGGACACGTTTGATTTCGCCATCGCCAAGTCCGCGCAAATCACCGAGATTTCCACCGGTAAAAAAGCCGAGCTGGACTCGACCAAGCAACGGCCACAAAACTGAGCCCCGTGTGTTGTCAGCCAAGATAGACGGTTCCCGGCGCAACCATCGGGAACCGTTTCCAGTCAGGTTGAAATTGCGTCATCCGTGGCAAACCGGATGGGCTCTTGTTGACTAGGGCCAAAGTGTATTCCTCGATCCGCCCCTAGCTGTACGGGGCGGTTGTGACCGCAACCGACTACTGTCGCAGGCATACCATCACCGCTTGGATGCCGCGCCATGTTCATGTCTACCAGCCTACTGTCAGCGTTTGTGCTGTTTGCCTTCGTGTCTTCAATCACCCCCGGGCCCAACAACACGATGTTGCTCGCCTCAGGCGTGAACTTCGGGTTCCGCCGCTCGATGCCCCATGCGTTGGGGATCAGTATTGGTTTCATGCTGTTGGTGATATCGGTCGGCCTGGGCCTGGGTGAGGTGTTCAAACTCTTCCCTTGGGCCTACACCGTACTGCGCTATGTGGGCGCGACGTACTTGCTGTACCTGGCGTGGAAGATTGCGACGTCTGGAGGCATGTCCGACAGCAGCGGTGAGCACGGCAAGCCCATGACCTTTTTAGGCGCAGCCGCCTTTCAATGGGTCAACCCCAAGGCATGGATCATGGCGTTGGGCGCGATCACCACCTACACGCCGGCTGAGGGGTATGTGACCAACGTGCTGGTGATTGCCCTGGTGTTTGCAGTGGTCAACCTGCCCAGCGTGTGCGTATGGGCGGGCTTCGGCACCGGCCTGCGTAACGTGTTGCGCGAGCCACGCTGGATAAGGGTGTTCAATTGGTCGATGGCCGGCTTGCTGGTGTTGTCGTTGTACCCGATGCTGTTTGTCAGTTGATCGGCTGCGTCGATGCCCTCGCAAGCGGCCCGCCCGGTTCCGCGGTTACACCGGCGAGATGGTCGCCAGCAAGCCAATGCCAATGGTCAACACCAAAAAACCGAACAGAAAAATTGCCATCTTGGTCATAAGGCCTCCGAAGGGAAGGGGAGCGACAGGAATGTCGGGATGTCGCCATTGTCCGCTTCGGCGGCATTTCGATACAGGCGCAGATAGAAAAGAAAAAACCGTATCAGATGGTCCGGCAACGCTGCGACTGCGGGGCCGCAAGGCCGGCGGTTTTCTAAAGATCAGCCATTAACCGTGCGGGCAAAGCACCGGGACAGTTTGCGCATTTGCCCCTAAGATAGCGCCCACTGCATCAACAATAAGAGTGGGCCAACCCTCGATGGAAAGACGCCAGTTCAGCGGTGGCATGAAAGGCAAGAACCTGCGCTACCTCAATGAAAACACCCAGCAGCCGCCGCAGGTCACGCGTGTCGGGTTTTTGCTGCTCGAACACTTCTCCCTGCCCGCATTCACCCAGACCCTCGATACACTCATCACCGCCAACCTGCTGCGCCCCGAGCTGTTCGCCACCCGTACGTT
Source organism: Pseudomonas sp. AP19 (assembly GCF_001728855.1). Classification (NCBI taxonomy): domain Bacteria; kingdom Pseudomonadati; phylum Pseudomonadota; class Gammaproteobacteria; order Pseudomonadales; family Pseudomonadaceae; genus Pseudomonas; species Pseudomonas sp. AP19. Next base: position 102,175 of record NZ_LXJP01000015.1, on the reverse strand, counting down.
TGGTTGCGGCGACGGTGAAGTCATCAGTGACCTGGGCCTGGTGATCCGCCCCGATGCGCGCCTGGCGCTGTCGGTGTTGTCGGACCTGGACTTATTGGTCGTCTGCGGTGGCTTTCGCACCGAGCTCAAAGCGGGCGACGATTTCATCCAGCTGTTGCGCAGCGCGGCCGAACAGGGTGTGAGCCTCGCCGGTTTGTGGAACGGCTCCTGGTTCCTGGGCCGCGCCGGGCTGCTGCAAGGCTATCGATGCGCCATCCACCCGGAGCATCGCCCGGCACTGGCAGAAGTGTCCAAGGCCGCCCAGGTCACCAGTGAGCCCTACGTGATCGACCGCGACCGACTGACCGCTTCCAGCCCGTCGGGTGCATTCCACATGGCGCTGGACTGGATCAAAGGCTTGCACGGCAAGGCGCTGGTCGAAGGCATCGAAGACATCCTCGCCTTCGAAGAATCGCGCTACCGACGCATCAAACCGACGGAAAATGTCTGCGTCAGCGCACCGCTGCGCGAAGTGGTCAAGTTGATGGACGCCAACCTCGAAGAACCGCTGGAGCTCGATCAACTGGCCGTCTACGCCGGCCGCTCGCGCCGCCAGCTTGAGCGGCTGTTCAAAGAGCAACTGGGCACCACACCGCAACGCTATTACATGGAGTTACGTGTAACCGAGGCGCGGCGCCTGTTGCAGCACACCGAGCTGTCGCAAGTGGACGTGCTGGTGGCGTGCGGGTTTGTCTCACCGAGTCATTTCAGCAAGTGCTATAGCGCGTATTTCGGGTACAGACCGTCTAAGGAAAAGAGACTGGTGAAGTAGCGCGGATGAAATTCAACGAGGAAATTTTCGTTGCGAGGTAGGCCTGTGCGGGCGGGACTGGCGAGCTTGCCAGTACCAGCAGATTCAACGTTTGCTGCACAAAATCCAAAGTGCCGCAGAGTGTCGAGACGGCACCGTCCTGCGTAGTTGTTACGGTCAAACTAACGGATTGCAACGCGAGCTTGCTGGTGACGGCGTTGATGTCGGTAAAGCCGGTGAGTTCGACAGCGGTGTCGTTTGTGGTTAGAAAGCCTCGAACAATTCCGAATCGATGTTGGCTGTCAGCCTCAACCGTCAATGACAGGATCGTTTGATCAAGGGCGACCCATTGGCCGGCTAACGCGTTTTCGACCGGCATCACTTCGATAGGCTCACAGGATGTGGCTGGGGGGTGTTCTGCCACTCGGCGATAAACCAGCTTGTCGAGGTAGTTCCCCCGGCTCGCAAGGTCAGGAAAGTCACCCGATGCGACCAGCAGGTGCGACAGTGTCAGCACATCACCTCTGTCGTCAGTACTCAACTGCCCGCTCAATCCCGAGACCCAGTTCCAACTGGGGTCGCTCGTTTCGTCGCCAAGGTCGTGCCACTCAATGGCCAATGCCAACGGCTGGTTTTTAATGCGTGTGGCACCTGCTCCCGCTGTAAATCCGCGGATGGCATAGCGGCCAGTTGAGCCGGTTGAAGATTGGTAAGAGCCGCAAACTTGCCGGTCCGAGACGTTCAGGCTCATCAGTGAGCCGTAGTCGTTCTGCCAGGTGCCTGCGACCGAGACAGTTTCACTGGCAACCCTGAGCAGGGTGGTCTTGCCGTCGAGCACCGTTCGTTCGCCGGGGGCGAAGCGCCGCGAAGAAGATTGGGTAATGATTTGCGGGCTATCCGGGCGATTGAATAGCCAGACGCCCACCGGTGACAGGGAGTAAACCGTGTTCGAGCATTGCACCACCTGGTATTCATACACCGTGTAGCAATGCTCCATGACCACCGACCCCACCAGCACTAGATCGGTCAGGCCGAGTGCATTGAACTGTGGCAGCACCTGGCCTTTTTGCGGACCTTCGTCGATCAGGCAGTTGTAGAGATTGGCTCCCAAGGTGAGTTCGCCGTCGGCAAATCCCAACACAACGTCAGGTTCGCCTCCCTGGGCAATACGGGCCAGTGTCTGGCGCATCAATGTATCGTCGCCCTTGAACCGCGAAGAACCGGAATCGATCGCGAACTTGATATCGGCGGCCAACTGTTCTGTGCCGACGGTATAAGACTTGAGTTCGGTCGACCAGATGTATTCAACCCCGGGCAAGGCGGTGTAGGCGGACCAGGGTAAAAACAGGCGTGGGCCCTGAGTTTTTAACGGGTCAACCGCGCCCATTTGGCAGGTGCCATTGCGCTCATGACGGTTCCAGTCAAACGCCACAAACGGGTAGGCCGGGGACAGTTGCCCCTCACGCATCAATGACTGGAGCACAAACGAGTTGCGACTTTCTACGTACGCACTGCTACAAGGCAGGCCCAGTGCGCCGTCCCAGTCGAGCTGTTTGAATTGCTCACCCGCATAGTTCGCGGCTACAAACAGCTGGGTATCCAAGCGAGCGCCGGCTGGCGTGGCCAATACGTCTGAAGCCGTCTCGACCTGCATCGTGCCCCATGGGCCAAAGCTGTAAGGCCGACGCAGGCAATCGGTAAAACGGAAGGTGCTGGACGCTGCAACGTCAAAACGGCCATCCGCGAAATGGACACATTGATCATGCGGGCAGAGCGTCGATGTGACCCAATTGATATTAGTGCCTGAGTCGATCGCGAACTTCAGCCTTTGCCCTGGCGTGCCAAGATTGAGCGTGCAGTACCACGGCGAGGCGCCGTTGTTTTGAAAAGGCCCGCGCTGCATGGGGAAAACCAAACGGTCTGGTGGTGGATTGCTGTCCATGGGAACTCCGTTTCCAAGGGTGATCCGGGGCTCCCGACCGATATCGGGAGCCGTCTAAGGCGCCTATTCAATCTGCTACGCCTGCCCGTGAATGCCAGTAGCGTGCGCTTGGATCAGTCGGATTCGACGCTGAAGCCAGGGCGCTTTAACGCAATGCCTCGCCTTCCGTTTCGGGAATCAACGCGGCGAGCAACATCGTGACCAGCAGGAACGCATTGATGATGGTGGCGGTCAGGTTGAACGAGGAGCCATAGGCGATCAGTGCACCGATCAGCGAGGGTGCCAGCACGTTCGCCACGCGCTGGGCGAAGATGGCCCAGCCATAGCCCGCTGTGCGCAGGGCCGTCGGGTACAGTTCGCCAATCCAGGTACCCCATACACCCCAGGCACCGAGGCTGAAAAAGGCCAGGGCGAAGTTGCTCAGGTAGAGCATTTCCAGGCTATGGGCGTTGGCGAACCCGTACCCGGCGAGCACCGCTGCGCCAATGAAACTCAGGATGACTTTTTTACGCCCCAGCCGCGCGGTCAAATAGGCCGCCGCCATGTACCCCGGAATCATGCACAGCGCCGACAGCGCAATAAAACCGTAGCTTTGCGGCAGGCTCAGGCCACGTTGCTGGAGCAGCGTCGGCAGCCATGTTTGCAGGCCCCAGTAACCCCACGAAAATGTAAAGTTAACGGTTATTTGCAGCAGGCTGACCTTGAGCAGTGCGCCCGTGAACATGTCGCGTTGACGCCCGGATGTTGTCCGATCGACCTGCAGCTCGCACCCCTCGGGTATAAGCATCGAGCCTTGGCTCAATGTATAAATTGTTGCCTTGGCATCTTCCTGGCGCCCGACTGACGCCAGCCAGTAAGGCGACTCTGGTACCCAGCGCGCTACGGCAATCGCCCATAACCCGCCCAGCGAACTCAAGACGATAACGGCGCGCCAACCATATGGCATCAGCCATACCGTGGCGCCCAGGGCCAATAACATTCCGATCGGCCAGCCCGAGGCGAGATACACCGTCAACGCGCCGCGATGGCGTACCGGCAGCAGCTCCTGAAAATGCGCAAATGTCACCACTATCATGCCCACGGCCGCAACTCCGGAGAGCAATCGCAGGGCATACAAGCTCGAATAGTCCGGTGCAAACGCGCTGGCCAACGAGATCACCCCATAGCTGCCAAGGCTCCAGATAATCGCGCGTTTGCGACCGATGTGTTCGGCCAGCTTGCCCCAGGCCAACGCCCCCAGCAGCATGCCGATGAACATCGCGCCGATCAGATGGCCCAGTGCGAGTGCATCCAGGGAAAAATCCGCAGCAATCAGCGGCGCGGTGTAGACGATGATCATCATCTCCCACGCTTCAATCGCAAATACCAGGAACAACACCAAGCAACACCGCAGGTGGTTACGGGTTAGCGGAACGTCTCTGAACACATCACCCACGTTGCGATTGAGCGCCGCTGTAGTGTGTGGCGTCGAGGGAATCTCACTCATAGTGGCTATCCTTTTTGTGGTCAGGCTTTGACGCGATTGCCGATGGGGGCGGGGCCCTGGAACAAGCCGAATCGTTTGATTTCGGCTTCGGGTGGCGGCTCACAGCTGCCCACGCGGCTCGGGCGCCAGCCAAACCTGCGTTTCATTCCGGCCATGGCTTCGGCCACTTTGAATGCCGCCACTACCGGGTCGATCACCGGTACGCCGACCTCCCGCTGCACCTCCTCAAAAAAGCCGAATTCGATGGTGCAGCCCAGGATAATGGCCTCGGCGCCGTCATCTTCGACGGCGCGCCGAGCTTGTTCGATGATCTTGCGGCGCGTCACCGCGTGGTCGAGCTGGAACTCATCCACGCCCATGCCCAGCGGTCGCATGGACGCCAATCTGTCGCCGGCACCGTAGCTTTGGACGAGGCTGCGCATCTGCTCAATCCATTTGGTACGCCCGACAATGATCGAGTACCGATTCGCCAGGTGCGCCGCCACTTGCAGGCTGGCCTGGCAGGGCCCCACGACCAGGGTCTTACCGGACAGTTCGCGGGCATCGGCCAATGCCGGGTCGTAAAAGCAGCCCAGCACCAATGCATCCACGCCCGACTGTGCACAATCGCGGGCAACGCGCACGGTGCGTTCATAGGTGAGAGCCTCGTAGGCGCGGTATTCCAGGTGGGTGGGGCTTGAGGCCATGTCGAACGACACGACCTCAACTTCGGTGGAGGGTTGTTTGATGCTGTGCAGCAGTTCGGCGATAGGCGCGTCGAAGGTCGGGCACCCGATGGGGTTAAGCCAGCGTACGATGACCGGCATGTCGTGGGGCGCAAGAGTGGGGGTAGTGCTGTCCATACGGTATTCCTCATAGGCGAGTGAGTGGCGCTAGAAAAATTTAACCAGCGCCATGGTCAAGCTATTGGAATGGGGCAGGTTGTCGCTGTGGTAGTAATCGACGTTCAGGTTGGTCGACAGGAAGAAGCCCTGTTTGCTGAAACCTGTGTAGGTCATCGCCGGGCCGATTTTGCCTTGGCGCGATTCCTTGAAGTCCGAGGCCGTACGGTTGTTGATGTGATAGGCGTGATGCACACCGAGCCATAAGTCGTCGGTCACCAGATACCCGGCCGCAACGTTTGCGAACCACCAGCTGACACCCCCTTGAAGCCGCGTGGGGGCACCGTCGCCAAGGTCGGTAGCGTGACGATTGCGCGCGGCGTAATGGATGCCGACCGGCGTGAACGTGGCAGCGAAACGCCCTACACGCAGGTAGTTGGCGACGCTGAAGCTGGCACCGTAGCGGTTGGCGAAGGCGCCATATCCCGTGCCTTCATCGTTGCCGTTGGGAAACTCCAGCGAAAGGGTTGGGTTGACCCAGAACGTGGTGAAGTCGTCGGAGCCATACGGGCTGGTGGGTTCTAGCACGTTGTAGTAATAGGCCAGGCCCAGGTTGGGGGAGGCGACGCCCCACGAACCATTGCTGCGTGTGCCATTAGCGCCGGTGTAACCCGCATCGGCGCCTACCCAGAACTGCACCTGATCGCGCTGCGTTCCGGTCAAGCCGGTTTCGGAGAAGTACGCCAGGACCGTATTACTGCCCGCTCGCACGTCGCCATCCTTGGTGCGATTGAACACGGGGAAAGATTCCAATGCCCACTTTCCGGGTATTCCCGGCTGGGCGAATCCAATGAACTGATCGCCCTGTGCCGAGGGTGTGATTCCCAAAATCAGGGCAAGCGCGGGCGCTACCCATAAACGCGATGAGTGTTGCGGTTTCATGGTTGTGCTCTCTTTTTTGTTGTTGTTTTCAAGCCGCGCGTCAGGTGGGTTCGAGGCGACCCGGGGCTAAGGTGTCAGGCCGTAAACCGAGCGGGCGGTCGCGGCGTCGATATAGCCATTTTTCAGGTCCTCGCGAACGGCGTGCGGGTCGCGCCGGCTGGCAGGGCCATACCCGCCGCCTGCGCCGGTGCGAACTCTGACCAGGTCTCCGGCATTCAAGGCAATGCCGCTGGCCATGCAGTAACGCTCGTGTTGACCGTCTTTGCGGATGACTTCGACATAATTGGGCGTGCCTTCGCCGCCTTGGTCCAGGCCCCAGGGCGGGATGACCGAACGGGTGTAGCCGCAGGTCATGAAGCTGTCATCGGCACGAATCCGGTAGTCAATGCACACGCCGCGGCCACCGCGGAACTGGCCGTGCCCGCCGGGTTCGTCATTCAGCGCCATGCGCTCTACATACAGCCCATAACGCGCCTCACAGACTTCAACGGGGCAGTTGTAGGTCTCACCATGCAACCCGGAGTAAACCGCATTGTTGCCATCGCGCCCGGGTTCTGCGCCCCAGCCACCAATTTCCGGCTCCACCAGGGTAAACACGCGGCCGGTGTCCGGGTGCACGCCGCCGATGATTGTGGCGCACACGGAAGCGAAATTGCCGGCGGGCAAACGATCGGGAAACTGCTGGGCCAGACAGCACAGGATCAGGTCGTGCACCCGAATCAGGTTCTCGAAGTAAAAGCCCTCTGCGGCAGGCGGCATGGCGTCGAATAACGAGCCTGGGCGAGTCAGTACCCGCAGGGGTCGAAAAGTACCGCCATTGGTGATGCCTTGCGGCGTGGTCAAGGCCTTGAACGCCATTTGTGCGGCGACCACCGCGCCGTCGCGACTCAGGTTGGTCGGCCCCAGGCACTGGTCCGGGTTGTCCCGCAGGTCGATCACCAACTCAGTGCTGCGGATATCAATCCGAACCTTGAACAGGCTGCCGTCGTCTTGCAGCTCTTCAAGGTTCAGTTGCCCGGCAGGCAATGTTGCCAGGGCTTTGAGCGACATCTTTTCGCCCAAATCCATGAAGTCTTTCATCGCCAGTAAAAACAGCACGGTGCCGTATTTTTCGGTGAGCTCGCGCAGCCGTGCGGCGCCACCGCGTACGGCGGCGACCCCGGCCCAAAGGTCACCTTCCATGAAGTCCGGCATACGGGTGTTGGCCCGCAATATCTGCAACACCGAACGGATCGGTTGGCCCTTGCTGATCAGCTTTACCGAGCCCAGGCGCAGGCCCTCCTGAAAGATATCCGTGGCATCCGTCGATAACGACCCAGGCACTCGGCCGCCCACATCGTTCCAGTGCGCAATGTTCGCCGTCCAGGCAACCAGTAGGCCGTCGGCAAACACCGGCATGGCCAATACCACGTCGTTCAGATGAGTCACTGCACCATCGTGAGGGTCGTTGCTGATGAACACATCACCCTCTTCAATATCCTGCGGCAACGGATGGTGCTGGCGAATTTTTTTCACGGCTTTGTCCAGCACGCCGACAAAGGCTGGAATGCCTGCGCCGGAACTGGCGATCTCACCGTGCGCGTCGGTGATGCCTGTGCCCATGTCCAGCACTTCGTAGATCACCGGGCTCATGGCAGCCTTGCGCATGGCGGTGAACATCTCGTCGGCAATCGCCTGAAGCGAGTTCTGGATGATGTCGCGCGTAAAGATATCGAGGGTGTGCATGGTGAATACTCCGTCAGCCGTTGATCATGATGTGCAGGTTGCCAAGACGATCCACCTGCACGCGGTTGCCGGGGTGTACCACCACGGTTGTGCCTGCGTCCTCGACAATGGCCGGACCGAAAAATGTCATCAATGGTTCAAGCAGGGCGTAGTCATAGAGGCTTGCCTCATGAATACCTTCCTGGGCGTAGTCGACGCGTCGCCGGCCCTTGCAGGCATCACCGATCAGGCGCCCGGTGACGGGCAGCGCCTGGGGCGCCAATTTGCCGACTTGAGCGATGGCCACCAGGTGAAAGCCGATGATTTCCACCGGGGCTTGTAGGGCATAGGTGTAGTGCTGCTCATAGAGCGTGTGAAAGCGTTGTTCGATCACGGCCCAGTCGGTGTCGATGCGTTCGTGCGGGTCGAGCGGTACTTCGACCGCGTGCTCCTGGTTTTGATAGCGCAACTTGCAATGCATCTGGATTTCGACGTGCTGAGGGGGGATGGCTTGCGCGACGAACTGTTCGCGGGCGGCCCCCGACAACTCTTCGAGAAACAATTGAGCCTGCTGGCGTTCGCCGTGGTGGGCGGTCTGCACAAAGCGGTTGATAAACAGGTCGCGTCGCAAGTCCGAGAGGGTCATGCCCCAAGCCGAGAACACCGAAGCATTGCGGGGGACGATGACCTTTCGCACACCCAACTCTTGCGCGAGTGCAACGGCATGCATGGCGCCACCGCCGCCGAATGCCATCAATGTCAGCTCACGCGGGTCATGCCCGCGGCTTAAAGACACCAGCTTCAACGCATTGACCATGTTGTCGTTGGCCAAGCGCACGACGCCGCGTGCGATCTCATCCGGCGGCAAGTGCAGGCGTTGGCCAAGGGCGTCCAGTTCACGCACAACGGCAGGCAGGTCGGCCACCACGTTGCCGCCACAAAAGTAATCCGGGTTGATGCGCCCGAGCATCAGGTTGGCATCGGTGGTGGTGATCTGTGTGCCGCCGTTGCCGTAGGCGGCAGGCCCCGGCACGGCGCCGGCGGAATGCGGGCCAACATGCAGTTTGTCGAAGTCGTCCACCCAGGCGACCGAACCGCCGCCGTTGCCGATTTCCACCAGGTCCACTACGGGTACCATGATCGGGTAACCCGCGTTGATCCGGTTACGTTCAATCCAGTAGTCGGTTTTGATCGACACTTGGCCGTTGCGAATCAGTGCACATTTGGCTGTGGTACCACCAATGTCGAGGCCCAGCACGTTCGGTTCCTCAATCAGCCGTCCCAACTCGGCAGCCGCCCAAAAGCCACTGGCTGGCCCCGATTCGACCATGGTGATCGGCGTTTCCCGCGCATGCTCCACACTGTCGATGCCACAGTTCGACTGCATGATGTACAACGGGGCCTTGTAGCCGCTGTCGCGCAAACCGCTGGCCAACTCGTCAAGATAGCGTGCGGCGATGGGCTGGACATAGGCGGACAGCACGGTCGTGCTGGAGCGCTCATACTCACGCCATTCCCGGGTGATCTGATGGGACGCGACGACGGACACGTCTGGCCAGAGCCTGCGCACTTCATTCAGTACGGCCTGTTCATGGGCCGGATTGGCATAGGCGTGCAGCAGGCAAATCGCAATCGCCTGTACGTCGTCGGCGCGGAACGCTTCAATGATTGCGGCGACTTGCGCCAGTTCAAGCGGTTGCCGCTCCTGACCATTGGTATGCAAGCGTCCGGTTATTTCACGACGCAAATAGCGCGGTACGAAGGGGGCTGGCTTTACCCATTTCAGGTTGAAGTAATCCGGGCGATTGGCACGGGCGATCTCCAGCACATCGCGAAAGCCGTGGGTGGTTATTAATCCTGTCTTGACGCCCCGGCGTTCGGTCAGGGCATTAATCACCACGGTGGTGCCGTGCGCCAGGAAGTCTACGGCCGCCAAATCCACGTCAGCCTTGCGGATGACATTGAGCACGCCTAGAGCGAAGTTCGGTGGCGTGGTGTCGACTTTGGCCGTACGAATCGTTTGTTCGCCGGTGGCCGGGTTGTTTTCGAAATACACGAGGTCGGTAAAAGTACCGCCGACGTCGGTGGCCACACGCACTGTTTTGCCGTCCATACCCACAGGGCATCTCCTGCTGTACTTACGTTGTGAGGGGCGCCAGGCGAGAGCCTTTCGCTGGTGTTGAGGCATGCTAGGGCGCGCTGCGCGGCGCAGGCTATGAGCAGGGCGGGTAGGTGACGAGGTTTTGGGCGCATCGACTACCCGCCTGGGTAGGTTGGTGGATCAATGAGGCGCGTCAAGCAGCCCAAGACGCAACGCTGCAGCCATGGCGGCGGTGCGGCTGTCGACACACAGCTTGGTAAACACATGCTTGAGATGGAACTTCACGGTGTTTTCAGAAATATCCATCGCCAGGGCTATGGCTTTGTTCGATTGGCCTTGGGCAAGCAAGGTGAGAATCTGTGTTTCCTTGGCGCTGAAGGACATGCGCGAACGCACCGGGTGGGCGCGCCACCCGCGCAGGCGCGTGATGATCGCGTGCTGGTTGTGGGCGGTATTGGTACAGGCTTCCAGCGCCGTCAGTATGCAAGGCCCTGCTTCCAGCAGCAGGCCGGGCAGTGCCAGGGCGGGTATCGAGGCCAGGATCGCGTTTTGCTCGGGTGGACGGCCCTTGCCCTGGGCGGCCAGTGCGAGCAGTTGCAGGCGCCAGGCGGGCAACTGCAAGCCGCGTTCTTGCAGGCGTTGCGCGCCGCGCTGCAGGTGATTGAGTGCGTCAGCCGATGCCCCCGTCGCGAACTGTAACCTGGCCAGTGCCAACGTTGCGGCCTCATGGTTGCGCCAGTCATCAGGGCTCCTTGCCGCGCGTTCCAGGTGATTGGCCAGCGCCTCCTGCCGCGCTTGCGTCAACGCGCCGCCTTGCACCAGAAGGTCGACTCGCCAGGCGTTAACCAGCCGCGTCAACCGCGGCCAGTTGCGCGCAGTGGCGAGTTCGGCCACCTGCGCAAGTTCGAGTAACGCCGGTTGCAGTCCAAGATTGCGCAGCGAAGTGCGCCAGGCGACCTCCGCGGTGACGGCCGTGATATCCAGCCAGGCGTCGGTCTGTTTGAGCGAGGCCCAACCGTCGCGAACCCAGGGTGTGGATTCGGCCCAGGCACCTTGCCAATACAGATGCTGCGCCTTGAGGCAGCCCGCCACTGCTCTGACAGAGCTCTCGCTGCCGAACTGGCTGTCGGCGATAGCCACCGCGATGTCGACGACCTGTGCAGACCCGGAGATATCGCCTGTCAAGGCGAGGACTTGGGCCTCGTGGATGCGACAGTAACTCTCACCGCGTGAGCTGCCGACCACACGCATCTTGAGGTGCGCCGAGCGAATCACTTGCAGGGACAGCAACAGTTGACCCTGCTTGAGGGTCTGCAAGGCACGCGCGCATTCCAGGGTACCGGCGGTGAGCATAGTGTCGCCTGGAGCGCTTTCGCAGCTTGGCAAATCGAATCGATCGATATAGCCATCGGCCAGCGTGCGTACCACATGAAAGTCTCGCGCAAGCCGTCGATCTGCCTGGACCCGGTCGCGGATCAAATCGAGCAATTGATTGGCGAGGGCGTGTTCGCCGAGCTTGGCGTGCAAGTACGCCTGGAGCAGCAACAGGTCCGGTTCGGTGCGCAGCGTCTTTTCATCGAATTGCTGACGCAGGCTTTCTGCGTAACGAATGCCGTTGTGCAGCACCACCTCCCATCCGCCGGCCTGCACCAGCAGGTCAACCGCGAGACGGGTGTTACGTGCACGCAACGCATAGCGTATGGCCTGTACCCAGTCCTTTTCTTCAGCCAGCCATTGGGCGGCGGCGTTATAAATATTACGTGCTGCGCCCGCATCGATACGTTGATTGAGGAAGTCCTGGAGTAATCGGTGATGACGAAACCACTGGCGACCGGCATCCAAGGGGACGAGCAGGGCGTCCAGGTGTGTCAACTGCGCCAGCAACTGCGCACTGTCGCTGCGGCCACGTACCGCGTCGGCGAGTTCGGCGTTGAAGCGCTCGAGCAACGCCATGTCCCGCAGAAAATCCTGGCACTGCGGTGACAGGCGCTGTACCACCTGCCCCGTGAAATACTCGGCCATGTCGGTGACACGCCCCGAAAAAGCATGCAGGCCATACAACGATGCATCACCACTGCTGCGCCACAATTTGGCCAATTGCACGGCCATCGCCCAACCTTCGGTTCTCTCGTGCAAGTCGTGCAGTTCGGCGGCCGGTATATCGGCGCCCAGTATGGCTGCGGTTTCCGAGGGCGTGAGCGTCAACGCGTGGGCGGATACTTCGTGCACCCAGCCGTTGGCTTTCCACTTCGCCAGCGGCCAGCCGGGCCTCTGGCGTGCGGACACAACCCATTCGAGCCACGGCGAAGCCTGTTCCAGCAAGGCCTGCACGATGGCGTCGAGTTGAGGGTTTGCCACCGCGTGATAATCGTCCAGGAACAACGTGACCTTTCGGTCTGAACGCGCCAGTGCGTGGAGCAACGCCGTTATCGTGCGCTGCGGTTGGGCTTCCAGCGCCTGTGCATGGGCCAGGCCTGTAAGGTGGCCCAGATCGAGGCCTGCGTGGTCCAGCGTCAGGATCAGATAGGCGAGGAAACGATTAGGGTCGCAGTCCGCCTCATCCAATGACAGCCAAGCGACGGTCGAAGGTGTTGACGCTGACAGCAGGACTTGTCGCCACTGCATCAACAGCGTGGTTTTGCCAAACCCGGCAGGCGCTATCACCAACACCAGAGGGCCGACGATTCGCGCGAGAAAAGAAGCGATCAAGGCCTGGCGAGGCAAGGAGGTCAGCAATGTAAAAGGAGGTGTCAGCTTGCCAACCCAGCACCAGTTGGATGAAGCAGGTGAAGACTTATTTTTCAAGACAGCGGTCTCGTACACAATGAATGCGTAGGTTTTATCAGCTACTTTTTGGGTTGGGGCCGTCAGAATCGTCACCTGATGTTTAGTCAGCCATCTGGGTGGGGGGACATGCCGCCGGCGCAGAGCGCGATCGGCCCGGCGCTTTCGCGCGGCGCCCGTGTGCTGGCGGGATGTCTGCAACTGGCAAGCATCCTGGGAGGTCGTTCCTACAGACCGCGCAGGACTTATCTGATTCTTTGCAAAGGCCGCGCTCAACCCCCGGAGGAGGCGGTCAGTCGAGTGGTATAACCGGGTGCCTGGATCAGCGCTCCTGGAAGCCGCGTTCTGGTGTTTTCAGCACACCGAGTGCTTTGCGGATGCCGTGCTCGCGGCCGCGAACCTGGGGGATGATGCAGATACCACGGCGGCCATCGTCGGCCAGTTGGCGGGCGCTTATTATGGCGTTCAAGGTATCCCGGCGGGCTGGCTGGAAAAGCTGTGGATGCGCGATGAGATTCAAGCGACGGCCGATGCTCTATTGGGCGCATCCCAAGCCCGTGACTAAAACGCCTCACGCAGCAGGTTGGCCTGGAAGCGATCCAACCGGAAGCACTCAAGCGCTGGCAGGCCCGATAGCGATGGCGTTGCGGCTGCCAGCTGCACGACGACTTCCGCGGTCACTGCGGCCTGCGTCAAGCCCAAATGCTGGTGCCCGAACGCAAGCAGCACCTTGCCATTGCACACCCGATCAATGATCGGCAGCGAGTCAGGCAGCGATGGCCGAAACCCCATCCACGGTGTGGCGCCTTGCACGTTCAGGTCGTGGCGAAACAAACCCTGGCTCAGCCGGTGCAACTGCCATGCGCGTTGCATATTTGCCGGGCGATCGAGCCCGGCGAATTCGACGGTGCCTGCCAGGCGCAAGCCGGTGGCCATGGGCGTCATGATGAACTTGCGTTCGAACGAGGTGACGGCAAAGGGCAGGCGGTGCGGCTCAAACGGCAACATCAGGTGGTAGCCGCGCTCGGTGTCCAGCGGGACTTTTTTGCCGGTCAGTGCCGCAGTCAGTTTCGCCGAGTGCGCGCCGCAGGCGATCAGTACCTGGCGTGCAGTGAACGTGCCCTGTTCGGTCAGCAGTGACACACCCTCTGGCGCCAGCCGCCCATCCACCACGTGCTGCTTGATAAATTGCACGCCGTGGGCCTTGGCGGCGTTCACCAGTTCGCACACCACCGTGTACGGGTCAACAAAATGCCCGGTCGCCGGGAAAAACAAGCCGCCTTGGATCTCGTCGCTTAACTGCGGCGCCGCCGCGCGCACAGCCGAACCCGACCAGTCAGCCACCGGCACGTTTTGCTGCTGCATGCGCTGGCGCAGCGCATCGAGCGCCTCACGGGAGGCGGCGCGCTCAAACACCAGTAACGAGCCGTCCTGGCGCAACAGGTGGGCCCGGTCGATGCTGTGCAGCAACCGTTGCCACGCGCCCAGGCTGGCCTCATTCAGCGCGCGAATGCCCGCGACCGTGCGCCGATAGTTCGCCGGGCGCAGGTTCAGCAACAGGCGCACAAACCAGGGCAGGGCACGGGGCAGGTATTTCCAGTCCAGGCGCAATGGGCCCATGGGGTCCATCAGCATGGCGGGCAGGCGTTTGAGAATCGACACGTCGGCAATCGGAAAGACCTGCTCGGTGGCCAGGTGCCCGGCGTTGCCGTAGGAGGCGCCCATGCCCGGGTCCTGTGGGTCGATGACCACCACTCGGCGGCCTTGACGCGCCAATTGCAGGGCGCACGCGACGCCAATGATGCCGGCGCCGATGACCGCGATATCTGCTGAGTTGGAGTCAGGCATTGCCTAAGCCTCTCTCTGGCCATTGAGCAACCGCCGCAACAACAGCGGGTTGCCGTGTTGCAGCGCGCTCGGCAGCAAACTGTCCGGGACATCCTGGTAGCACACCGGGCGCAGGAACCGCAGGATCGCCGCCGTGCCGACCGAGGTGCTGCGTGAGTCGGATGTGGCAGGGAAGGGGCCACCGTGGACGATGGCGTCGCAGACCTCCACGCCCGTCGGCCAGCCGTTGACCAGCAGGCGACCGGCCTTGCGTTCCAGTATGGGGAGCAAGGCTTTGGCGCGTATCAGGTCATCCTCATCCAAGTGCAACGTGGCGGTCAGTTGGCCTTCCAGGTGTTCGCAAACCTGGCGGACTTGCGCATCGTCGGCGCACACCACCACCAGGGAGGCCGCGCCGAACACCTCCGCTTGCAGCGGCGCATGGGTTAAAAACGCGTCGGCGCCGGTGATGAACACCTGTGCCTGGCCTTGGTTAGGGCCTTCGGCCGCCAAGCCTTTTGCGACGACCTGAGCGTGTTCTGCGAGTGCGCGCACACCGGCTGTGTAGGCATTGAAAATGCCGGGTGTGAGCATGGTCTGCGCCGCGCAGCCCGGGAGCCGTTCGCTCACGGTGGCGACGAAGCGATCAAGGGCCGCGCCGGCGATCGCGATCACCAGCCCCGGGTTCGTACAGAACTGCCCGGCGCCTTGGGTCAACGAAGCCACAAAGCCCTCGGCCAGGCGTTGCGCGCGCGCCTCCAGGGCGGCAGGAAACAGGTACACCGGGTTGATCGAACTCATTTCCGCATACACCGGAATCGGCTCCGGCCGCGCCTGTGCCGCCTGGGTCAGCGCGATACCGCCGCTGCGCGAACCGGTAAAGCCGACGGCCTTGATACGCGGCTCGGTGACCAATGCAATGCCCACCTCGCGACCCGAACCGTACAGCAGCGAAAACACACCCTGCGGCAACCCACAGTCTTTAACCGCCTTGGCCACTGCGCGGCCGACCAGCTCACTGGTGCCGGGATGCGCGCCGTGGGCCTTGACGATCACCGGGCAACCGGCTGCGAATGCTGACGCGGTATCACCGCCCGCCACCGAGAACGCCAACGGGAAATTACTTGCGCCAAACACGGCCACGGGCCCCAGCGCGATCTGCCGTTGACGCAGGTCCGCACGCGGCAGCGGCTGCCGTTGCGGCTGCGCCGTGTCCACGCGCACATCCAGCCATTCACCGGCGCGCACAGTGCGGGCAAAGGTTCGCAACTGCCCGCACGTCCGGCCGCGTTCGCCTTGAATGCGTGGGCGCGGCAGGCCGGTTTCGGCCACGGCGCGTTCGATCAACGCATCGCCGAGGGCTTCAATGTTGTCCGCAATCGCTTCAAGAAACGCGGCGCGCTCCGCCAGTGAGGTTTCTCGGTAGCTGTCGAAAGCGGCCCACGCCAGCGCGCACGCCTGCTCAACGTGCTCGCCATGGCCGCCGGCGTAGGCCGGTTCCATTGGCGTGCCGGTCGCAGGGTTGATGGCCCGGATCGCTTCGCGATTGCCGGAAACTGCGCGCTGACCGATCAGCATCTTGCCCGTCAGAGTCATGGGGTCGTCCTGGTAAAAAAGGGTTGGCCGCTGTGCGCACCACAGCGGCGCGAAGCGATCAGTCGAGGTTCTGTTCGGCCGACCAGTTGCTGTACCACTGACGGAACAGCGCGTACTGGTTCTCGGCGTAATGCCGCTGGGCGTCGCTGAGTATGTCGGTTTGGTTGAAGTGCAGGGCGTAGCCCTGGTCGCCGTTGAGCACCATCAAGTGCTTGTAATACAGCACCAGATCGCAGCCTTCATCGAAGGACGACAGCACGGCCAGCGCGGCTTCCAGTTCACGCGCCAGGCGTCGGGCCTTGGCGTCGCCTTTGGCCGCCTGCTTGCTCAGGGCGACCAGTTGCAGCACTTCCCGAGGCAGGGCGTTGCCGATGCCGGTAATCGCGCCGGTGGCGTTGCAGTTGACGAAACCGTGTACCACTTGGGTGTCGACACCGACCATCAGGGTCACGTTAGCGTCCTGGGAGGTGATGTTTTCCGCCGCGTAGCGCAGGTCGGCACCGCCGCCGAATTCCTTGAAGCCGATCAGGTTCGGGTGTTCGCGGCGCAGTTCGAAGAACAGCTCAGCGCGGGTGGCGAAGCCGTAGTATGGGCTGTTGTAGATCACCGCCGGCAGGTTGGGCGCGGCCTTGAGGATGGCCGAGAAGTGCGCTTTTTGCGCCGTTGCAGACGCACCACGGGACAACACGCGCGGGATCACCATCAAACCATGGGCACCGACGTGGGCTGCATGGGCTGCGTGGGCCACCGCCTCACGGCTGTTCACCGCGCCGGTGCCGACGATGGTCGGCACACCGGCGGCGACCAGGCGGGCCACACCTTCCTGGCGCTCGGCCTCGGTCAGCAACGGCCAGTCCCCCATGGAACCGCAATACACCACGGCGCTCATGCCGATATCGACCAGCTCGCGGCCTTTGGCGACCAGCGCGTCGAAGTCCGGCTTGCGCTCGGCAGTGCACGGGGTCATCAGCGCGGGGATGCAGCCGGTAAAGATGTTGTCGCTCATTGTGCTAACTCCTTGGACTATAGATCGGGGGCTCAGATGCCCCAGGCGAAAGGGTCGTGTTCGTCGATCAGCAGGGTGCTGTCGGCGGTCATGTACGCGCGGCCGGTGATGAAGGGGCGAATGCGCTCGCCCTCCCATTCATAACGGGCTTCGAATTGGCTGCCGGTGATGCTGGCTTGTACCCACGGCGCGCCGGGGGCGAGTTTTCCATCGGCGGCCAGGCACGCCAGTTTGGCGCTGGTGCCGGTGCCGCATGGCGAACGGTCGTAGGCCTTGCCGGGGCACATCACAAAGTTGCGGCTGTCGGCATGGGCGTCGTCGGCGAACAGTTCGATATGGTCGATCAGCGCGCCGTCTGCACCGTGAATGCCTTGGTGCTCCAGGGCCTTGAGCATCGCCCAGGTGTAGTCGGTGAGGGCGTCGACATTGTCCATTTGCAGGGTTTGGCCATGCTCCGAGACCAGGAAAAACCAGTTGCCGCCCCAGGCGATATCGCCATACACCCGCCCATGGCCAGGCACGTCCACCGGCACCTGCTGGCGATAGCGGTAGGCGGGCACATTGCGCAGGGTCACGGCGCCGTCTTCGTGCAAGGTGGCGGCGACGGGACCCACCGGCGTGTCGATGGTGTGCACCCCAGGCGCGATGTGCCCCAGGTGGTGCAGGGAGGCGACCAGGCCGAGGGTGCCGTGGCCGCACATGCCGAGGTAACCGGCGTTATTGAAAAAGATCACCCCGCATGTAGCCCCCGGCGTGATGGGCTCGCAGTACAGTGCGCCGACCAGTACGTCATTGCCGCGCGGTTCCAGCAGGCAGGCGCGTCGCCATTGATCGTGCGCGCTGCGCAGGTGGTCGAGCTTGGCGGCGATGGTGGTGCCCGTGAGCTGAGGAAAACCGGTCATGACCAGGCGTGTGGGTTCGCCGCCGGTGTGGGAGTCGATAACGTGCAACCGTTTCATAAAACGCTCCAATCAGTGGGTGGCCGGGGACAATGAGGCGTGGTGACGAAGGTCGCTGACGGCTTCGCTTTCGTCATCTTCGTGTTCCAGGCGCACGAGGTGCGCAGGCACGCCGGTGGCGGCGCCCCAGTAATAGATACCCAGGGCACAGACCGCGACCACCAGCGTGTCAAACGGGTGGCTGATCGCCCCGATACCGCCGAAGCTGCCGAGTTTGGACAGCAGGATGGTCACCGCGTAGAAGCCGATCAGCCACGCCGAGGCGCGCACTTGTTGCTTGAGGTTCAGGTGCGCAGTCGGCACCCAGCGCGCGCACAGCAGGTACACCCCAAACATGAGGATTTGCAGGCCGAGCAGCCACGACACGGTGCTCCAGCCGGACCAGTACACGATCAACGCGGCGATGATGAACGACAGCGGCCCCAGTACCGCCATGCCCTTGACCCGGAACGGCCGCGCCATACCCGGTGCATTGCGGCGCAACGCAGCGACGGTGACCGGGGCGACGGCGTAACTGAGGATCAGCGCTGCGGACACCACATTGATCAGCGCTTCCCAGGACGGGAACGGCAGGGTCCAGAACACCGACAGGCCAAAGGTCAGCCACAACGCTGGGCGCGGGATGCCGGATTTTTCGTCGATACGCGTGAAGAGCTTGAAGAACGTGCCGGTCTGCGCCCAGCCGTACACCACACGCGGGGTGGCGTTCATGTAGATATTGCCGCAGCCGCTGGGGGAGATCACAGCATCGGCCACCACCAGATAGGCCAACCAACCCACGCCCAGAGCCAGCGCAATATCGCGATAGGGCAGCGCCAGCTCCTTGCTGATCCCGGCCCAACCGTCGGCGAGCATCGCGGTTGGCACGCCCCCAAGGAACGCGGTTTGCAGCAGCACATAAATGGCCGTCGACAGCAGCACCGACAGAATCAGCGCAATCGGAATGGTGCGTTGCGGGTTTTTCACTTCACTGGCCACCGAGATGATCGGCGTCAGGCCCAGGTAGGCAAAAATCACACCGCCGGCCGATACCGCCATTTCAATGCCCGACAAGCCGAATGGCGCAAAACCCTGGACCTGAAAGTTCGCCGGTTTGAAGAAGGTGAAGAGCACGCCGATCACCAGCAGCGGCACGATGAACTTGAATACGCTCACCAGGTTATTGGCGATGGCGAAGGTCTTTACGCTGCGGTAGTTGAGGATAAAAAACAGGCACAGCAGGGCGAACTGCAGCAGCCAGCCGAGGGGGGGCGGGTCGTTGGAGCCGACCTTGGTCAGTTCGGGAAACCAGGCCGCTGCGTATTGGCGCGAGGCGACCACTTCAATCGCCACCAGGCTTGAGAACGCGATCAGCGTGATAAAGCCCATCAGGTAGCCCAGCAGTGGGCCATGGGAGTAAACCGGGTAACGCACCACGCCACCGGCACGCGGCAGGGCGGCGCCGAGTTCGCAGTACACAATACCCAAGAGCAGCACGGCGAAACCGCCGATCAGCCAGGAAATAATCCCGGCAGGCCCGGCGATCGCGGACACGTGGCTGGCCGCGAACAACCAGCCCGAACCGAAGATGGCGCCCAGCCCGATAAAGGTGAGGTCCATCAGTGAAAGTTGTTTCTTGAACTTGCCTTGAGCAGACATGGCGGCGCCTTCTTGTGAGTTATTGGATAGGCATGCAGTGGCGCTATCGTGAACCCACGAACGCGGCGGCGATTGATGTTTTGCATGGCGATGGATGACGAATTCAGCACACTTTGCGGTGCTCGACAGTGCCGCGCAGATGGCGCAATCTGCCTGGCGTCGACGAATGAATGAGCAATCAACGTCATGGTGCAGAGCGCGTTTACGGCCCTATTCCAGGGGGCTCGTCCCCACAGCATCGAACAGCTATTGGCCGGAGCGGCGCAGCTGTTGCCGCTGCTGGATGTGATCCCCAATGCCGCGATCTTCATCAAGGACATCGACGCCCGCTACCTGCTCGCCAACCGGACGCTGGTGCAACGCTGTGGCCTCAAGCAGCTGCAACCATTGCTCGGCAAGACCAGCGCCGAGGTGTTCCCCGCTCAACTGGGGCCGGGTTATACCGAGCAGGATCGGCGCGTGCTGGAGCAGGGGTTTGTGCTTGAAGATCAGCTGGAACTGCATCTTTACGGCAGCCGTGAACCCGGCTGGTGCCTGACCCATAAATGGCCGCTGTACAACCAGCGCGGGGAGATCATTGGCTTGGCGGGTATTTCGGTGGACCTTCAGTCAGCCAGTGAAACGCACCCGGCGTACCAGCGTCTGGCGGCCGTGGATGAGCACATCCGTGAGCATTTCAACCGGCGCGTCACCCTTGGCGAACTGACGCGGATCGCCGGGATTTCCGTGGCGCAGCTGGAACGCTATTGCAAACGGGTGTTCCACCTGACGCCACGGCAGATGATCCAAAAAGTGCGCCTGGAGCATGCGCATCGGTTACTGCACACCGACCTGCCCATCACCGAAGTGGCGTTGCAATGCGGGTACACCGACCACAGTGCATTTACCCGCCAGTTCAAGGCGTTGACCGGGTTTACGCCAAGGCAATATCGCCAGCTGGAGTAGTTGCACGTATTGCGATGCAACGAATCGCCCCCGTCGCCCCTCCTATGCTTACGAGTAACCTTTTCACGAACACAGGTATTGGGCTTATGACGGCGGCTGACAACGATCATGTGAACTGGCTGGTGCAACAATCGATGCTCAACGCGGCGCGTCAACGGGCCAAGCTCTATTCGGGGCAGGGGCGGTTGTGGCAGCAGCCGTATGCGCAGACCCGGCCCCGTGATGCCACCGCGTTGTCGTCGGTGTGGTTTACCGCGTACCCGGCGTCGATTGTGACCCGTGAGCACGGCACGGTGCTCGAGGCGCTCGGCGATGAGAGCCTGTGGCATGCGCTGTCGAAGATCGGCATCCAGGGCATTCACAATGGCCCGCTGAAAAAGTCTGGTGGGCTTTCCGGCACCCGGCATACGCCGACCATCGACGGTAATTTCGACCGCATCAGTTTCGACATCGACCCGCAACTCGGCACCGAAGCACAGTTGCAGGCGCTGACGCGCATGGCTGCCGCGCATAATGCGGTGATCATTGACGACGTGATTCCCTCCCATACCGGCAAGGGCGCCGATTTTCGCCTGGCCGAGATGGCGTACGAGGACTATCCCGGCCTGTACCACATGGTGGAAATCCGCGAAGAGGACTGGCCGCTGCTACCTGAAGTGGCGCAGGGCCGTGATGCGCAGAACCTCAGCCCGCTGCAGGTGGATGCGCTGCGCGACAAGCATTACATCGTTGGCCAGTTACAGCGGGTGATTTTCTTCGAACCCGGCGTCAAGGAAACCGACTGGAGCGCAACACCGGTGGTCGTCGGCGTGGATGGCAAGCCGCGCCGCTGGGTGTACCTGCATTACTTCAAGGAAGGCCAGCCGTCACTGAACTGGCTGGACCCTTCGTTTGCGGCGCAGCAGATGATCATCGGCGATGCCCTGCATGCCATTGATGTGATGGGCGCCAAGATCCTGCGCCTCGATGCCAATGGTTTCCTCGGCGTGGAGCGCAAGTTGGATGGCACCGCCTGGTCGGAGAGCCATCCGCTGTCTATTACCGGCAACCAGTTGTTGGGCGGGGCGATCCGTAAGGCGGGCGGGTTCAGCTTTCAAGAGCTGAACCTGACCGTAGACGACATCGCGGCCATGTCTCACGGCGGCGCCGATCTTTCCTATGACTTCATCACGCGGCCGGCTTACCAGCATGCGTTGCTGATGGGCGACACCGAATTTCTGCGCCTGATGTTGCGTGAGATGCACAGCCAGGGCATCGATCCCGGTTCACTCATCCATGCCTTGCAGAATCACGATGAGCTGACCCTGGAACTCGTGCATTTCTGGACCTTGCACGCCCACGACAGCTACCTCTATCAAGGTCAGACGTTCCCCGGCAACATCCTGCGCGAGCATATTCGCGAACAGATGTATGAGCGCCTGGCCGGTGACCATGCGCCGTATAACCTCAAATTCGTGACCAACGGCGTGTCCTGCACCACCGCCAGCATTATCACCGCCGCCCTTGGCATTCGTGACCTGGAGGCGATTACGCCGGCCGACATCCAGCAGATCCGCCAGATCCATTTGCTGTTGGTGATGTACAACGCCATGCAGCCGGGGGTGTTTGCCTTGTCCGGCTGGGACCTGGTGGGCGCGTTGCCACTGGCGGCCGATGAGGTGGCGCACTTGATGGGCGATGGGGACACCCGCTGGATCCATCGAGGCGCCTATGACCTGGTGGACCTGAACCCGGATGCCGAGCTGTCCGCAGGGCAAATGCCGCGTTCGAAAACCTTGTACGGCAGTCTCAACCACCAATTGCAGGACCCGGAGTCATTTGCCGCACAGCTGCAGAAAATCCTCGCGGTGCGCAATGCCTACGGGATCGCCGCCAGCCGCCAGATTCTGGTGCCGGATGTCGAGCATCCTGGTTTGCTGATCATGGTTCACGAGTTGCCGGCCGGGAAGGGCACGCAAATCACCGCGCTTAACTTCGGCGCCACACCGATCACTGAAACCCTGCACCTGCCGAACATCGCGCCGGGGCCAGTGGTGGACATCATCAATGAGCGGGTTGAAGGCGATCTCACCGCCGAGGGTGATTTCACCATCACACTCGATGCCTACGAAGGGCTGGCGCTGCGGGTGGTCAGTCATTCGCCGATGCTGTAGGTGCTGAACACGCGTATCGACTCGTCGACGCCATACAAAACCCCCGATGCGTTGCATCGGGCGTTGGGGTGAGGCCGCAGTAACGCTATTTCAGGACGGGATGGCGTTCAACGCGTGCAGAAACGCGGTGTGTTTCAGCGTCTGCGAAAACATCGGCAGGGTGAAGTGCTCGGCAGCGTGTTGTTGCTCCTCACTGAAGGTCGCGGTGCAGTCGGTCAACGTGACGACGTCGTAGCCCTTTTCATAACCGGATCGAACCGTGCCTTCGACACAGCAGTTAGTCAGGAAGCCCGCAACCACCAGGTTCTGGATGCCATTGTTGCGCAACACCAGGTCCAGGCCGGTGGTGGCAAAGGCGTCCAGCCCGCGTTTGCCCTCTACCACGATGTCGGCGGGCTCACGGGTCAGCGCGGCGCTGATCTCGGCGCCCCAGCTGCCTGCGCGAAAGGCGCTGCCGTCTGCCACGCCTTTGAGAATCCCGTAAGAGCGGTTCGTCAGCTCGGGGTAGCCCTCGGCAAATTGGATCGGCATGTGAATGATCTTCACGCCCAGCTTGCGTGCCTGTTGGATCGTGGTAGCGGTGTTCGCCAGCATGTCGGTTTGGTGCATGACGCCCTTGACGGCGTCGTGGAAGACGCCGCCCGGGGTGGTGAAATCGTTCTGGAACTCAATTAACACCAGCGCGGTTTTAGTCGGGTTCATCGTGATGCTCCGATAGGTGGGTGTTTGCACGGTTGTGCGATGGCACATCAGTTATAGGCGTTTAATCCTCGATCGGGTGCGTTTATGAACGACTCGCGTCACGAGATCGCAACCGGGTAATGGCAACGTAGCGCCACCGCTACTCGGCTGTTCCCCTTTCAGGATTGAATCATGCGCCTATCCATGGGTGTTTTACTTGGGCTGTGTGTGTTGTTGCCCCGTTTGACCCTGGCTGAACCGACTGGTTTTGCAACACAGGACATTACCTTCACCAGTGCCGGTATTTCACTGGCCGGCACGGTCTTCTTGCCTGAGCATCCTAAGGCCGGCGTGGTCCTGGTGCACGGTTCCGGGCAGGAAAAACGCATGACAAACTTCGCGACGCTATTGGCCGCGCGGGGTATCGCGGCGTTGACCTATGACAAGCGGGGTGTCGGCCAATCTGCCGGTGTTTATGCAGGCCCGGAGGTCGGCACCAACAACCTGGATGCGTCGAACCTGGCGGTGTTGGCGGGTGATGCGAACGCAGCCGTCGCGGCCTTAGCCAGCACGCTGGCGGCCAGTCGGTTGCCGGTTGGGCTGGTCGGTTTCAGCCAGGCTGGCTGGATCATTCCCATCGCGGCAGCACACAACCCCGGCGTGCGCTTCATGGTGTTGTTCAGCGGGCCCCTGCTCACAACGCGTGAGCAACTGCGGTTTCAATTCCTGACGCAGGGCAAAGCGGACTTCTGGAATAACCACAGCGAAACCGACGTACGCACGCATATCGCTGAAGACCCTGACCGCTACGCGTTTGCCGACACGGACCCCCGCGACTCGCTTGCCCGGGTTTCGATTCCAGGGCTCTGGCTGCTGGGTGGCAAGGACCTGCAAACACCGGCGTTCCTGGCGATGGAGCGGTTGGACGCAATGAGTGCCAAGGGCCAGGCATTTGCATACCGGCTCTATCCCGAGCTGGGGCACAACGTCACGCCCGGTGGCGTCGGTCAATCGGTTGAGGACGCGCTTCAATGGATCATCTTGCGCTAGTGCATCTAGACCTTACGTTGAACGTCACCCGACGTCGGTCTTCATCAGACCCATGCAGCGCGCTTTGTTTGACAGGCGTGGCCCGGTAGCGGTTTGCCGAGCCAGCTCAAGCAGAATTCATCGACTTCCACCCATGATTCGCCAGGCGATTGTTGGCATCGAATGAGCCCTGAGCAGACGCCGTTTTGATCAATTCTGACAAAGGAGCGGAATTTCGGGCTAGTGAAGAAAAGTAACCTAAGGCACAGCATGATGTTCCCCTGATTGAGTGCAATTTAGGTATAGCTTTATTTCAGGTTAAGGCCAGTAAGCTCAGGGTTTTATGCTGGGTATTTCGCTTCGGTTGTCTGACGTTCGCGGGTTCTGCCGGGCGCCGCTTGGATGGCGTTAGCCAGCTAGCATACGGGGATGAAGACGGTCATTCACGTTCCTGAAAATGACAGGCTTTCTCCGCGTGAGCAGGCGAGAGCTGGTTTCAGTGCACCGGCTGCGGCGCTGCGTGGCGATACGTTCTCTACCGCGGCAGGCCCTGATGCAAATTCTTCAAAGGCGCAGGGGGATTAGTCCCCGCGCCCATTTCTGCTGACAGTCAGGCCGTCGTGTTGACTTGCGTACCTATCGATCCTGAGGTCGCTTTGGGTTGTTCGACTTCACCTGGCGTGCTGCCGTCATGATCGCCGTCGCTGTCTGCCTGCACGGCTGGGCGAACTTGAGGCTTGATGGCTGCCGGTTGGGCGGGTGTGAGGTGGGTCGAACCCGTAATGGCCGATGTCATGTTGATCCCCTTAAGAAGTTGCAGTGTGAGTTCATACTATCGGTGAGATTTTTTAATGTTTAGGTGTTTTGATCGACGGACGCATGAATAAAAATAATTGAGATCGGTTCCCGGGCTTAAGTTTGGTTGGGCAACTTAACGCGTCTTAATGAAGTGTGAAAACGTTGTGATAAAAGTGTGAAGGGTTACCCGCCGCTACTGTTGATAATCCATGCGGCAATCGGTTTGCCCGGTTAATGATCAAGATCTGGACGCCGCCACGGGTCCACGTGCGTCATCAGGTTCAAAACGCGAGGGATACGCATCACGTTTTCTCTGGCACACACTGCAATCGCATGACCTTCTTCAACGCTGATTGAGGCGTCCACTTCGATATGCGCGTCGACAATGATCATGTCCCCCATTTTTCGTGTGCGTAGATCATGGACACCTTTAATGCCGGGTGTGTTGTGCAGCGTCGCGCGAATAGTTGCTACTTCCTGCTCGTCGGCAGACCGGTCCATCAGGTCGTGCAATGAGTCCCAGGTAAAGTGCCCACCCATCTTGGCGATCATGCCTCCGACGACAAGCGCAGCAATGGGGTCAAGGATCGGGTAACCCGCCAGGTTACCCACGATGCCTACACCGACAACCAAGGAGGACGCGGCGTCAGACCTGGCGTGCCAGGCATTGGCAACCAGCAAGCTGGACTTCACTTTTTTGGCGACTCTCAGCATGAAGCGAAACAACAGCTCCTTGGCCGCCAGCGCAGCAACAGCCACCCATAAGGCCGCAACGTGCACCGTAGGAATCGACTCAGGGGTTTGCAGCTTGAACACTGCGGAGACGATCATGCCGATGCCCACGATCAACAGTAACAGGCCCAACACCATGGAGGCTGCGGTCTCGAAACGCAGGTGCCCATACGGGTGGCCGTCGTCGGCATCCTCTTTGCCTTTATGGCTGGCGAACAGCACCACAAAATCAGCGATCAAGTCGGAGAGTGAATGAATCCCATCGGCTACAAGCCCCTGGGATTTTGACAGTACGCCTACTGCAATCTGGGTGAGCGAGAGCACGGTATTGACGATGACGCTGACCCAGGTGCACCGGGAGGCGGCCGCTGCACGCTCGAGCTGACTATAACCTTCGTCTTCAGGTTCGTCAGAGAACTGTTCATGGTTCATGTGTTGTTTCTCTAGTTGAAATGGAGACTCGTCTCGCCGTGCGAAAACACCGCTTGCACGGTAGTAGTTAGACTTTATTGGGGGAGCGAGGGTAAGGTTTATAGCGCTATTAAAGCAAGGCGCTGGAAGCGTTAAATAGAGCTATCTAAGCTCGATATAGTACGGCTGCGGTTACAGATGTTAATGCTAATGTTTCGCGTAATTAAGACGCCGGCCCAGCTGCAGGTTGAAAACTGCCCAACTGTTGTAGCGCGTGCATGAGCGAGCGCCGCTTTATGGGACTTTATAAGGTAGGTGCGGTGAGTTTTATATCGAACTTGAATCGTGTGCTGCCCGCCATAACCGATCGCGGTGATTACTCGCCGGTGGCACGCCGATAAAGGTGCTTGCCGCGACAGCAGCTGCCGTTAACGTGCGGATTTACAGTTCAATAACAGTTCAATAAGTGCACAGCCGAACGGTTTCGCTCAGAATCGGCTACCCGCCCGGCCATGACGCACGAACGATCACCCGGCGTCAGGCCGTCGGGCGGGCAGTGTTTGCTTGTTCGGGTGCAGCGAAGGCTGAGCTCGGGCTACTCAGTCAGTTCGCTCAAAGGGTCAGGTGTTGAAAGTGTTTAAGGGATACAGCACGGCGTTGTTGACGTTGCTCATGTCGACCACGGTTGCCGCCGATGAATTGCCGGAGGGCCCGTTACTCCAGCGATTTGGTGCGGCCATCAATGAGTTGCCTAAACCGGCAGCGCCTCCCGAGGCGAAGCCTGTACCCCGTGAATTACCTAGCGAGGGGCTGGAGGCGCTCAACCACCCTGGTACGCCTGTCAGGCGCGAGTTCGAAAAAACCGGAAACCCCACTATCGACAACATGCGGGCTCGCGATCAGGATGCGTGCCGCAGGGTTCGAGGCGCGGCCATTTGGGTGGGCAACGCGCAGGCTCTTGGGTGTGAATAGGAGGCTTAACGATGGAGCAGCAATTTACTGAAAGTGAGTCTATTTATCTGGCGGATAAGCTGGCGTCCTGTGTCGACGAGTTGGTTGAGCAGACGATGGACTTGATTGCCGGCGTAGAGGCGAGCGCAAACAGTGAATTTGCTTCCCAAGGACTGGTTTTTGTTGAGCATTCGCCGGCCAATGCGGACTTTCTGACGGTTGCCCTGATGGAAGCGTTATTCCATAAACTGCATCAGGGAGACCCGGCGGCGGCGGAATTGATGTTGACCATGATGGCCAAACAGACGGGCATTGGCTTGCACGTAGACGCCTGCGGTTAATGGTCTAAGACCGATCAGACTTGCCAGGCGTGCTTCAGGCTATCGCCGGCTGATTGGCCGGATCAGTTCCGGCCCTTGTTTGCGCACGTTGCCCACGGCGGGGTCAACCTTGAACCACTCGAAAGCCGCGGCGGGCTCACCCTGGTGCAACGCCATCTGCTCGGCGCGCACCTTTGACGTGGCCGGGTCCAGCCATTCGCGCGCGAGTTCCGGCGTGAGCACCACCGGCCGGCGGTCGTGAATGTCGACCATCCCGCCAGCGCTGTCGGCGGTGATAATCACAAAGCCGTCATGTTCGCCCGGACCTTCATCGGCATCCGGCAGTTGGCCAATGGACGCACACAGAACCGGCGCACCGTCGCGCCTGCGGATCAGGTATGGCTGTTTCTTCGGCCCACCTTCATCGACCCACTCAAACCAATTGTCGATCGGCGTGATTGCCCGGTGCGGCCAGATCGCCCGGAAAAACGCGCTGTGGGCAACTTTTTCGACGCGTGCATTGATTGGCGTAACGCGATCCCTTGCCCAATGCGGCCGCCATCCCCACCGCACCGGATCGGCCAACAGCCGTTCGCCCTGGACGTGCAGCAGGGCTACCTGGTTGGTCGGGGCCACGTTGTAACGCTCGATCGGTTGCTCACCGGCGTTGTTCGCTAGCGCATTGGCCATACTGAGCGCGGCGACGAAGTCATGAATGCCCCGATACTGTGAAAGTCTTCCGCACATGGCTTAGCCCTCAGTCGCTGTGAGCTTAGACAATCGTGGCCAGGCGCGGTCTCAATTCATTCACGACGGCCTGTGTGGCGTCAGGCTATTGGGTGCAGGCTTTCAGTTGTTGCGCCGCGTTCTTGAGCAGCACCAACGAACCGGCCAGCAACACCAGGTCCTTGATCAGAAAGGAGCTGGCGCCGCCCATGGCGGGAAAACCACCCGCCGACCCCTCCCAGCCGCCCGGCGTGGTCAGCAGCAGGCTGGCGGTTGTCAGATAGGTCAGCGCGGACGCGGCGGCGGCAATCAGCGTGATCCTTGGCGACCACGCACCGACAGCCAGGCCCAGACCGATAGTCCATTCAGCTGCGCCTAGCGCATAACTTGCACCCTGAGTGCCAAACACGCCGTACATCCAGGCGAGGAGGGGGCTGTTACTGATCAGCGGGACCAATGCCTGGGCTTCGTAATCAAACCATTTTGTGTAGCCAAACATTAGAAATATCAAGACCAGCACCCAGCGCATGAATTCGACTTCAAACGACTGGCGAAGAAAACGGGAATAGCGTGTTGAGAGCATGGGATTTCCTAAAGGTCAGTCAGTGTTGTAGACCTAGAGTTAGCTCAACGCGGTGCGTTACAGACTTTGTAAGAATTTTGAAAAGAACGTATCAAGGAGGGAATTTGCCGGCCGCCAGCGCGCCCACGCAATTCAATGGGCATGCGCCGCGAGATGATTGCCAGCGCTGGACCAGTAAGCGCGACCGTGACCCGTCATTCAGGATCATTCCAGCGCCGCGAGGAATGTGTGTTCAGTCGGCAGGACGCCGAGGAAGCGCTACTAAGCGGGGGTGGATTTGCGCAGCGGAAAAGATAAGGGCCTGCATGAAGTTCATCATGCAAGCCCTTGATATTTATGGTGGCAAATCTGGATTGGAAAAATCTGTGACTTTTTGAATTTTAATGTTTTTATTTTTCGCGTTTGGGATTTTATCACTAAACATATCCTTTCCTGAAGGCACTCGGCATGTTTGGAATCACGCAGGTTCATGGCAAAAAAACTGGTACATCTAGCCGTTTCATGAGCAATTTTACGAGGTGTCGTATGTCCGAATATTGAGGTGTTGGAGGTTTCGATGCCCCAAAAGCATTTTGAGTTGGCCCTCCGGAGAATCTCTAAAGTGGCTCGGGCGATTCAGAACGCCGTATTAAAGTCGAAAAGAGACTGCCTGCTGCGGCATGCTCTCAATTGCAATATTGTGTCTAAGATGCCAATGCCTGCCCACCAGAGGATATTGGCGGTTGGCCAGGGTAATTCGATTACCTTGAGGTGATGGCATTCCCTAGCCACCCAAAATACGAAAATATGTTGGAGTGGCACAGAGATGACTTCGAACCCACGGCTTTTGAAGTAAAGCGCGTCAACCAGAGGCTGAAAAAAATTAAAGGGTAAGTTGCAAGGTGGTGTGGTTATGACGGTTGCACTAAAGAGTTTTAGCATCATTCACACGAACTCTGCCGCCTTATTGGTTTGTAATAGAATTAACTTTTGGGGGGCGGTGGAGGTGCTTTCGGAGCAACGGCAGGGCGTTGAGCAATTGGCTTGTATGGGGCGAGTGGAATGGCAGCAATGGTATACGTTCTTTACCGATTCAGTATTTTTTTGAACCTCGGGCAGCGAGGACATCAAAACCCGGTGGGTACTTCAGACTTTCCCTTAGCACTACACGTCTGCTTTTTTGAGCCACTGACAATGCTCGGATCAAATCGCTGGCAACAGTTCTCTGATGTTGCCAGCGGCTCGAAACTTCTCGATTTACGACGTACGTCCGATCAAGCGGGCGATCTTTAGGTCTCGATGAAAAGGTGACACAACGTAGCGAAACCGTAAAGCTTGGTAGCATTATCATTTATTATGAGTTCGTTCCATAATCAAAACTTAAGAATCTTGTTAAATAATCGCCAAGTTCAAAGCAGTCAGGTTTCTCGAGCGTGAACACCTCATTTGGACGGTGGGGGATAGCAAAAGCGTAAGAGGGTAGTTTGTTGATTGAGTACTTCTTGAATAATTCAATTGTGGCGGGGTCAAGATTGTTTTCGGTTACACACAGATATATGGCTTTTCCATTGTAGGCTGCATTGATAATATCTATTACGTAGGTGTCATTTCCGTCGAAGTCACATACTCCGTTAAAGAAAAATAGTATAACTGGAAGCGTTTTCTTCGAAATAAAAGCTTGAAACTCATCGTCGTTGTGGATCTCTATTGGCCATTTCATGATAGTGCCTCATTGGTTTGATCAAATGCTGAAACTTGTGGTTGTGGTTTTCAAAGTTCTCTTAATTTATGGCCAGGCCATAAGCTGTTATGGCGCAATCACTGTCAACTCCAGGCGCTAATACAAATAGCCCTGCCCAATATGCACTGTAAGCCTTATACGTATCTTTGCCATTTTAATCCTGCTTTTGATTTGATGTTGATATCCAGAATCCGCCGGAAATCTTATAATTTCTACTGTTAGAATTGACAGTGAGTTAGTTTTTTTGAGGCGGGTTTTAGTCTTTTTCAGTCCGCCTAGCTATAAGGCACACGGATATTCTCAAAGCATTAGCGGGTAGCTGGCAATGCGAAAAAACCGCATTGAATACATACAAGCATCGCCCACTGCGTGGCAACACATCAACGGCGACCCAGTCGCTATAACGACGGCTTGTTTTGTACGGGTCAATTGCGCCAGGAGCTTTTTGACCTCTAACCATTTGGTCCGCGCATCCATTGGCTGATCACAGTTCAATTGCCGAAAGAGGTTAGGACCACCTTGCCATCGGGTTTGACGTATCGCATGCGCCAACCTTTCCAACAGTTGGCCTGCACTAAGAGATAGAGACCTTCACCATCGAAGAGTTGATAGGCGCGGTCTCGAGGTTTGGCAGTGCGACAAGCTGCATCAGAAAAGTGGAGTTTTAGTGCGCGACATAAGGGTACTACCAGTTACGGAACTGACCTGCACCCAAAATATTACCCTTGAAATCGCTGGAATCGCTTGGAAACTGACGGATTGTTATAAACGAAAAAACTCGCTAGAGAGCGAGTTTTAGACGGCTCTACGGACATTTATGGCCGTCAGTAGAACAAAGGATGGTGCCCGAACCCGGAATCGAACCGGGACGCCCTTACGAGCGGGGGATTTTAAGTCCCATGCGTCTACCAGTTTCGCCATTCGGGCGGTAGCGCGGTGCAGCAGGGTTGGGAATATATAGACCCAAGCGTTTGGATGCAAGGTTGAAAGCTGCGTTTGTTGCACTCATGCAAAGCTGAAAAAGCTTGTCAGATCAGTGATCTACACAGGGAGCCCGGCGCTATGGCGAGGTTTTCCCACCTCGCGAAACACTCCTGTCAAAAACCGGTAGGCGGCTCATTTAGAGTGAGTGCTCACTTTAAACACAGGTCCGGCCATGAAATTTGCATCTGTACGTCTGGTTACCGCGCAGTTTGACGCCCTCGTCCAGTTCTATCAAAAACTCTCAAGCATCGAGGCCCGGCACCTTGCACCGGGGTTCGCTGAGTTTCACTTCGAGGGTGTTGTCCTGGCGATAAGCGACGAACGCTTGATCCGCCTGCATAACAACGGGCTGGCCGTCGCCGGCAGCAATCGTTCGGCGATCCTGGAGTTTCACGTGGCTGATGTGGCGGCGCTGGTGCTTCAGGTCGGCAGCGCGGCAGTGGTGATGCCTATGACGAACATGCCATGGGGCAATACGTCCGCGCTGCTTCAGGATCCTGAGGGGAACCTGTTGAACATCTTTTCAACACCTGAATAAGTCGAGCAATCAAACAAATGGCTGCCCGCTGAACCCGCGTGGCAGACGCTGCAACCCGGGCAGGTCGGTCAGGCGTTGCGTCCAGGCACTGCGCCAGTCAATGGCCGTAGAGGTCTTGGCTTTGCGCGCGGTGCGGCGGGCGGCGTTGCGCTGGGTACGACGGGCTTCTTTGTAGGCGTCGGTATTACGGCAGGTGCGGCATTTGACTCGGTTCAGCTCGGTGCTGGAAGGGAGGTCGGTGCCGTGGTGGCCGCAGGCTAGATGCCCGGCGACCTTGAAGTGAGTGACCATGTAAGCGTCTCCTTCTTATGGGGGAGCGCGCATCCCAAAAGCAGCGGCTACGCGCAAGCGGGGCCGGGCAATGAACCCCGGCGCCGTATAGTTACGACCCCACGTACGGCGCAGCGTTCGGTTTTGCCCTTACGCGTGTTCACGTTACCCTGTCAGGCCAAAAAACATAAAAAAGGAATGAATGATGAGCGTCGAAAACCTGCCGCTGGAAGGCAGTTGCCGCTGTAACCGGGTGCGTTTCAGCGTCAGCCTGCCACCCGTGATCACCATGGCGTGCCATTGCAGCGGTTGCCAGAAAATGACCTCCAGCGCGTTCTCCCTCAGCGCCCTGATTCCGGCGGCCGGCTTTACCGTCACCCAGGGCTGCCCGGTTATCGGCGGCCTGCACGGTGTAGACCGTCACTATTGCTGCCCGCATTGCATGAGTTGGCTGTTTACACGCCCGCATGGCATCGACGAGTTCGTCAACGTGCGGGCGACCTTACTGGATAACGCCCGCGACTATGTGCCGTTTATGGAAACCTGGACCTGTGAAAAACTGCCTTGGGCGGCCACGCCAGCCGTTGAAAGCTTTGCGCAGTTGCCCGAGCCGCAAGACTTTCCACGCTTGATGCAGGCCTACGCCGCGTTCAGCGCCGGCTGAAATCAGTCAATCAGTGCCAGCAGGTCCGTATCACCAACATCCACACCCGCCTGGGTCAGCAGCGTGGTTGCCTGGCCCCGGTGGTGCGTCTGGTGATTGAAAAAATGCACGAGCAAGCTGAAGAACGGTTTGTCCGCCGGCATACCGCGCATGTTGTGGTAGTGCAGGCGATGATCCAGCTCAGGCTCGCGAAGGCTGTTTGCCCAATCAATGATCAGTTGGTCCAGCCAGGAGCGACGGTCCGACAGTTCGCCCAACGTGCCGAAGGCGACCTGCTTCAAATCCCCAGGCATGGCCACGCTACTGAGCGGCGCCAACGCCGCAAAGCCTGCCGGGTGCTGGGCAAACCGCTTGAGCCAGACCGTATCGCCTAATGCGAGGTGATTCAGCGTGCCCAGGATCGAACCGAAAAATGCGTGCCGGTCCGCCGCCAACTGCGCGTCGGTCAGTGTGCTCGCGGCGTCATACAGCTTGCGGTTCATCCACTGGTTGTAGGTGGCCATCAACGCAATGTGCTCGGTGCGGTTCACGTGTGTGCTCTCTTGGCGGGATCACGCCATGATAAAGCGTGCCCGCCGGGCGGTCATGGTGTTCCTGCGGGAGCGGTCTATGGTTGATGAACGCTACTACTGTGCTCCGGGAGAGCAACACGATGAACACCAGCGATCTACTCGAACAACTGCTCCGCGCCGGGCAGTCAGGCGGCACCTCCTCAGGCGGCCTGGGCGGTCTGCTGGGTGGTTTATTGAAAGGTAACAACACCGGCAATGCCCCGGCCAGCGGTGGTCTGGGGGGCTTGCTCGGCGGGCTTGGCGGTTTGTTGGGCGGTGCCCCCGCCAGCGGCACGACGCAAGCGCGTGGCGGCGGGATGAACTATGCAGCGCTGGCATCGTTGGGAATGGCGGCTTTTCAGGCATACCAGGCGTGGCAGCGCCAACAGGCAAGCGCTCCGCAGCAAGCCTTCCAGACGGTCGACCAACTGCAAGGCCCGGAAGCCGAGGCCCACAGCCATGCGCTGTTACGTGCGCTGATCGCTGCCGCCAAGGCGGACGGCGAGATCGACGATCAGGAACAACAGATGATTTCCGCCGAGATCGGCCGCCATACCGACGACCCGCAGTTGCAACAGTGGCTCGACGCCGAAGTCGCCAAACCCCTGAGTGCAGCCGATTTTGCCGAGTATGCCCACGACCCGGCGCTGGCGTCGGAGATCTACCTGGCCAGCGTGATGCTGGTCAATGATCAGCAGGCTGCGGAGCGCGCCTACCTGGACGAACTGGCGGGGCAGTTGCAACTTGACCCACAGTTGCAACTGCACCTGGAGCAGCAGGCCAACCCTTAGAAGCGCATGGTCGCGCCTGTGGTCAACCACTGGTTGCGGTCCCCGCTGAGGCTTTGCCCGACGACCACATCCACGTCGACCATTTTGCCAACATGGAAGCGCGGCCCGGCCTGCCAGGCCTGGTCGCCGCCTTCCTGGCCATAGCGCTCACCAATCAGCGTCAGCGCATCCGCCAGCTCATACTCGAAGCCGGTGCCCCACGTCAGCCGATGGTGTTGCTCGCCGCCGTTGTAGGCATGTGTCCAGCCACCGTTGAGGTTCAGGCGCAGCGCTGATACGGGTTGCCAGGTCAACGGCACATTCAAGTCCGCACCGTCGAACGCATGGTGGCGGTCCAGCGCAAAATGGCTGGTGGCCGACACGGCTACCTGCAGCCCCAACGCATCTTGAGACCACACCTGCGCCTTCACTTGCGGGCTGACCTGGGTCTCGGCATCGCCTGCGTTGCTGGCGCGCGACAGTGCGGCGCTCCATTGCACATAGGGGAGTGCGCTGAACGTGCAGGCCGGGTTCAGGGTTTGGCCATGGTTGTTGCCCTGGTGGCGATCGGCGGTGTACCAGGCGTCAACATTGCATTCGCCCGGCGCGTTCACCGCGCCGTCGTCGACCACATAGGCGCCGCCGGCCGCCTGGGCTTTGGAGAACAACGCGGCGAGCAAAACCAGGCCCAGGGTTGTGCCGATGAAGATCAGGTTACGTAGCAGTGCGCGGCGCTTGGCCGGTGGCAACAGCAGCAGGGTATGGCGGGCTCCGCGGTAATGACGCGCGCGATATTTGGCAAACCCGTCCGAGTGTTGAGGGGTATGTTTTTTGTGCATGATGCACCTCGCTTGAATTCAGCTTTCTACGGTCAGCACCGAAATGCCGCTGGATTTGGCCTGGCAGACCAACTCCGAAGTGTCGTCACCACCCGGTAGGGCGATGATCACGTCGGGCCGGCTGTCGGCGAGCATGAAATGGTTGCGCTGGCGTTCCGCCTGCTTGCCATGGCGTTGCCAATTGGGCGGGTAGCGCACCACGTCGATGCCGAGTTCCCGCGCCCATTCCTCGATGTCGCTGCCCAGGAATTGGTTGCCGCCGTGAATCAATACCTGCACGGGGCGCAGGCGGTGGTAAGCGT
The DNA here is from genome assembly GCF_001728855.1 of Pseudomonas sp. AP19. Lineage (NCBI taxonomy): Bacteria > Pseudomonadati > Pseudomonadota > Gammaproteobacteria > Pseudomonadales > Pseudomonadaceae > Pseudomonas > Pseudomonas sp. AP19. Next base: position 66,612 of record NZ_LXJP01000015.1, on the reverse strand, counting down.
CCAGCACTTGGCGGGACTTTTTGGTGTCGGCGTAATGACGACCTGCACAGATCAAGACGCGCATCGTGAGTGTCCTTGTGTTGCACGGTGGCGGCCGGGCGACCGCCACCGTTTAAACGGCGGGGGTGATCAGTACCACTGCTTGAAGCGGCGGATGTAGATCGTCTTCATCAGTTGGGCGACGCAGCAGTAGGCGAACAGCGTGCCGACCAGCCATGGGAAGTACGCCAGCGGCAGCGGCTCCAGGCCCACCAGGGTGCCCAGGGGCGAGAACGGCACATAGATCCCCAGGCAAATGACGATGGCGGTCATCATCAACACCGGCCACGCGGCGGTGCTCTGGAAGAACGGGATCTTGCGGGTCCGCAGCATGTGCACGACCAGGGTTTGCGACAGCAGCCCCTCGATAAACCAGCCGGACTGGAACAGGGTCTGCATTTCCACGCTGTTGGCGGAGAACACGTACCACATCAGCGCAAAGGTGGTGATGTCGAAGATCGACGAGGTCGGCCCGATCCAGATCATGAAACGGCCGATGTTTTTCGCATCCCACTTACGCGGTTTGGCCAGGTATTCCTTGTCCATCTTGTCCCACGGCAAGGCCAGCTGGGAGATGTCGTACATCAGGTTTTGCAGCAGCAGATGGATCGCCAGCATCGGCATGAACGGGATAAACGCACTGGCGACCAGCACCGAGAACACGTTGCCGAAGTTCGAGCTGGCCGTCATGTTCAGGTACTTCATGATATTGCCGAAGGTTTCGCGGCCCTTGAGCACGCCTTCTTCCAGCACCATCAGGCTCTTTTCCAAGAGGATGATGTCGGCCGATTCCTTGGCGATATCCGTGCCGCTGTCCACCGAAATGCCCACATCGGCATCGCGCAGCGCCGGTGCATCGTTAATGCCGTCGCCGAGGAAACCCACGGTGTGGCCGTTGGCTTGCAACGCTTTGAGTACCCGGGATTTCTGCAGTGGCGTGAGCTTGGCAAACACCGTGCGTTCTTCCACGCGGCGCAACAGGGTTGCGTCATCCATCGCTTCGATTTCTACGCCCAGCAGCGGCTGGCCGGGCTCAAGGCCGACTTGGCGGCAGATCTTGCTGGTGACCACCGCGTTGTCGCCGGTCAGCACCTTCACCGCTACGCCGATTTGTTGCAGCGCGGCAATCGCCGGGCCTGCGGTTTCTTTGGGTGGATCAAGGAACGTCAGGAAGCCCTGGATCACCAGGTTGCGCTCATCGGTCGTGGTGTACTGCTGGCGAGCCAATGCTTTCGGGATGTTGCGGGTGGCGACGACCAGCACACGGAAGCCATCTTCGTTGTAGTCGTTCGCCAGCGTCAGCAACGCTTCACGGCGGCGCTCATCCAGCGGTACGGCATCGCCACCTTCCATGACGTGTGTGGAAATGCTCAGCATCTCTTCCACCGCGCCCTTGCACACCAGCAACTGGTCGCCGGCGGCATCCTTGACCACGATCGACAGGCGACGGCGTACAAAGTCGAACGGCAGTTCATCGACTTTGCTGTAGGCAAACGGCACCTGGAACTTCGGGTTCTGTGCCGAGAACTGCACCACGGCCTGATCCATCAGGTTTTTCATGCCGCTCTGGTGAAAGCTGTTCAGCCAGGCCAGGGACAGCACCGCATCATCACGTTGGCCAAAGGCGTTGACGTGATGCTCAAGGATGATTTTGTCCTGGGTCAGGGTGCCGGTCTTGTCGGTGCACAGCACGTCCATTGAGCCGAAGTTCTGAATCGCGTTGAGGCGCTTGACCACGACTTTGCGCTTGGCCATGGCGTTGGCGCCTTTGGCCAGGTTGGCGCTGACGATCATCGGCAGCATTTCAGGTGTCAGGCCAACGGCGACCGCCAGTGCAAACAAGAACGCATCGCCCCAGTCGCCTTTGGAGAAACCGTTGAGGAAAAACACGATCGGCACCATCACCAGCATGAAACGGATCAGCAGCCAGCTGACGCTGTTTACCCCACGATCAAACGCGGTTTGCACCCGTGAGCCGACGATCGCTTTGGCCAGGGAGCCAAAGTAGGTGCGTGGCCCGGTGGCGACCACCACGGCCTTGGCGCGGCCACTGACGACGTTGGTGCCCATGAAGCAGATGTTCGGCAGGTCCAGCAGGTTGCCTTGGTCGGCGGCTGCCGGTATTGCGGATTTCTGCGTGACGTCGCCGAGGGTGTCGTACTTCTCGACCGGCAACGCTTCGCCGGTCAGCACGGCCTGGCTGATAAACAGATCGCGGGACTCGATCAGGCGGATGTCGGCCGGGATCATGTCGCCGGCGGAAAGCTGCACGATGTCGCCCGCTACCAGGTCGCGCATCGGTACTTCACGCAGGGTCGGCTGGGCACCGACCTGCTCACGACGCAGCACCGTGGCCGTGGTGCGCACCATGGCTTTGAGGGCTTCGGCGGATTTGGCCGAGCGGTGCTCCTGCCAGAAACGCAGCAGGCTGCTGAGCAAGACCATGGTCATGATGATGATGACTTTGGTCAGGTCGACTTCTTCACCGGCCTGCAGCGGCAACCAGTAGTCGGTGACAAAGCTGATGCCGCCCAAGGTCAGCAGGACGTAGATGAACGGGTTGTTCAGTGCCTGCAGGAATTGGACGATGGCGTGAGGCGGCTTGTCATGGGCCACTTCGTTGTAGCCTTCGCGTTGCAGACGCGCCGAGGCGTCCAGTTCGGTTAAACCATCCTGGGTGGCGCGCACATTGGCAAGGGTGGCCGACAGGCCGTTCTGGGCTTCACGGGCGGCACGCATCGACAGTTTGGTGTCGGAGGCGGTGCCATTTTTCTTGTGCAGAGGCGTGTTTTTTACGGCGCTCATTGTCTGTACTCCTGTCGCCAATTCTCGACAAAACATACCCGGTACTTACCTGAATACAGGCGAGCGAAAGCATGCCGAGCCGCGGACTTCGCGATCGGTTTAAATAGGGTGACTACTTAACTTCTAGTGTGCCCGCCACACGCGCGTTAATTAACTAACGCGCAGCGGGCTACTACTGGACGTGTTCATAAAGAACTCCAGAACATCAATTGGGAAGTTACTGTTTCCAGCCGGCTTAAGCGGCGCGAGTGCTCACGTAAAGTCCGAGCATCAGGCCGGCGTGTGTCAGTCTGGAAACCATCGGTCTCTGTGGGTCTTGAGGGTCGGCGTGATCCCATTGCTGCAGCAATTGGCCGCTGGCAGGGCAGACACGCCAGTGCGCCAGCGGAGGAGCCGGGCGCACTTGGGGAGAGGGTGCAGCAAAGGCCGAGCGGGTCGGCGAAAAACCGACGGGCTCGCGGCACAGCTTGGCGCGCAAGGCTGCGGCCAGTGTACGCACATCAGGTAAAGCAATGAGTTGGAAGGTCATAACACACCTCGGGACCGGACGGACGACCGGTGAGGCAGTTACGGTGGAGCATCAAGCTCTAGCGCAGCTTACCGGACCTGGAAGGCGAGTCCTGTCATATTCTGGGTTTGGCGCCCGATGCCCGCTGATGCGGTGCTCGGACAGCGACTAGATACTGTGTCCATTGGCTTCTTTTGTGAGGTTTAAAAAAGGCCCCAGTTGTGGGCAGGGGCAATCTACTCAGACGGTTACAAAATGTCAACGCATGATTAATTAAATTATCCGGTGTTCAGAGTTCATTCAGTTAAGCCGCACCTTGAAGTTACAACCTATATAACTTTCATAGTCCGTGTGCCGCCAGAGCGGCCAGATAGATCAATACCAAGCCACATGCGCCATAACTGACGCGCTGCCAGAACGGTGATGCGTTCTGGCGTAACAAATTGACCAGCGCGGCGATCAGAAAACATGACAACACCGACGCCAACATGAAGCCGGCAAAAAACATCAGGGTTTGCCCGTGGCTGGGCGTGGTGCCGACGATGCCGGACAAGGCGCTGCCCAGTGCGCCCCAGTAAATAATGTTCTTCGGGTTAGCCAGGGAAATGGCCGCACCCACTGCCAGTGCGTTGCACCCGGAACTGGCGGGTGCGTGGCTGGGTGCGGGCAAATGCCAGGCATCGATCAGGCTGCGCACGCCCAGCCACGCCAGGTACAGCGCGCACACGATGGTCAGTGGCACGCGCACCGCGTCATGTTGAATCAGCAGGGCGATGCCGGTGAGGCCAATCACCGCCCACACCGCGTCGCCCACCAGTGAGCCGATCTGCACCAGCAGGGCCGGTATGAAGCCGTGGAGCAAGCCACGGCGCAATGTCTCAGCCAGCACCGCGCCCGGCGAAAGGCAAAACACAAAGCCGAATACCAGCGCGTAAAAAAAGATCGTCAACATGCCCGCGTTCCTTCAAAAGAGGCGAGCAGTGTGGTGATGGTCGGGCAGGGCGTCTTGAACCAGATTGCGCTGTTCAGCGTTTCAACACGCTTTGATAGCGGCCAGGGGTGATGCCATAGGCGGCGCGGAAGTGTCGATTCAGGTGGCTCTGGTCGGCAAAGCCCAGGCCGTGGGCGACATCACTGGCCGAGACACCGTTGCGCAACAGTCCTTTGGCGCGGCACGTTCGCAGTTGCATGGCCCACTGCCTGGGGCTAAGCCCGGTTTCTTTCTGAAAGGCACGCAACAGATGGAATTTCGACAGCCCCAATTCATTGCCCAGCTCGTCCAGGGGCAGTGATTGCTGCAGTTGCGCGGCGAGCAATTCCTGCGCGCGACCGATCATGCGGTTGCCGGTGCGGGGGCTGCCGGGCAGGCGTACGCCGCTGACGCCGACCACGTCTCCCAAGTGTAAAACCAGGGCTTCCTCATGGGCTTCGCGGACCCATGCATCGCCGCTCAAGGCGCCTTTCACGGCCGCCGCCACGCGTTGCGCCAAGTCAGGTTGAAAGCAGAGCGAGCGATCAAACTCCAGGTGCGACAGCCCCAGGTCAGTTGCCAGTTGGTCGGCAGTCACGTACAGGCTGACAAAATGCCAGGGCGCTCCCTCAGCCGCGCCGCCGCCCTGGATCTGACCCGGGTTGTACAAAGTGATGGTGCCCGGCCCGGCCTCGAACTCGCGGCGATCGAGCCAGACCTTTTCCTCACCGATGAGGTTGACGCCGATCACGCATTCATCATGGCTGTGACGGGCAAAGGTCAGGCCAGTGCAGGTGGTGCTGCTGACTTCGTAGTTGCCCAGCCAGGCGTGTTGAATAGCGCTCATCATTCAGCTCGTAAAGAGGTGGGCTTGAGCATACGCTGGCGGGGCCGATCAAATCGACCGTTGGTTGACGCGCTGCGACAGTTCGTCAGCGCTTTCCTTACGCTCTGAGTAACGGTCTACCAGGTCCGGGCGATCGCGCAGTAACAGCGTGAACTTCACCAGCTCTTCCATCACATCGACGACGCGGTCGTAAAGCGCCGAGGGTTTCATGCGGTCCTGGTCGTCGAACTCCATGAATGCTTTGGGCACCGAGGATTGATTGGGAATAGTGAACATGCGCATCCAACGCCCCAGCACACGCAGTTGATTGACGGTGTTGAAGGATTGCGAGCCGCCTGACACTTGCATCACCGCCAAGGTCTTGCCCTGGGTCGGCCGTACGGCACCCAACGCCAGCGGCACCCAGTCAAGTTGCGCCTTGAACACTGCCGACATCGAGCCATGACGCTCGGGGGAGCACCAGACCTGGCCTTCGGACCATTGCATCAGGTCCAACAGCTCCTGGACTTTGGGATGGTCGTTAGGGGCATCATCCGGCAGAGGCAGCCCCGACGGGTTGAAAATCCGTGTGTCGGCACCGAAGTGGCTTAACAGACGGGCAGCTTCCTCCACCAGCAAACGGCTGAACGAACGCGGCCGGGTAGAGCCGTAAAGCAGCAGGATGCGCGGCGGGTGAGTCGGCCCGGTATGCAGGGGTGTTGACAAGCGTGTGTCGAGGTTAGGCAGCGTCGTCATCAGGTTCTCCGCCTACAACCGCGCGATGCGGTCGAGCTCAGCCTTCAGTTCCACCGGACCCAGGCGGGCAAACGGCAGCGCGAAAAACGCCTGGCAGCGGGTGGCGATGATGTCCATCGTTGCGCTGAACGCAGCGTTGAGACGTTGATCATCGCCCTCAACATCGGACGGGTCTTCCAAGCCCCAGTGCGCCTTCAGTGCCGGCCCGAAATACACCGGGCATGCCTCTCCGGCAGCCTTGTCGCAGACGGTAATGACCACGTCCGGCGGGCTGCCTTCAAAGGCATCATTGCCCTTGCTGTACAACCCTTCGGTGCTGATGCCCGCCGCCTGCAATACGCTCAGGCTGCGCGGCAGGACCTGGCCTTTGGGGAAGCTGCCGGAGCTGATCGCCTCGAAGCCGGGTGGCGCCAAGTGATTGAATACCGCTTCGGAGAGAATGCTGCGACAACTGTTCGCAGTACACATGAACAGGACTTTCATTTCGGTATCTCCTTCAGATACTCAGGCGCAAAGCGAGGGCGGCGAGGGTGATCAACAGCACCGGCAAGGTCAGCACAATGCCGACCTTGAAGTAATAACCCCAGGTGATGGTGATGCCTTTGCGCGCCAGGATATGCAGCCACAGCAAGGTGGCCAGGCTGCCGATGGGGGTGATTTTCGGGCCCAGGTCACTGCCGATTACGTTGGCGTAGATCATCGCGTCCTTGATCACGCCGACCGCATGGCTGGACTCGATGGACAGCGCGCCGATCAATACCGTGGGCAGGTTGTTCATCGCCGATGACAACAGCGCCGTCAGCACACCGGTGCCCATGGCCGCGCCCCACACGCCGTAAGTGGCGAAGGTGTCGAGCCAGGTCGCCAGGTAGGTGGTCAGGCCGGCGTTGCGCAGGCCGTAGACCACCAGGTACATGCCCAGCGAAAACACCACGATCTGCCACGGCGCGTCTTTGAGCACTTTGCGCGTGGAAATCTTGTGGCCTTTGGCGGCGATGACCAGCAGTAATACGGCGCACACGGCGGAAATCGCACTGATGGGAATGCCCAGCGGTTCCAGGGCGAAACAGCCGATCAGCAAAATACCCAGTACCCACCAGCCGGCGCGAAAGGTCGCGCGGTCGTGGATGGCACTGGCCGGTTCTTCGAGGTCGGCCGGGTCGTAGACCTGGGGAATGTCGCGGCGGAAAAACCACAGCAGCACCGCCAGGGTGGCAGCCACACTGACGAGGTTCACCGGCACCATGACGGCGGCATATTCATTGAAACCGATCTTGAAGTAATCGGCCGAAACGATGTTCACCAGGTTCGATACCACCAACGGCAAGCTCGCCGTGTCGGCGATAAACCCGGCGCCCATGACGAATGCCAGGGTCGCCGCCGGGGAAAAGCGCAGCGCCAGCAGCATCGACATCACGATGGGGGTCAGGATCAGCGCCGCGCCGTCGTTGGCAAAGAGTGCCGAGACCAGTGCGCCGAGCAGCACCATGTAGGCGAACAGCCGTCGACCACGCCCACGGCCCCAACGCGCCACATGCAGCGCGGTCCAGGCAAAAAAACCGGCCTCATCGAGTAACAGGCTGATGATGATCAGCGCAACAAACGTGCCGGTGGCGTTCCAGATGATGTGCCACACCACCGGAATGTCAGCCAGGCTGATGACCCCACAGGCCAGGGCCAGGACTGCCCCCATTGTTGCACTCCAACCCACCCCAAGGCCCTTGGGCTGCCAGATGACCAGTACGATGGTGAAGATAAAAATCGCAATTGCGACAAGCATGAGTAAACGCTCCGATGGCTCAGCAGCAACTGCTGGCCCGTTGTGGTCTGTCGCCCATTGCATCAAGACGCAGCGCGTCGTTTTGCAACCATGGCTGGTTGGCTTGCAAAGTAGTCTCCAGCACCTGTGTCACCCAGGCGGGCAGTGCTGGATTAATGCGGTAATAGACCCATTGGCCCTGGCGACGGTCCTGCAACAACCCACAACTGCGCAGTTGCGCCAGGTGGCGGGAGATTTTTGGTTGACTGTCGTCCAGAGCATGGATCAGTTCGCACACGCAAAGTTCGCCCTCGCGCAGGATCAATAACGTCAAGCGTGCGCGGGTAGCATCGGCCAGGCATTTGAACAGGGTGGGCGGGGAGAGGAGGTCAGACATGCTCATGGTCTTCATGCATATGTTTATTCGAATATACGGATGTCCATATATGTAGGTCAAATCCTGAATTCGTTTGATGTGGATCAAACGCCGCCAAATCAACCACAAGTGACTGAAATTAAACTGAAACACGAATGTCCTAAAGTGCCTGCCCATTGCTGATGAAGGAAGAACCCGCGTGACCCGTGCCACTCGCAACCTGCGCAAGACCCTCGACGCCGTCGCGGATAACAACGAAACCGCCGCGTTTGACCTGATGCGCGCCGTTGAAAAGCTCGGTGATGAAGTGCTGCGCCAACGGTTGCTCAATACCATTCACCGGCTTAATCAGGATGCCCATGAGCTGCGCGAAGCGCGCGACTCGGTTGAACAGGTCCTGGTAAGGCTCGCCTGAGCACGATCGTTCAAGACAGGCCGCGCATGACGCTGGCATGCTTGTCGACTGTCTGTCGATGAGCCGTCTCCATGCCTACAGCCTTACCTCACTACGCGTTCGGACGCGGCGCCATTGCCGTTATTCCGCTCTCCCTGGCCTGTGCGCCTTGGGGGCTGCTGGCCGGCTCGATGGCCATTGATGCGCAATTTACCCCGCTGCAGGCCCAGGGCTTGTCCGCCATTGTGTTCGCCGGTGCGGCCCAGTTGGTGGCTATCGGTATGGTCAAGGGTGGCGCCAGCCTGATTTCGATTGTGCTGACCACCTTGCTGCTGACTTCCCAGCACTTGCTCTACGGCATGCACATGCGCCCGACACTCTCATCGCTCAATACCCGCTGGCGCATGAGCCTGGGATTTCTGCTGACCGATGAGTTCTTCGCCCTGGTCAACCACTATGACCGTGAGACCTTCAACCGCTGGTATGCCCTGGGCGTCGGCCTGACGTTCTATATCATCTGGAACCTCTTCACCCTGGCCGGCATCGTGCTTGGCAAAAGCATTCCCGGCCTTGATCAATTGGGGCTGGAGTTTTCCATCGCCGCGACGTTTATCGCGTTAATCACCCCCGTCGTGCGCGACGTGCCTACCGTGGTGTGCGTCGCAGTGTCCTTGCTGTGCTCGGTATGGCTGAGTTACCTGCACTGGGAATCGGCGGTGGTGGTGGCCGGTGTGCTGGGGATGAGCGCAGGGTTTGCCTGCAAACGACTGGGAGTCGGGCTGAAATGATCTACATCATGATCGTGGCCATGGGCCTGGCGGTGTTTCTCAACCGTTACCTGTTTATCGAGCCACGCCTGCCGGTGCGCCTCAACCGCGGTGCGCGCGAGTTTCTCGGGTTTGCAGTGCCGGGCATGCTCACGGCGATTTTCGGGCCGATTATTTTCCTCGCGGATCACACGCTCAACCTGAGCCCGGTCAACCCTTACTTGCTGGCCGGTATTTGCGCCGTGGCATTGATGTACTGGACGCGCAGCGTCCTGATCACCGTGCTGCTCAGCATGGCGTTGTTCTATCTGTTTCGCTGGTGGCGCTGAATCAGCAGCAAAAAAAAGCCCGCGGGAGAGCGGGCAGAAGGGAGATTTCTTAAAAATGAGCCTGCTGACTATAGGCAGTGTGCGCTCCCTTCACAGTGAAACTAAATTCATTCGGCGGCCGGTACCGGCTTCTTCCTGGCCTTGGCTTCGGCCGCCAGGCATTCCAGGGCGAACTGCTCGGTGTAGGTCATCTGGATCGGCGTGCTCTCACCCTTGACGGTGCGCTCGCCATCGAGAATGTAGCGAATGCGCTTGTCCGTGACACCGATACGCTTGGCGATCCACGCAGGTGTCTGGCCGATGCGACTGACCAGCTTGTCGGCGTAGTCGGTGGAAGGGTTGTAGCGCTCGGCGTTGGGGGTCATCGGGTTTCCAGGTAGAAGCGAGGTTGCAAGTCGGCGACAGGGTGACTGAATAATCCTTGGGTGTCGCTGGCTAATGGTAGAGTCGCATTTTTTACAAGGAGGCGATGGCATGCACAAGCTGGTAATTGGCGCATTGGTAGTGGCGGTACTGTCCGGTTGCGCGGGCTCGAAGATGAAAGACGCGCGCGCAGGTCAGCCCTACAAGACCCTGGCGTCGGACAAGGCCACGCTGGTGGTTGCCCAATGTATTCAGTTCGGCTGGCAGGACGAAGCGGTATTCGGCGTGGACGCCGGGGGCTTCAAGGAGCCGCTTGAGGCGGGTGGTTTTACCGTCTACACCACCGGCGGCGATTACTTTGTCGACGTGCGCGTCGCTGGCGCTGGCTCCAGCGTGAAGTACTACGCGGCCGAGGACACGATGCCGGCTAAACGCCGTTTGGCGGCACTCGCGACCTGTCTGTAATCCTTTGCCTTAGTGATATTCGGAAATGCCCGGCGCTACAACTGGCGGGCATTGGCTTATCATTCTTTCCGCTCGCTCGACGTGATAGCTCTTTACCAGCACACGGATGTCGAGGCCGAAACGTCGGGCGAGCCTCCTGTCTTCCTAGCGTGGCATGTAGCCCAGGTGCCAGCGCCTGGGAATCTTCAGTGACACCAACCCCAGCAACGCGGCCAATGCGCCACTGACCAGCAGCGCCTTGAGGCCAAGCTGATGCTCCAGCACCGCGCCGATCACCGCCCCCACAAACATCCCGGCCCACGGCACCAGTTGCACTCGCCAGCCGTTGCGGCGCTCGCCGAGCATCCAGCGCCCGAGCCCGCGGCCAAAGCGGGACAGCGCGCCCGTCACATACGTCAGGCCCACCGGCAAGCCGTTGACCTCTTCCACTGCGGCGTTGAGCATGCCCATGGCCGTAATCGCCGCCAGCAACGCAGGCAAGTCATTGTCGTAGGGCCACACGGCTGCGCCACACAACAAGGTGGCGATGCACATCAGCAACGGCAGTGCATGCCGCCGACTGAGCCGGCTGACCACCACGCCCAAGGCGTTGCCGACCACAAACACCAGCACCAGCAACAGCAAGCGCCCGGTCAGGCCGAGGTCACCTGCGCTGATGGCCACTGCCAGGCGCGTGGTGTTACCGCTCATGAACGAGACAAAATCACCGCTGGCCATGAAGCCAATCGCATCGGTCATGCCTGCCAGCACGGAAAGGCTGGCCACCAGCATCATGCCGACGCGCCCGCGCCAGCGTTGGCGATGGGCGAGTGCGGCACTGGCGTAAAGTCGTTGGGACGAAGGCAGCATGGGGCCGGGCTCCTCGGTGAGATTATTCGGCCACCACCGTAGTGCGCTTTGATTGCGCATGCAATGACCTCAGACATACTCCAGGTGCCATCCCGCTGGCTGCCAGATCAAGTGATGGGTCGGCCGAATCGCCTGCACAAACGCTTCGTCGTGGGACACCGCGACTATTGCGCCGCTAAACCCTTGCAGCGCCTGTTCAAACGCCAGCACCGACTCCAGGTCCAGATGGTTGGTCGGCTCGTCCAGTAGTAGCAGTTGCGCCGGTACTTCACGCCACAAGGCAATCGCCATCGCGGCCTTCAAACGCTCGCCACCACTTAATCTGCCTACGGGTTGAGTGACGCGCAACGCATCCAGTTGCAGCAGAGCCAGGCGTGTGCGCAACTGCGCTTCGGCCAGCGGCGTGTCGAGCAGGTTGAGTTGCTCTACGAGGGAGCGTTGGTCGTCCAGCAGCGCGAGCTGTTGATCGATATACGCGCAGGGCACGTGCACCGCACAGTCGCCGCTGACAGGCTGCGATTGGCCCGCCAGCAGTTTGAGCAGTGTGGATTTGCCGCAACCATTGGGGCCGCGCACGGCCACGCGTACCGGGCCCGACAGGTCAAGCGTGACGTAGGCAGACGGCTGCCGTGGGTCGAGCCATGGCAGTTGGGCGTTCTCCACTGTCAGTACGTGTCGGCCGTTGGGCAGTGCCGAGCCAGGCAGCGCAAGCAGGGTAGGTGTTTCATCGACAACACGTTCGTAGGCGTCGCGCACGTGCCCATCAAGCTCGTTTTTATACGCATGATGTGCGCTGCGTACCGTGCTGACGATTTCCTTGGCGGCGCCTTTCCAGCGGGCTTTGGTAAACCGCGAGACATTGGCGGTCTCGGCGTGTTTGCGCGCGCGGGCAGCACTGCGTTGCAGGCTGTCGTGATCCTTTTGCAGGCGCTTGCGTTCGCGGCTGCGCGCCAGGCGCGCGTGCTCAACTGCCGCAACCGCAGCCTGGTGTTCGCTGTCGCGTTGCAGGCGATAGGCATCATAGTTGCCGCCGTACACCCGTGCGCCGAGGGGCGAAAGCTCGACGATGCGCGCCAGGGTGTTGAGCAACTGCCGATCATGGCTGACCACCACCAGGCCACCACGCCAATCGGCGAGGCGGTTCAGCAGCCAGTCGCGGCCGGCGCTGTCGAGGTGGTTAGTGGGCTCATCCAGCACCAGCAGATCCGGCGCCGCCAGCAGCGCACCAATCACGGCGACCCGGGCCTGTTGGCCGCCACTCAATTGATCGGCCGGGGCATCAAAACCGAGTGCTTGCAAACCGGCGGCATCAAGGGCGGCGCGCAGACGTTCGGCAAGGTCCCAGCGATCGTCGATCACTTCGAGGTCATTGGCCTGGGGCGTGCCCCTGGCCATGCGCGCAAGCGCGGCCAGGGCCTCGGCCGTACGGGTGAAACCGGCGATGCTTGCGCCCGTTTCAATCTCCGGGGTTTGCGCCACGTACGCCACGCGGGCCTTACGGTCGAGGGTGCCGGAGGAGGGCGTCAGCGCCCCGGCGATCAACTTCGCCAAGAGACTTTTGCCGCGACCATTGCGGCCGACAATCCCGGTGGGCGTGTGATCAATCGACAGGTTCAAATCTTCCAGCAGGGTTTCGCCATTGGCGAACTGGAAGCTCACGTGTTGCAGGGATACGAGTACGGGCAGCCGTTTGACGTCAGTCATCAGCACCTCCAAAAAAATGTCGAACAGGCCAACAAGCGCGCCGGGCGGCTCATTGCAGCTACATTTTGGAAGGCTTAGTTGTTCACGTCGGCGGTCATCCCGTGAGTCAGAAGGGACGCCAAGGCTACCCCACCTTGGCGTTTTTCGGCAAGTCAGCGGCCAGTTGTTCGAGGAACATCGCCAAGGCAACTTCCTCGGCTTTCAAGCCGGTGCGCTTGCGCGGTTTTGGCAAGCTGGACAGTTCGCCCAGGCTGAAATGCTCGAGCACCGCCGGGTGGATATAGCACTTGCGACACACGGCCGGGGTGTTGCCCAGTTGCTTGGCGACATCCTTGACCATTGCTACCACATGCCGCTTGGCGTCGGATTCCGGTTGCCACGCCAATTCCCGCAGCACCGCCAGTGCCATCGCGGTGCCGGCCCAGGTGCGATAGTCCTTGGCGGTAAAGTCGGCGCCGGTCAGGCTGTGCAAATACGCATTCACGTCGTGGGAGCTGACCGTGTGGCGCTCGCCGGCTTCGTCCAGGTACTGAAACAGGTTCTGCCCCGGCAATTCCAGGCAGCGCTTGACCACCGTGGCCAGGCGTCGGTCCTTGACGCTGATCTGATGCTCGACGCCGCTCTTGCCGCGAAACTGGAACTGGATTTCGCTGCCCTTGACGTCCACATGGCGGTTGCGCAGGGTGGTCAGCCCATAGGATTTGTTGTCGCGGGCGTACTGGGTGTTGCCGACACGGATCAGCGTCGCATCCAGCAGCATCACCACCGTGGCAAGGACTTTCTCGCGCGTGAAACCTGGGGCGGCAATTTGCGCCTCCAGTTGCTTGCGCAGTTTGGGTAGGGCATTGCCGAATTCCTGCAGCCGCGAATACTTGTCGGTGTCGCGCACCTCTCGCCAGCGCGTGTGGTAGCGGTACTGTTTACGACCGCGCGCATCGCGGCCGGTCGCTTGCAGATGGCCACGCGGGTCGGCGCAGATCCACACGTCGGTGTAGGCCGGCGGCACGGCCAGGGCATTCAGGCGTTTGATTTCCTCGGCATCGGTGATGCGTTGGCCTTTGGCGTCGACATACTGGAACTTGCCGCGCAGCTTTTTACGGCGAATGCCGGGCTGCGTGTCGTCAACGTAATGCAGGTCGCGGGGCAGCTCGGCAGTCGGGGCGGAGTCGGGCATCGTGCAAATTCCTTGGCAACGGATCAGGCCGGTATGACTGATTGACCGCAGGGTTTTGCGCGCGTGCAAAAAAGTTATGCGAGTACCGCCACCGCCTTGATTTGCGCCCACAGGGTCTGGCCGGGATGCACTTGCAACTGGTCGCGGGAGAAGCGCGTAATGCGCGCCAACAGCGGCGTACCCGCAGCATCCAGGCGCACCAGCACATGGGCGCTGTTATCCGCCGACATCTCCTCAGTGACCGTCACCGGCAGGCGGTTGAGGATGCTGCTGTGCTCTTGCGCCTGCAGGCTCAGGCTGACGTCGCGCGCTTGCACTTTGATTCGCAGCTGTTTGCCCAACGCCAGAGGTGTATGGGCCACGCGCATGCACAACGCACTGTGGGGCAATTGCAGGGTAAGTAATTGATAGTGCGCGTCATAGGCGCTGACGCTGCCATTGATGACCACGCCGGCGTCATCGCCCAGGGCCAGGGGCAAATCCAGGCGCGCCAGGGTCTCGCCGATGGGGCCGCTGGCCAGGGCCTTGCCGTCGCTGAGCAACACAATGTGATCGGCCAGCCGTGCCACTTCGTCCTGGGCATGGCTGACGTACAGCAGGGGGATTTCCAGTTCGTCGTGCAGGCGTTCGAGGTACGGCAGGATCTCGCTTTTGCGTTGGCTGTCCAGCGCCGCCAGCGGTTCATCCATCAACAACAATTGGGGACTGGTGAGCAATGCGCGGGCGATGCCGATGCGCTGGCGCTCGCCGCCGGACAAATGCTGCGGGTGGCGCTCGAGCAGGTGGCCGATGCCCAGCAGCTCGGTCGCGTGAGCCATGTCCACACGGCGCAGCTTGCGTGAGATGCGCTTGAAGCCGAACTCCAGATTGGCCCGTACCGACAGATGGGGAAACAGGCTGGCTTCCTGGAACACATAGCCCAAGGCACGTTTGTGCGGCGGCACGAACAGCCCCAGGCGACTGTCTTGCCAGACCTCGCCGTTGACCTGGACCCGCGCGTCTTCAGCGCGCTCCAGCCCGGCGATACAGCGCAGGCATGTGGTTTTGCCCGAGCCGGAATGCCCGTACAGCGCGGTGACGCCGCGGCCGGGCACATGCAGGTCGACATCCAGCGCAAAGCCGGAATAGTGCAGGTTCAGGCGTACATCAATCATCGATCAGCTCCAGCCCATCTTGGTTTTACGGCTGGAATAGAGCGCCAGCAACACAACGAAAGCGAAGACCACCATGGCGCCCGCCAGCCAATGGGCCTGGGCATATTCCATGGCTTCGACGTGGTCGTAGATCTGCACCGAGACCACGCGTGTTTTATCCGGGATGTTGCCGCCGATCATCAGCACCACACCGAACTCGCCGACGGTGTGCGCGAAACCGAGAATCGACGCGGTGATAAACCCGGGGCGCGCGAGGGGCAGGATCACCGTGAAAAACGTATCCCAAGGATTGGCGCGTAGCGTTGCGGCCACTTCCAGTGGGCGAGTGCCGATGGCAGAAAAGGCGTTTTGCAACGGTTGCACCACAAACGGCATGGAATAGATCACCGAGCCAATCACCAGCCCGGCAAAACTGAAGGTCAGGGTGCCCAGGCCCAGCCACTGTGTGAACTGGCCGAAGTAACCATGGGGGCCCATGGTCAAGAGCAGGTAGAAACCGATCACCGTCGGTGGCAACACCAACGGTAACGCGACAATCGCACCGATGGGGCCGCGCCACCGCGAACCGGTGCGCGCCAGCCACAGCGCAATCGGAGTGCCGATGACCAGCAGGATCACGGTGGTCAGTGACGCCAGTTTGATGGTCAACCAGATTGCGGAAAAATCGGCACTCGACAGCGGCATTTTAGTTGGCCAACTCGTAACCGTAGGCCTTGATGACCGCTGCGGCTTTCGGACCCTTGAGGTACTCGACCAGGGCCTTGGCGGCGGCGTTGTCTTTGCCTTTGGCGAGGATCACGGCGTCCTGTTTGATCGGGTCATGCAGGGCCGCCGGGACGATCCAGGCCGAGCCGCTGCTGAGTTTGCCGTCTTTGTAGATTTGCGACAGGGCAACAAAGCCCAACTCAGCATTGCCGGTGGACACGAATTGATAGGCCTGGGTGATGTTCTGGCCTTCGACGAGCTTGTCCTTGACCTGGTCGGTCAAGCCTTCTTTAGCCAGTACTTGAGTGGCGGCCAGGCCGTACGGAGCGGCTTTCGGGTTGGCGATGGAGAGGTGCTTGAAGGCATTCTTTTTCAGCACGTCGCCTTTGGCATCCACATAACCTTCTTTGGCCGACCACAGCGCCAGGGTGCCGACCGCGTAGGTGAAGCGCGAGCCTTTGAGCGTGTCGCCCTCGGTTTCGAGTTTTTGCGGGGTGGTGTCGTCAGCGCTGAGGAACACGTCGAACGGCGCGCCGTTCTTGATCTGCGTATAGAACTGACCGGTGGCGCCGTAGGCTGCAACGAGTTTGTGGCCGGTGTCTTTTTCGAAGTCGGCGGCGATCGCCTGGATCGGCGCGGTGAAGTTGGCGGCGACGGCGACCTGCACTTCATCGGCTTGGGCCGAGCCGCAGGCAAGGGCGGCAATAACGGTTACCAGGGCAGTGGGGGCCAAGCGTGAGGCGCGGATCATCATGAAGCAGCTCCTTTGGGCGGTGTACGGCTTGTTATAGGGGGAAGACTCTACCGCTATGTACGGGAATATATAGCGGTTGGCCATTGCCGGTACAGTGCAACGTTGCCTCACAGGTCAGTCGCGCGTGAGCTTGGCGAGGGTCTGCTCCGCCAACTGCCGCGTCAGGTCATAAGTGGAGAGATCTTTACCCAGGCGCAGTGCCTGGCCTGACCACAGGTTGCTGAAACCCGCTTCATCCTTGGCCTTGAGGGGCATCAAGGCGCCGCCGGAGGTCGGGAAGGCAGGCGCGGCCGGGTTGATCGCGCCGAGTTCACGCATCACGCGGTTGACGATCCCGCGTGCCGGGCGGCCGGTGAACAGGTTGGTCAGCGCCGTTTCGCTGGCCTGGGCATGACGCAGTGCAAAGTGGTGGGAGGCGGTTACGTTGGCTTCCGGCGTGAACAGGTACGCGGTGCCGATCTGGACGGCTGACGCGCCCAGGGCGAATGCCGCGACAATCCCGCGCGCATCACCCATTCCGCCAGCGGCAATCACCGGCACGCTCACTGCGTCGACAATTTGCGGCACCAGTGCCATCAGCCCGATCTGGGTATTGAGGTCGTCGCTGAGAAACAACCCACGATGCCCGCCAGCCTCTAGCCCCATCGCAATAATTGCATCGCAGCCATGCTGTTCCAGCCAGATGGCTTCTTCTACGGTAGTGGCCGATGACAGCACCTTGGCCCCAGTGGCTTTTACCCGGTCGAGCAAGGCTTTTTCGGGCAGGCCAAAGTGAAAACTCACCACCTCGGGACGAAATTCCTCGACCACTTTGCAGGTGGCCTCGCTGAACGGCTCGCGGTTGGAGAGGGGCGTTGGCGCATCAAAATCGGCGCCGAGTTCGCGGTAATAAGGTTCCAGCAACGCCTTCCAGTGGCGGTCACGCACCGCATCCGCAGCGGGCGGTTGATGGCAGAAGAAATTCACGTTAATCGGGCGCGAGCTTGCCTGGCGAACGGTGCTCAAGGCTTCACGCAGTTGCTCGAGACTCAGCGCGGCCGCCGGCACAGAGCCCAGCCCGCCTGCGTGATTGGCCGCGATGACCATGGCGGTGGTGGTCGCACCCGCCATTGGGGCCTGGATAATCGGCACTTCAATGCCCAGCAGGTCGAGGATTCGGGTGTCTGGCCAGGTGCTCATGGGATGCGTCTCCAGCAGTCGTCGGTCTTTTCGCTGTTTTAGCAGGGCCCTTGGCACCCGGCCAGTCTGTTTTATTCACTGGACGAAGCCGAGATTTCGTGTAGCGACTTCAGTCAATCGCCTCGCCCAGCACCGCATGAATGCGCTCAGCGATAAGCACTGCGTGGGTTTCCAGAGCGAAGTGGCCGGTGTCGAGCAGCTCGACCACGGCATTCGCGTTATCCCTTTTGTAGGCAAGGGCGCCGGGCGGGATGAAGAACGGATCGTGCTGGCCCCAGATCACCAGGGTGGGTACCTGGCTGGCTTTGAAGAACGCTTGGAAAGCCGGATAGAGCGTGAGGTTGTTGCGGTAATCGAGGAACAGGTCCAGCTGAATCTCGGCGTTGCCGGGGCGCTGCATCAACAGCGCATCCAGCATGTAGGACTCGGGCGCAACCCGTTGCGGTTCACTCACGCCGTGCAGGTACTGGTAGCGCGTGCCGTCCAGGCTGATCACCGCTGTGCGGATCACGTCCCGGTTGGCCTGGCTCGGCTCGGCCCAATAGGCCCGGATCGGTGCCCAGGCATCGCCCAAGCCTTCCAGGTAAGCGTTGCCGTTTTGCGAGATCAGCGCACTGACCCGTTCTGGGTGCGCCACGGCCAGCCGCAGGCCTACCGGTGCGCCGTAATCGAACACGTACAGCGCGTAGCGGGACAGCTTCAGCGCATCGACGAAATGCCCGACAGTCACCGCCAGGTTATCGAAGCTGTAGTGGTAAGCGCGCTCGGCAGGTATTTCGGTGAAGCCGAAGCCCGGCAAGTCGGGCGCGATAACCCTGAAGCGTGTGGCGAGCAGCGGGATCAGGTCGCGGTACATGTGCGAGGAGCTGGGAAAGCCGTGCAGCAGCAATATCACCGGTGCGGCCGGGTCGCCGGCTTCACGGTAGAACACGCGCACACCATCGGCATCGACGTGATGGTAGCGAACGACAGGGGCTTTGATCGACATGGCAGGCATACCTTATGTAACTGGTTTAGTGGTTATTACGGGTTACCATTTAAACGCTGCGCTGAATTATGTAACCTGTCAAATTAATATTTCAGGTTAGCTGTTTGTCGAATGTAACTACCCATGCACAAAAATAGTGGTTACGATTGCGCGATGAACACGAGGACGAATCATGGCCATCCCTACGCCCCCAGCGGCACCCTTGGAACCCTATGTGCTTGCCGATGACCCGGTGTTGGACATGCTCAATACCCTGGCGAATATCGATGGCATGCCGTGGGATTTCTGGCAGACCGACGCTGACGTCCAGCGTTGGTTAGTGCGTTTGGAGTGGGTTCAGCCAGCGGCCATGCCTGCGTTTGAAGCGGGCGCCTTGCTCGCCGCCGCACGTGAGTTGCGCGAGGTGGTCCGTGACCTCGTCGTGACGCGCAAGCTCGGTCAGCTCGGCAATCCCACGGCGCTCAACAGTTTTTTGCGCAAGGCAGTCAGCCATCCACAGCTGGTCTGGCCGGCGTCCGGGGCGCCGCTGTTGGAGCGTCAACGCAAATCGCAGACGGCAGAGCAATTTTTGTCGCCGATTGCCGAAGCTGCAGCTAATTTATTGGTGGCCGGCGATTTCAATTTGATCCGGCGGTGCGAGCATCCGGAATGCGTGCTGTGGTTTTATGATCGGACCAAGGCCCATAAGCGTCGCTGGTGCAGCATGGCCTTGTGCGGTAACCGGCATAAAGTCGCCGAATTCCGTAAACGTCAATTGCAGCGTTGAAAGGAGAGGGCTTTGCCAGCAATCAAGGAACAGGTCGTGGCAGCAACCAGGGTCTCGGGCTTGCAAGTGCGGACCCGCAATGCCGATGAAATGCTGCCCGCGAGCGCGAAAATCGGCCCGCTGTGGCAACGGTTTTTTGAGCAGGGGCTTTACCAGGCAATTCCGGGCAAGCACCCCGACTCGCCGGTGTACGGGGTGTACAGCGGCTATGAGTCGGATGCGAGTGGTTTTTTTGATGTGATGGCGGGTGTTGCCTCCACCGCAGCGGCGCAAGGCTTTGAAAGCCTGGTGATCGAGCCGGGCCGGTATTTGGTGTTTGAGGCGCGCGGGCCAATGCCGGACGCAATCATTGCCACCTGGCAACAGGTCTGGGCTTATTTCGAAAAACCGGGTGTCGAGTCGCGGGCGTTTGTCACTGACTTCGAGGTCTATCAGGCAGACGAAGTGGCGCGAATTTATATCGGCATCCGCTAGGCCATTACTGGCGTTCGCGCTCCAGCAACTGCCGCTTGCGCGCTACGCCCCAGCGGTAGCCCGACAGCTCGCCGTCGCTGCGTACCACGCGATGGCAGGGAATCGCCACCGCCAGGCAGTTGGCGCCACAGGCCTGGGCCACGGCGCGAAAGGATTTGGGGGCGCCGATACGCTCGGCAATCTGCGCATAACTGGCGGTGCTGCCCAGCGGAATATCGCGCAGCGCCCGCCATACTCGCTCCTGAAAGGCGGTACCGCGTAAGTCCAGCGGCAAATCCAACCCCAGCGCAGGCGCTTCGATAAAGCCCACGACCTGGGCAATCAGCTGTTCGAAGTGGCGGTCCGCGCCCACCAATTGTGCCTGCGCAAATTGATCCTGCAGGTCTCGCACCAGTTTGTCCGGGTCATCCCCCAGCAAAATCGCACACACGCCGCGTTGGCTCTGTGCCACCAGAATCGCGCCCAGTGAACACTGGCCGACGGCAAAGCGAATCTCGCTGTTAGTGCCGCCGGCCCGGTAATCCGTCGGCGTCATGCCCAGTAATTGATCGGCGGACTCGTAAAAGCGGCTGTTGGAGTTGAAGCCTGCGTCATACAGCGCGTCAGTGACCGAGTGCTCGTTCAAGAGGCCGTCGCGTATTTTGCGCGCGCGCAGGGCGCTGGCGTATCCCTTGGGGGTGAGGCCGGTGATGGCTTTGAATACGCGGTGGAAATGAAAGGCGCTCAGCCCGGCCAGACGGGCGACTTCATCCAGGCTGGGCGGCGTTTCGGCCTGTTCTATGTACCGGCACGCCGTCGCCACCAAGTGCGCATGGTGCGCAGCCAGTTGGGTCTGGTCACCGGCGGCGCGCTTGCTCGGGCGATAACCGGCAGCCTCGGCTTGCTTGGGGGTGTCGAAGAATTCGATGTTTTGCGGGCGTGGCAAACGCGAGGCGCTGCTGGGGCGGCAATACACGCCTGTGGTTTTTACGCCGTAGACAAACAGCGTGTCTGCCTTGGCATCGCGGGCGATGATGGCGGCCCAGCGTGGGTCATGTTCGTTGTTCATGGCCTGCACTCTTGACGGATCACGGGCAGATTAGCCGCTGCGGGGATACTCGGCACTCCGAAGCTTGCGGTCAAATCAGCCGGCGGTACGAAAGGTCAGGTTGATGCGTTGTGGGCCCATGATCGGGTGCACGCCGTCCTTGATCGGCATCACCCCATGAAAACGCAAGCGATCAACGCCGCCCCAGACCACGATATCACCGTGGAACAAGGCGATCTTCTGGGGCTTGCTGCTGCGCTCAGCGCCGCCGAACAGGAAAATCGCCGGCAGGCCCAGCGACACAGAAACCACCGGGGCGTCGTAGTTGCGCTCGTTTTTATCCTGATGCAGGGACATCTTGGCCCCAGGCACATAGCGGTTGATCAGGCAGGCATCCGGGGAAAACGCGCTGAAGCCGGCCTCGGCTGCCGCACGTGTGGCGAGTTGGCGCAGCGCGCTGGGCATGGCTGGCCAGGGGTGTTGGCTGCGCGGGTCGAGGGGGCTGTAGCGATAGCCGGACGTGTCGGTGGTCCAGCCCAGTGCGCCGCAACTGCTCAGCGCCGCTGACATGGTAAAGCCGCCGGGCGTGACCATTTTCCGAAACGGCGCTTGGGCCAGCACCTGGCGAAGCTCAGGCAGCAGGCGCTCAATCCAGGGCAGGGCATAGCCCCTCAGTACGTAGGACTCTTCGCCAATCTGTTCGCGCCGCGCAGGTTGCTGCAACGCATCCTCGGCGAACAGGTCGGCAGTCGGCCCAGGCATGGCTTACAGCGCCTTACTCACGTTGATGTCAGTGATTTCGTCACTGGCATCGTGGATTTTCGCCAGGGCTTGCTTGGCCTCTTCGACACTGTTGGTGTGCAATTGCGCGAACTCAAAGCGACGTTCGCCGTTGAGCTTGTACTTGATGACGTATTTGGTCGTGGTGGTCACAGCTTGTTTCCTGTCGAGGGTTCGGCTCAGCTCAGTTTGGTGCTGGTGCGACGAACGATGCGGATCTTGTGGGACAACGCGGGTTTACGGGTAACGCTGATGGCGCGACGTGTCACCACGTCCAGGGTGATGTTCCAGAAACCGGTGCTGGGCGCGGTAATTTTCGCCGGGAATTTGTCGAACGCACCGCCGTGGTAGGTGTGGCGGCCGCCGTTCTTGAAGCTGCGAAAATTGGCATCGCTCATCAGGCGAATATTGCAGGTCTGCGAGCATTCGATGACAACGATGTCGCCCTCGTTGAGGTGCTCGCGCTGGTGGATGAATTTCATGGGGTGTCTCCAGAAGGGCTTTTTCTGAAAAATCAGAATGATACGTAGGTTAAGATAGAGTTTATCAGCCCCAGCGCGTTTATTATCGGGTCGTCGTCGACGACTTCGACAATTTAAAACAGTTATTTACCGAGTTTTCAGAGATAAATCCTACATTGGCGGGAGAAATTTACTCTCTAAGCTGTCGTAGGGTCTTTATCGGAGGTTTTAGTATGAAGTGGAGTGTGTTGGTTCTGGCCTTGGCGATAGGTGGATGTGCTTCGGTTGCAGATATCAAGCAGACCCCGCCAACGTTGGTGGTGATTTCCGGGAAAAAACCGCCGGAATATGCCGCCTGTGTGGTGCGCAAGCTGGCCGACACCCGTCGCCCGCCGCAGATCGAGCCCCATAAGGATGGTATACAGGTGATTGTGCCGCAGAAATTCTCGGCCGACCCTTCGGCAATCTTCGAGATTGAAGATCGCTCCAGCGGCAGCAGCATCAAGCTCTACGAGAGCATGTCCAATGTCCCGATCCGCCCGGGTGATATCAAGAAAGCCGCTGAGGCGTGTATTTCCGGCTGAGCCTCAGGCTCACCCACGCCGTTGAATCCGATAAAAAAGCCTGACGCTGCGATAGTGGCATCAGGTTTTTTTTGGCGTTGATGTCAGGTGTCGTCGACAAAGGATCATTACCCTGGGGTTTGCAGATCCGTTAAACTGTTGGTTATCCAATCCAAAAAAATACCGCGCAAGCCTTGAGAATGCGCGGCATTTGTCTTTTCTGGAAATCGTCATGAAACGTGAACATGTCACAGCCCGCCATGCCGAGGGCGAAATCTCGGCCACCCATGTCATCCAGAATCCTGCCGACCTGGGCGAGTGGATCGTGTTCTTCAAGAAAAGCGGCGGTCGTAGTTATTTCTTGGTGGATGAGCACGATGAAGTCGAATCATTTGCGCGCCTGGATGACCTGATAGAAATCCTGCGCGGCCTTGGCATCAAGTTCGCAGAAATTCACCTGTAGCCCTCAGGCTTACTTGCAAACGACAACCACGCTGCGGCTCTTGAAGTTACCCACGTCTTTGCCAAGGGTCTTGTCGCTTTCCTTCAACGCAGGCGTGCCTTCGGTGCCGACGATGCGGTAGCCGGTGCCGGCGCAGGAAGCATCGGCTTTTTCGTAGCAACTGGCCCACGAGTTGGCCTCGCCCGAGCAGTCGATGGTCAGGCCTTGCTCGCCATTTTTCAGGTAAGTATCGGAAGTGGTGGTGCAGCCGGCCATCAGCGCCAGTAGTGCAGGCAGTGCCAGAATCTTGTTCATAGTGGAATCGTCGTCGAGGGTGTTGGAGGGGCGCTGACACTGTCGTGGGGCGTTTGCGCAAGATTATAGCGAACTGCCACCTAGGTACAGCCAATCACAAAAAAGCCCCGATCATCGGGGCTTTTTGCAAAAGGCCAGGGCTTACTTGCCCTTGGGTCTTTTGCTCGACGCGTGGCCAGCTTCATCCACGAACACCTCGGCGACTGCAACAGCCTGGCTTTCGGTCGCAAATGCCCCGGCGACGCTGTCACCGTGGAAGTTGATCAGGTGCCAGCCGTCCGCTCGCTTTGTGATCAGGTAGCCGTTTACGCCTTTGGGTTCTGACATCTATCAATCTCGTGGTGTGGTTCAAGTGCGTAATGATAGCGCCAAACGCCCTGGGAGCGGGCAAGTTGTTGCAGGTCAGTGCCTTGCGTCGAAAAGCGTGCTAAAACATTGACAGCCCTCTTAATCAAAGGGGTCAAGGCGTGGTTTGTCGTGCCGTTGGTAACGCCCTTGTAGGATCAGCGGAACTTACGCGCACATTTTTTCTCTATGTTGACATCGCAACGCCAGCAGGACCCATTGTAAGGTGACTGCGGCCTCATTAGACTGCGCCGAATTCCGTACGCACAGCCCTTTGTAAGGACTCATATGATCAAGAAATGCTTGTTCCCAGCAGCCGGTTACGGCACTCGCTTCTTGCCAGCGACCAAAGCCATGCCTAAAGAGATGCTGCCGGTGGTGAACAAGCCACTGATTCAGTACGGCGTCGAAGAGGCACTGGATGCCGGTCTGAACGAAATTTCCATCGTTACCGGCCGTGGTAAGCGCGCGCTGGAAGACCACTTCGACATCAGCTACGAGCTGGAAAACCAGATCAAGGGCACCGACAAGGAAAAATACCTGGTCGGTATCCGTAAATTGCTCGACGAGTGCTCGTTCTCGTACACCCGTCAAACCCAGATGAAAGGCCTCGGCCACGCGATCCTGACCGGGCGCCCACTGATCGGTGACGAACCGTTCGCTGTGGTACTGGCGGATGACCTGTGCGTCAATCTGGAAGGCGACGGCGTACTGACCCAGATGGTCAAGCTGTACCAGAAATACCGCTGCACCATCGTTGCAGTTCAAGAGGTCGATCCTCTGGAAACCAACAAGTACGGCGTAATCGCTGGCGACGACATTGGTGATGGCCTGATTCGTGTGCGTGACATGGTTGAAAAGCCAGCGCCGGAAGATGCACCTTCGAACCTGGCTATCATTGGCCGTTACATCCTGACCCCGGACATCTTCAAATTGATCGAAGAAACCGAGCCAGGCAAGGGCGGCGAGATCCAGATCACTGACGCTCTGTTGAAGCAAGCCAAAGACGGCTGCGTAATTGCCTACAAGTTCAAAGGCCGTCGTTTCGACTGCGGTGGCGCTGAAGGCTACATCGAGGCGACCAACTTCTGCTATGAGCACTTCTACAAAACTGGCAAGGCTTACTGATTCACGGTTGCCTGACCTGTTTTAAGAGAAAGCCACCTTAGGGTGGCTTTTTCGTTTTTCAGCCCCATCTAAATCGGTATGCTGATGCCCTGCCGAGGAGAGTGAAATGGCCTACGATTTTGATCTGTATGTAATTGGCGCCGGTTCCGGCGGTGTTCGCGCGGCGCGCTTTGCCGCAGGGTTTGGCGCCAAGGTGGCTGTGGCGGAAAGCCGCTACCTGGGCGGTACGTGCGTTAACGTCGGCTGCGTGCCGAAGAAACTGTTGGTGTACGGTGCGCATTTCGCCGAAGACTTTGAGCAGGCCAGCGGTTTTGGCTGGTCCCTGGGTGCAGCGAACTTTGATTGGGCGACCTTGATCGCCAACAAGGACCGTGAAATCAATCGCCTTAATGGTATCTACCGCAACCTGCTGGTTAACAGTGGCGTGACCCTGCATGAAGGGCATGCGCGGCTGGTTGACCCGCACCAGGTGGAAATCAATGGCGAGCGTTACACCGCCAAGCACATTTTGATCGCTACCGGTGGTTGGCCGCAGATCCCGGAGATCCCGGGGCGTGAGCACGCCATTGGCTCCAATGAGGCGTTCTTTCTGAAAGAACTGCCCAAGCGCGTGCTGGTCGTTGGCGGTGGTTACATCGCGGTTGAGTTCGCGGGTATTTTCCACGGTTTGGGCGCACAGACGACGCTACTGTATCGCGGCGATTTGTTCCTGCGCGGTTTTGATGGCTCGGTGCGTACGCACCTGAAGGAAGAGTTGACCAAGCGCGGCCTGGACCTGCAATTCAATGCCGATATCGAACGTATCGACAAGCAAGCAGACGGCAGCCTCAAGGCAACCCTGAAAGATGGGCGTGTGCTGGAGGCCGATTGCGTGTTCTACGCCACCGGTCGCCGCCCAATGCTCGACAACCTGGGGCTGGAGAACACCGGCGTCACCCTCGACGAGCGTGGCTTTGTTACGGTGGATGACCTTTACCAGACCGCTGAGCCGTCGATCCTGGCCATTGGCGACGTCATTGGTCGTGTGCAATTGACGCCGGTAGCCCTGGCTGAAGGCATGGCAGTGGCCCGTCGTTTGTTCAAGCCAGAACAGTACCGCCCGGTGGATTACGCGATGATTCCGACGGCGGTGTTCAGCCTGCCGAACATCGGCACCGTCGGCTTGAGCGAAGAAGACGCGAAGAAGCACGGCCACAAGGTGCAGGTCTTTGAAAGCCGCTTCCGGCCGATGAAGCTGACGCTGACCGATTGCCAGGAAAAAACCCTGATGAAACTGGTAGTCGATGCCGACACCGATAAAGTCCTGGGTTGCCACATGGTCGGGCCGGATGCCGGCGAGATCGTTCAGGGGCTGGCGATCGCGCTCAAGGCGGGCGCGACCAAGCAGCATTTCGACGAAACCATCGGCGTGCATCCTACGGCGGCGGAAGAGTTCGTCACCATGCGCACGCCTGTGGCGGACTGATCATGTGTCGGGCGTTGCCTCTGGCGTCGTTGCAACGACGGCCGCCAGGCGCAATGCCTCGATACTGGCCTGGGCCTTGATGAGGTCCAGTTCCAGGCTCTTGTTCGCCAGCTGGTGTTCGTTCAGCGCTTGCTGGCGTGACTGGCTCTCCAGTAGGGCAACCCGCAGGCGCTCCTGAAGCAGGGTGCGCTCGCTTTCTATCAGGCTGACCTGCTCGCTGAGTTTTTGCTGCGCGGCCTGATCCTGGCGGGTTTGGGCCTGCAGGGCGGCCAGCTCCTTGATCGTGACGCGGTGCTCGATCAACAGTCGCTCATTGTCACGGTGCAGTTGGGTGATCTCATCCTGGCGCACCATGGCGCTTTGCTGGGCCTGGCGCAGTTCCGCCTGGACCTGCTGCAACTGGCCTTCATGACGTCGCTGTTCCTGCTCGCGCTGCTCCTTGATTGCATTGCGGTAATGCTCGAGGGCTTCCCGCGCGTGCAGGTGTTTTTCTTCCAGCGAACGAATTTGTTCGTCCTTGTCGTTGATGCGTAATTCGTAATCGCTGCACGCCTGGCTGAGCCCGGCGTTACGGGTTTGCTCGGTTTGCAGGCTGGTGCTCGCGGTTTGCAGGGCGGCACTTTCTTCTGCGAGGGCGGCGGCCTGGATAGCGCATTGCTGACTGAGCTGGCTCTGAGCCTCTTCAAGCGCTTGCAGCTGGGCGAGCAGGGCGGCTTTCTGTTGTTCGAACTGCGCCAGCGCCAGGTCAATCGGCTCCTGGGCCTTTTCTTTAAGGCGTTGGGCCAGGCGTGCAACCAGTTCACCCAGCTCGTCGTCGATGGGTGCCTCGGTGATCGTCAGCCGGGTTTCGCTCTCGTCCAACTCCTTCAAATAACGATGAATCGTGGTTTTTGAACCGGTATTGCCCATTTCGATGCGGACTGCGTCGATGCTCGGGTTCTCGCCGCGGGCAAGGATCGCCAGGCGTGCCGTTTGAACTACTGCTTTGTTTATGCCGCCGCGAGCCATGGAGTCTCCGTCGATTTAGTACTGTGGTACGTATTATGTAGATACATACTGTAACACGAATAAAATCTCGTTTAAATTCATGATTCAACAGATGGGATATTGGCGTATTATCCCGTGTCATAGCGGTATTGAGCGTCAATTCACCCGTCAGCAGTACGCATAGGCTTTTCATGAGCGATCTGGAGCGTTATCTCAATGCCGCCACCCGCGATAACACGCGGCGTAGCTATCGCGCGGCCATTGAGCACTTTGAAGTGAGTTGGGGTGGGTTCCTGCCCGCGACCAGCGACAGCGTGGCGCGTTATCTGGTGGCACACGCCGGGGTGCTGGCGGTCAACACCTTGAAGCTGCGGCTCTCGGCATTGGCGCAGTGGCACACCAGCCAGGGTTTCCCTGACCCGACCAAGGCGCCGGTGGTGCGCAAGGTGCTCAAGGGCATTCGTGCGGTGCACCCGGCGCAGGAGAAACAGGCCGAGCCGCTGCAACTCAAGCACCTTGAGCAGGTGGTCGCCTGCCTGGAGGCAGAGGCGATTCAGGCGCGGACTGATCAGGACCCGTCGCGATTGCTGCGCGCCAAGCGCGACACGGCATTGATCCTGCTGGGCTTCTGGCGCGGGTTTCGCAGTGATGAACTGTGCCGCCTGGCTATCGAGCATGTGCAGGCCGTACCGGGCGCCGGCATCAGCCTGTATCTGCCGCGCAGCAAAAGTGACCGCGACAACCTCGGCAAGACCTACCAGACCCCGGCGTTGCTGCGGTTGTGCCCGGTGCAGGCCTATAGCGAATGGCTCAGCGCGTCGGCGCTGGTGCGCGGCCCGGTATTTCGCGGAGTCGACCGCTGGGGCAATTTGGGCGAGGAGGGGTTGCACCCCAACAGTGTCATCCCGTTGCTGCGCCAGGCCTTGGAACGCGCCGGTATCGCGGCCGATCAATACACCAGCCACTCACTGCGTCGAGGCTTTGCCACCTGGGCCCACCGCAGCGGCTGGGACTTGAAGTCGTTGATGAGCTACGTCGGCTGGAGCGACATGAAATCCGCCATGCGCTATGTTGAAGCGACGCCCTTTCTTGGCATGACCTTGGCCACCCAACCGCTGATTTGAGATTTCTTCTATTAATAGCGCCACTTGATAGCGAAAACCAATCGTCAGCATCAGGTTTGCCAATGAGCCATCGTCGGAAAGAGTGGGTAGGATTCATCTCATCAACTTACTAACCCCTGACGGAGAGTCATCGATGCCTATCATCAACAGCCAAGTAAAACCGTTCAAAGCTACCGCCTACAAAAACGGCAACTTCGTCGACGTGTCGGATGCTGACCTGAAAGGCAAATGGTCTGTCGTGTTCTTCTACCCGGCTGACTTTACCTTCGTATGCCCAACTGAGCTGGAAGACCTGGCTGACAACTACGCCGAATTCCAGAAACTGGGCGTCGAAATCTACAGCGTCTCCACCGACACTCACTTTGCTCACGCTGCCTGGCACAACACTTCGCCAGCCATCGGCAAAATCCAGTACACCATGATCGGCGACCCAACCCTGACCATTTCCCGCAACTTCGACGTACTGATCGAAGAAGCCGGTCTGGCTGACCGCGGCACCTTCGTGATTGACCCAGAAGGCAAGATCAAAATCGTTGAACTGAACGATGGTGGCGTGGGTCGCGATGCTTCCGAACTGCTGCGCAAAATCAAGGCTGCTCAGTATGTTGCTGCTCACCCAGGTGAAGTGTGCCCAGCCAAGTGGAAAGAAGGCGAGGCTACCCTGGCTCCGTCCCTGGACCTGGTCGGCAAGATCTAAACCTGTGAACGACCTCAGGGCGGGCTCTGCCGCACCTTAAGTAAGCTGCACCGCCCTCAAAACGCCCGGGCGAGATTCGCTCGGGCGTTTTTTTGTCTGCAATAAACCGAATTAATAGGAAATCGCCCGTATGTTGGACGCCAATCTTAAAGCTCAGTTGAAGTCATACCTGGAACGGGTCACCCAGCCGATCGAGATCGTCGCCTCCCTCGACGACGGCGCGAAATCCCAGGAAATGCTTGCTCTTTTGCAGGACGTAACCAGCCTCACCACGCTGATTACCCTGAAAACCGATGGCGATGATGCGCGCAAGCCATCGTTCTCCATCAACCGCCCGGGTGCCGATATCAGCCTGCGTTTCGCCGGCATCCCTATGGGCCATGAATTCACTTCGTTGGTGCTGGCCCTGCTGCAAGTGGGTGGCCACCCATCGAAGGCCAGTGTCGAAGTGATTGAACAGATTCGCGCTTTAAAAGGCCAGTTCAGCTTCGAGACTTACTTCTCGTTGTCGTGCCAGAACTGCCCGGACGTGGTCCAGGCGTTGAACCTGATGGCGGTGCTTAACCCGAACATCCGCCACGTCGCTATCGACGGTGCGCTGTTCCAGGCTGAAGTCGATGAGCGCCAGGTCATGGCAGTGCCCAGTGTTTACCTCAACGGGGTGAACTTCGGCCAGGGCCGCATGGGCCTGGAAGAAATCCTCGCTAAACTCGACACCAGCGGCATCGAAAAAGCCGCCGAGAAAATCAGCGCCAAAGACGCCTTTGATGTGCTGGTCGTCGGCGGTGGCCCGGCCGGTTCGTCGGCGGCCATCTACGCGGCGCGTAAAGGTATCCGCACCGGTGTGGCAGCTGAGCGCTTTGGCGGCCAGGTGCTGGACACCATGTCCATCGAAAACTTCATCTCTGTGCAAGAGACCAAAGGGCCGAAACTGGCCAGCGCCCTTGAAGCGCATGTGCGTCAGTACGACGTGGACATCATGAACCTGCAACGTGCCAGCAGCTTGATCCCCGCGAAAAATGCCGGTGATTTGCACGAGATTCGCTTTGAAAGCGGTGCGACCCTCAAGTCCAAGACCGTGATCCTGGCCACCGGCGCCCGCTGGCGTGAAATGGGTGTACCGGGCGAGCAAGAATACAAAGCCAAAGGCGTGTGCTTCTGCCCGCACTGCGATGGTCCGTTGTTCAAAGGCAAGCGTGTAGCGGTGATTGGCGGTGGTAACTCTGGCGTTGAAGCGGCCATCGACCTGGCCGGTATCGTCAGCCACGTAACGTTGCTCGAATTTGACAGCAAGTTACGCGCCGATGCGGTGTTGCAGCGCAAGCTCTACAGCCTGTCGAACGTTGACGTGATTACCAGCGCGCTGACCAGCGAAGTCAAAGGCGATGGTCAGAAAGTCACGGGCCTGGCCTACAAGGATCGCGACAGCGGTGAGTTCCACACCATCGACCTGGAAGGCATCTTCGTGCAGATCGGTTTGCTGCCCAACACTGACTGGCTCAAAGGCACTGTGGAGCTGACGCCTCGTGGCGAGATCATTGTTGATGCCCGTGGCGAAACGTCCCTGCCAGGGGTGTTCGCTGCCGGCGACGTCACCACTGTGCCGTACAAGCAGATCGTGATTGCGGTAGGCGAGGGTGCCAAGGCTTCCCTGAGTGCATTCGATCACTTGATCCGAACCTCCGCGCCGGCATAAAACCGCACCGGCCAATAAAAAACCCCATGAGTGATCATGGGGTTTTTTCGTGCTTGCGCGTTGCGTGGGCAGGCATCCAGTGACACTGCGCACGCACCTATCGGCGGTTTACATCGGCGCCGGCTGAATAATCTCAACCCAGTACGCGTCAGGGTCCTTGATGAATGCCAGGCTTTTCATGCGGCCATCGGTCAAACGTTTCTGGAAATCGCAACCCAAGGCTTCAAAGCGCTCGCAGGCCGCCACGATATCCGGCACCGAAATGCAGATATGGCCAAAGCCGCGAGGGTCGGTGTTGCCATTGTGGTAGGCAAAATCGGCATCGTTTTCAGTGCCGTGGTTGTGGGTCAGTTCCAGAATGCCCGGGATCGACTTCATCCACTGGGTACGTTCAGCGGCGTCTGCCGGGATCTGGGCTTTGTCCACCAGGGCCAGGAAGTACAGGCTGAATTCGGCTTCCGGGAAGTCGCGCTTTTCAACCAGGGAAAAACCCAGGACGCGGGTATAGAAATCCAGCGACTTGGTGATGTCTTTGACCCGCAGCATGGTGTGGTTGAACACGAAGTGGGTGGTCGCGGTGTCGGGTTGGGCGGTGACGCCCGGGAAAGTGTTCAGATCGTGCAGGCTCATGGGCCCTCCAGAAAAAATCGGGCAAGCTCGGCTTGAAGTGAGAGTAGCGTTCCCTTGGCTTGCGGCAAGCATCCATGCAGCCGCGCCATGATACGCAAGGCCTGCCTGCTGCGCCAAATGAAAAGGTCACACAGCGCTTGCGACTTGCGGGTGTCGGGCGTCAAACTTTGGCGCTTGAACCTTGGGTGTTTTTCGTAATGATTGAATTCCGTAAACCGCTGTTAAGTGTGTTGTGTGTGCTGTTTGGTCCACTGTTGGGCAGTTCGTTCGTGCAAGCGGCAGACCCGGAAATTCATTGGCCCAGCGGCTGGCAAGTCGAGGAGGTGGTGCCCGACGACGCGGCACCGGCAACCCCTCAGGCGGTGTCTCGGCAACGCGCGATCAAGAATGATGAAAATGGCAATACCTTGATGGTCATGGAGTTGACCGGCACACCGATTGAGGCCGGGCATAAAGTTAATCTTCAGGGTGTGTTGCTGGACATGCGTAAATCCATCCAGAAAGAATTTGCCCGCAGTGGTTATCAAAGCGTGTGCAGCAAAATGCACCCAACCACATTGAGTGGTCTTGACGCGATGGAAACTACTTGCGTGATTACCGAGAACGGGCGACACGTATTGTCACAAACATTGGTGGGCGCGGTTGATACCGATAAAGCGTATGTTTTTTCATACGCGGGGCAAGCCGAAGCCTATGAGGCCAGCCGGGGCGAAGTGAGTTCGGTGCGCGACAGTCTGAAACTTTGAACAATCCATTTTGATCGATTTTGAACAAAGTGAACGGTTAGTTGGATTCGTTTTTGAACCCGCCAACAAAAAGCCCCGCCAATGCGGGGCTTTTTGCCAGACGTTGTCGATCAGCCGCGAAGCCAGGAATCTACAGTGGCGGCGCCATACTGTTCTTTCCAGGCTTTCAGGCCGCGGTGGTTGCCGCCTTTGGTCTCGATCAGCTCGCCGGTATGCGGGTTATGGTAGACCTTGACCACGCGTGCGCGGCGCTGTTTGGGTGCGGTCACGGCAGCACCGGCTTTGCCAGGGTTCGGATCAAGGATCGAGATGATGTCGCGCAGGCCTTTGCCGTAGTGCTTCATCAAGCCCTGCAGCTTTTCTTCAAATTCGATTTCTTTTTTCAGGCCGGCGTCGTTCTTCAGTGATTCCAGCTGGGCAAGCTGTTCTTGAAGGGCTTTTTCTGCTGCGCGAAATTCGGCGAGTCTGGACAAAATCTGTACTCCAATAGTGTAGTTGGCTGATATCAACTGCAGATAAAGCTAGTAAGCCAAGAGCTTAAGGTGACTCAAAGAAAGAGGCCTTTCTGCGAGTTCAGCACAGGCAGGAAAAATTGTAGTAGTTAATGTCGCACGAGTAAATCACGTCGTTGCTTAAATAAGATTATTTCATTGAGCGCAGTAGATGGCTATTCAATGGCTGGCCAGCGACTTAATGAACTCTTCACAGGGTAACGGTCGGCCGAACAGGTAACCCTGCAGGAAATCCACACCTTGTGCCGCGAGGTATTCGCACTGCTCCGTGGTTTCCACACCCTCAGCGACAATACCCAGGTCCAGCTTGCCGGAGAGTTCGATGATGCTGTCAAGAATATGCCTGGAGAGTGCATCAGCGCCAATCATGGCGACAAAGCTTTGATCGATTTTCAAGTAGTCGACGTTGAAGTTACGCAAGTAAGCCAGGCTCGAGTGGCCGGTGCCAAAGTCATCAATCGCGATCATCACCCCCAGTTGATGCAGGGCGTCGAACAAGCGGCGGGTGATGTCGGTAGGCTGGATCAGGTCGCGCTCGGTCAGCTCCAACACGAGGGTCACTTGGCCTTGGGCAAAGGCGGCGAGAAACTCCCGACAGTCCTGGACCAGGTCCAGATCCAGGCAGTGGTGCGCCGTGATGTTCACGCCGACATGAAAGCCCGGGCTGAAGCGCGCGGCGTGCGGGGCCAGTTGCGTGGCGGTCTGGCGCAGCAGTGAGCGGGTCATCGGCACGATCAGGCCGGAGTGCTCGGCCAGCGGGATAAACAGGTCGGGGCGCACCAACCCTTCCTTCGGGTGTTGCCAGCGCATCAACACTTCACAGCCGGCCCATTCATGGGTATCGCCGCGTACCACGGGTTGGAAATAGGGAATGAACTCGTTGGCACCCAAGGCGCGCTGCAGCTCGTGGGTGGGGGCGGACGAGCGCTTTTGCAGCCAGTGCGCGAGCATGCCCGCCAGTACGCCAAAGAACACCAGCAGGCTGAACAGTGCCGGGTAACGCGCTTCCATATAACGCCAGACCTCACCGTCGGGCATGCCTGCGTCGACACTGTAGTGATAGCGCTCAGAGGCCAGGTGGTGATGGGCCACGGCAAACTCCGGCACCGCTGTGTTGTGGACTTTGCCGTCGGCATCCAGCCAGTTGCGGCCGACTTGCAGGATCAGGTACGTGTAGCGGCTGATCAGGCGCAAGGCGTTGGTCAGGTGGTAGCCGTCGACAGAGGCAAATGCAGCTTTGTCGCCGTCGACCAGGCGGTAAACCAGCAGTGCGGTGTCCGGCGTCACCGGGTTGCCGTTCATCAACCACAGCACGCCATCAACGTAATCGTCCGGGTTGACCGCTGACTGGTAAGTCCCGCCGAACAACGAGCTGCAGTAAATGTTTTTCTGCCAGGACAGGGTCGTCGCTCGCACAAAGGGCCGGCGCGTCACCTGCTCACGCAGCGCCAGTTGCGTGCCGTTGTCACAAGGTTGGCCGGCCAGTGGCAGCAAGGCCCGGGCGGCGAGGGCCGTGTTGTCGAGCATCAAGTCGAATTGGCGAACGGCTTCGTGGGCGGTTTGCTCCGTGCTTTGTTCAAGCGTACGTTCGGCTTGCCAATAAAGAATCGCAACCCCGAGTAAAACCGGGAGCACGCCACAGATGCCGCTGATAAGGGCGCGTGCAGTTCGGCTTCTTGGGCCTTTGGCGGTGAGGGGCATAGGGGCAGCCAATAACGATAAACACAGGGAGGTATGCCGATGATAGATGGCATTGCGCTGGGGCGCTCGGTTGTTTAAAGCCCATGCCCCGGGCCTCTGGGTCAGTTGTGGCGAGTCTCTCATCCTGGGACGATAAACATCGCTGCGAACAGTAGGCGCGCCACCAACAATGCTTTCTTCTGTCGCTCTCAGCCGTTCAAGCCAGCGTTGACGGGGTATCGTTCAGTGCGATAAGTCCGGGGGCGGTGCACTTTTGCGCCAGCGCGATAAATGCCAGGGTGGCCGGCGAGGATTGGCGACGGTCAAGCACGGCCAGGCCGATCCGGCGGGGCACCGCCGGCGTCAACGGACGCGCTGCGTAGCGCGGGTCGACGCGTTCCGGTAGCGACGCTTGCGCGACGATACTCAACCCATCACCACGGCTGACGGCGTCCAGCGTGCTGAGCAGCTGGGCGCAGCGATAACGCACTTTAGGCCTTAACCGTGCCTCGCTGAACAAGCGCATCACCAGTTCCGAGGAGCCGGCCTCGGTGAGAATAAACGGGTCATCACACAGCGCTGCCAGGGGCAGCGCCGCGTTGGCGGCCAGTGGATGAGCGGCGGGCAGCAGTGCCACCAGTTGGTCCTCGAACAAGGCCACGGTGTCGAAGCGTTCGTGATCCAGCACCACGAACCCGACATCGATGCGTCGCTCATCCAGCCACTGGATAACCTGTCGGTCGGGCCCTTCGTCCACGTGCACTTCGATACCCGGATAAGCCTGTCGAAACTGCTGCAGGAGGGTCGGCAGCAGACGGATTGATGCCGTCGGCCCGAACGACCCAATCCGCAGCGTGCCGCGTTTCATTCCACGGGCGTCGGCCGCTTCCTGTTGCAAGGTATTGGCCAGGCCGAGCATTGCGCGGGCGCGCCCGAGTAATTGCGCGCCGATATCGCTCAGTTCCACCAACGACTGGTGGCGCCGGAACAATTCCACGCCCAGCTCTTGTTCCAAGGCTTTGATTGCATGCGACACCGCCGATTGACTGATGCCCAGGCGGTGAGCCGCACTGGTAAAACCTTGCAGTTCGGCGACCAACGAAAAGATTTCCAACTGGGTCAGGGTCATGAGTAAAGGCTCATTTTACGATTACCGATCATTAGTCGAAGAATACGCCAATCCTTCAGTGCCCCGAGCAAATCCTCATGCAACCCGTGTCCGATCGACTGACCTATCTGAAACTTGCCGCCGTTACCATGCTATGGGGCGGCACGTTTGTCGCCGGGCGCTACCTGGCTGATCGGGTCGACCCGTTACTGGCCGCCAGCCTGCGGTTTATCCTGGCCAGCCTGGCACTGTTGCTGTTTATGCTGTGCGCGCGGGTCCCTCTGGCGCGACCCAGTGCTCGGCAACTGGTGCGGCTGTTCGTGCTGGGTTTTTTTGGCATCTTTTTTTATAACCTGTGTTTTTTCTATGGCCTGCATTACGTCAACGCCTCGCGCGCGTCGTTGATCGTGGCGTTGAATCCGGCAGTGATCGGCCTGGCCGGATGGTGGCTCTTCAAAGAGCGCCTGAGTGCCGGCAAAGTTGCGGGCATCGCCTTATGCCTGGCGGGCGCGGCCGTGGTGATCGTCAGTCGCAACCCGCAGGTGCTGCACAGTACCGCGAGCAACTGGCGCGGCGACGGGCTGATTATTGGTTGCGTCGTGGGGTGGGGGATTTACTCGCTGTTTTCCCGTGAGCTGAATCGCAGCCTCGGTCCGTTGCAAACCGTCACCTGGTCAGTGCTGCTGGGCACCTTGATGCTGACGCTCCTCAGCCTGGTTATGGGGCGTTTCACTGTCGCCGGGCTCGGCAGCCTGCAACTGCCGCAGGTCTTGAGTTTGTTGTACCTGGGCGTGCTGGGATCAGCCCTGGCGTACATCGGCTATTACGACGGCATTCGGCGCATCGGCGCGACCCGTGCCGGGGTGTTTATTGCGCTGAACCCTCTGACAGCCTTGATTTGCGGCGCATTACTGCTGGGCGAACAATTGACCGTGGCCATGGGGCTGGGCGGCGCGGTGATCCTGTGCGGCATATACCTGTGCAACAAACCCCTTGCGCAGGCCAAGCCAATGGGGATTTGATAAGAGTGCGGACAAATACTGTTACGCTGTGTAGAATCGATTTACGCATACAAGAATATGGACTTGCGCTCACGCAAGCCTCGGCTGTCAGAGACTGATGTAACCATGAAGCTACTCGGCTCCCCCCTGATCTTTGGTGACTTCCTCGCACGCAGCGTGCGGGGCCTCTCTTGTGCGCCTCCCTCCCACCTCATCCTTGCTCGCAACTGACTATTTGTGTGTTCACTACAAGAATGAGGCGCCGAAAATGGCCGACCAATACGAAAACCCAATGGGCCTGATGGGCTTTGAATTTATCGAATTCGCATCGCCAACCCCGGGCACCCTGGAGCCGATCTTCGAGATCATGGGCTTTACCAAAGTCGCCACCCACCGCTCCAAGAACGTCGACCTGTTCCGCCAGGGCGAGATCAACCTGATCCTCAACAACGAGCCCAACAGCCTCGCGTCTTACTTTGCGGCCGAGCACGGCCCGTCGGTGTGCGGCATGGCGTTCCGGGTCAAAGACTCGCAACAGGCCTATAACCGTGCGCTGGAGCTGGGCGCCCAGCCTATTCACATCGAAACCGGGCCGATGGAACTGAACCTGCCGGCGATCAAGGGCATCGGCGGCGCGCCGCTGTATCTGATCGACCGTTTCGGTGAGGGCAGTTCGATCTATGACATCGACTTCGTGTTCCTCGAAGGCGTCGACCGCAACCCGGTGGGCGCCGGCCTCAAGGTTATCGACCACCTGACCCATAACGTCTATCGCGGGCGCATGGTCTACTGGGCCAACTTCTACGAGAAACTGTTCAACTTCCGTGAAGCGCGTTACTTCGACATCAAGGGTGAATACACCGGCCTGACCTCCAAGGCCATGAGCGCCCCGGATGGCATGATCCGCATCCCGCTGAACGAGGAGTCCTCCAAGGGCGCCGGCCAGATCGAAGAGTTCCTGATGCAGTTCAATGGGGAGGGCATCCAGCACGTGGCGTTCCTCACCGACGACCTGATCAAGACCTGGGACGCGCTGAAGAAAATCGGCATGCGCTTCATGACGGCGCCGCCGGACACGTACTACGAAATGCTTGAAGGCCGCCTGCCGAATCACGGTGAGCCGGTGGACCAACTGCAAGCACGCGGCATTCTGCTCGACGGCTCCTCGATTGAAGGCGACAAGCGTCTGCTGCTGCAGATTTTCTCGGAAACCCTGATGGGCCCGGTGTTCTTCGAATTCATCCAGCGCAAGGGCGATGATGGGTTCGGCGAGGGTAACTTCAAGGCACTGTTCGAGTCGATCGAGCGTGACCAGGTGCGTCGTGGCGTCCTGACCGCCGACTAAGCGTAAAAAAGCCCGCCCGAGGTTAACCCTCGGGCGGGCTTTTTATTGCCTGCCAATTACGCTCTGCGCTGGCGTACCAGGTGTTTGAACCCCTCATACACGAGCACCATCACCGCCAGCCAGATCGGGATGTAAGTCAGCCATTGGCCGCCCTTGATGCTTTCTCCCAAGATCAACGCCACCACCAGCAGCAACACAGGCTCTACATAGCTGAGCAGCCCGAACAGGCTGAAGGGTAACAAGCGGCTGGCAACGATATAGCTCACCAACGCCGAGGCACTGATGACCCCCAGCAGCGGAATCAACGCATACAGCTTGGGATGAATGTCCATCACCGCAAAACCTTGTTCGCCGTGCTGCACAAACCACCAGGCCACGGGCAGCATCAGCGCCATATCCAGCCATAGCCCGCCCAGGTGGTCGGTGGTGAGGTATTTGCGCACCACAAAATAGATCGGGTAACCGATGATCACCACCAGCGTCGCCCAGGAAAAACCACCGGCCTGGTACAACTCGTTCAGCACCCCGAGCGCGGCGAAAAAAACCGCGATCTGTTGCAGGCGCGACAGTTGTTCGCCGTACACCAGGCGCCCGGTCAGCACCATGGTCAGCGGCAGCAGGAAATACCCCACCGACACATCTAGGCTGCGCCCGTTAAGCGGCGCCCACATAAACAACCACAATTGCAAACCCAGCAAGGCCGATGACACGAGCACGCCGCCGATCAGCCTCGGCTTGGCCACCAACCTGTGCACCAGCTCCCACACGCGCCGCCATTCGCCACTGACGATCATGAACACGGTCATGCAGGGCATGGTCAGCAACATGCGCCAACCGAAAATCTCCAGGCCGCTCAATGGCGTGAGCAACGAAGTGAAGTAATACATCACGGCAAATAACACCGAGGCCGATACCGATAACACAACACCTTTAGACACAGCGTCCTCGCCAAAACCCATGGATACAAAAGACAGGAAATCTGGGGGGAATATAGGGTGCATGACATTGTTTGTCACGACGATTAAGCCGATTTAATGGAACAAACTCCTACGCAGATATCACATAGGTTTTACAACGTTTAGTTAGCCTGGCTGAACGTTCTCTTGCCTAAAGCGCTGCTGCATTTAGGCGAGCCATGGAAACCGCTCGACCCCAATGGATTAATGGCAACTTCCTGAGTGTCAGTCACCGCACCTGTTGCGACGGTGCGCGTGGAAAACCGCTCAGCAAATTAATGGTTTAGACTTTTGATAGAGAGTAGACGGCATGCGCGGTATCTCACCCTATTATGGCTCCTCACCAGCTTCTTTCAGCGGCCTGCCTGGCATTATCGGTCGATTTGGCGAAAGCCACGCATTTCCCAAGGATGATATACCGGCCTGGAAAAAGCTTAATATTTATAGAGAATTCTCCGCATCGTTGGCAAGCGATACAGAACGCGGCGTACTGACGCCGGGCGGCAAAGAATTGCTTGATGCGCTGGTATTGCCAGATGCCGCGAAGCAGCCCCACGTAACGGTTTACACGTTTAATGTG
Organism: Pseudomonas sp. AP19; assembly: GCF_001728855.1. Classification (NCBI taxonomy): domain Bacteria; kingdom Pseudomonadati; phylum Pseudomonadota; class Gammaproteobacteria; order Pseudomonadales; family Pseudomonadaceae; genus Pseudomonas; species Pseudomonas sp. AP19. The sequence goes on along the minus strand of NZ_LXJP01000015.1, from coordinate 26,920 downwards.
GGGCGTCATCAGGCCAAGGATATGTTCATGGTCAAGCGCGAACCTATCGTGCCAGGCAAAGTTAACTTCGTACTGTGGATGCAGCAGAAAGACTTTAAGTCAAATCATGAATTTAAAAGTTATCAGGAAATAGATAATTTTTTGAAAGATTTACCCAAAAAGCCTGAAACGTTTAACGCCTTTCTTGCCCACTTTGGAGATAAAGCAGAATCTGCACCGGTCAGTGCCGCCGTGCAGGCACTGGCCTGCGCGCCTGAAGGCAGCGCCCCCAAGGTGCTGATGGGCCCAGGGAAACAGATCATTGGGAATGTGTTTGAACACCTGAATCAATTCAGCGCAAATCCCACCCAGTGTATTTTTGTGAATGGCCTTGTTAATCAGCAACTCGAGTCGATTGATGCAGGCAAGCCTACCTTCAGTGGTGTACGACCCGATGGCGAGAAAGTGGTCTATCGGTACGACTACCACGGTAACTTGCTGGGTTCTGGCAATAGAGGTAATTTTTACTTCCTCAAAAATGGTGCTCACAGTCAATTGCCGCTTGTGCCAATAACATTGGCACAATTCAGGGCGCTCGTTTTCAGGGAGCGTGGTGACCTGAGTGCTGTGATCAATGTCGTTGCCAATTTTCTCGAAAAACCGTTTACCGGCGTGTCTGCTTTTTTGCAAATGCTGGGTGTAGATAAAGCCACTGCCGACACTGTTCAGCAGGGCCTGGACAATCCAGTCAATGCAGTGTTGCTGTTTTTAAATAAAAATAATGATATCGGTAAGGTGTTCGGTCTGCCAAAAAGTGAAATGGACCAGGCGCTTACAGTGTTCGCCACTACCGCTCAAGGCTTTGTGCCTGGCTATGGCACCTACAGGACTGTCGCCGCCGTGATCGCGAAGATATTAAAACAAGTGCCTTTGACAGAACAGGACATCAGAGAGGCTGCCCATGGGTTAGACGTTAAAGTAGAAATAAAACCCTAAGCCTGCAACGAAAACACCGCCCACACTGGAGAGTGTCGGCGGCTGTTGTTATCGGCTAATCCGCCCCGACACAAAATGGCCTACATCATTGAACCCCGGTGTAGACGAATGCCCCGGTGTCACCAGCGAGTCAATAAACGCCTCATCTTCAGCGTTGATCTTCACATCCAGCGCCCCGGTGTACGCATCCCACTGGGCCTCGGTACGCGGCCCGACAATCGCCGAACTGACCGCCGAGTTGTTCAGTACCCAGGCAATCGCAAACTCGACGATCCCCACGCCACGCCCTTGGGTGTATTGCTGAATCTGCTGGGCGATACGTAACGACTCAACCCGCCATTCGGTTTCCAGAATGCGTTTGTCCTGACGTGCTGCGCGGCTGCCGGCTTCGGGCGTTACATCCGGAGCGTATTTGCCACTGAGCACACCACGCGCCAGCGGGCTGTAAGGCACCACGCCCAGGCCATAGGCGGCTGCGGCGGTGATTTGCTCGATCTCGGCCTGACGATTGACGATGTTGTACAACGGCTGGCTGATGATCGGCTTGTCTACGCCCAAGCGCTCGGCCACGCGAATCACTTCAGCGATGCGCCAACCCCGGTAGTTGGACAGGCCCCAGTAACGAATTTTGCCTTGGCGGATCAGGTCGCCTATTGCTGACACCGTGACTTCCAGCGGCGTGTCGTGGTCTTCGCGGTGCAGGTAATAGATGTCCAGGTAGTCGGTGTCGAGGTGGGTGAGGCTGGCTTCGAGGGCGTTGAAAATGCGCTTGCGGCTCAAGCCATTGCGGTTGGGTAAACCGTCCAACGGGCCGATGCCGACTTTCGACGCCACCACCCAATCCGAACGATGGCGGGCGATGGCTTCACCGACGATTTCCTCGGAGCGCCCGCCGGTGTAAACGTCGGCAGTGTCGATAAAGTTGATGCCCTGGTCCCAGGCCTTGTCGATGATGCGCAGCGCGTCTTCGGTACTGGTCTGTTCGCCAAACATCATGGTGCCCAGGGTCAGTGCGCTGACCTTCAACCCGGACTGGCCCAATGTGCGATAAATCATTCAAAGATCCTCATGGCTGGGAAAGGTGAGTGATGCAATACCAGACTCAAGGGCTCTGGAACAACCCCTGCGCGGCGTTCTTCATGTGTTCAGCAAGGTCTGACAGCGTTCCTGTAAAAAGCGGTGCAGCACTTTGACCCGTTCCGACACTTGCAGGCGGTGAGGGCACATCAGGTTGAAAGGGGTGGGCTCACCTTGCCAATCGGGCAGCAGCGGCACCAGGCGCCCGGCCTTGATATCCCGGGCGATATCCAGGTTGGCCTTATACGCAATCCCGTGGCCGGCCAAGGCCCACCGGCGAACAATTTCGCCATCGTCGCTGAGGTAATCCCCGCTCACTTCAACTGCCTGAAGCTGTGCCCCTTGGCGAAAGTACCAGGTGTTATTTGGCTGCCCGCGACGCATGTAGCGCAACGTACTGTGCTGCGCCAAGTCGGCAGGCGTACGCGGTGTGCCGTGACGCGCGAGGTAGTCAGGGCTCGCGCAAGGCATGCGCTGATGGCCGGGCACGACGGGCAATGCCACCAGGCTGGAGTCGCGTGGCACCCCAAAGCGCAAGGCGATGTCGACGGTGTCGCGGAACAGATCGGCGTTGCTGTCGTTAAGCAGCAACTGCAGGCGGATGTTCGGGTGCTCGAGTTTGAATTCATCCAGCCAACCCAGTAGCACATTGCGCCCGAAATCCGAGGGGGCGGCCAACTGCAACAGGCCGCTGAGGCTTTGGCCTTGTTGTTTGATCGCCTGCTCGCCCTCGGACAAGGCTTCCAGCGCTATGCGTACGCTGTCCAGATAACGCCGGCCTTCTTCGGTCAGGCGCATGCTGCGGGTGGAACGGGCGAGCAGGCGGATGCCCAGCCGGGTTTCCAGGCGTTTGAGGGCGATACTGGCCGCTGCCGGCGTGAGGTTAAGGCTACGCGCGGCTGCCGAGAGGCTGCCTGTGTCAGCGGTGCGCACAAACACTTCAAGGTCCAGGGTTGAGCTCATTTGTAAAAATCCTTTAAAGATCTTGTCGTTTTACCGGGATTTTTCGCCGATTGCCAAGCTGAGAAGATCAACGCTCACTTTCTCACTCAGGTATCAACCTCATGACATCCTCCCTCAACGGTAAAACCGTCATCGTGATTGGCGGCAGCAGCGGTATCGGCGCAGCAGTGGCCAAGGCCGCCGTAGCACGTGGCGCCCAGGTGGTGCTGGCCGGGCGCCGGTTGACCGCGAGTGTCGACAACGGTGTGCGCAGCGAGCCGGTCGACGTCACCGACAGCGTCTCCCTGCAGCGGTTGTTCGAATCGGTCGGACACGTTGATCATCTGGTCTTTACCGCCGGGCCGTCGGTGCGCGCCAAAAACCTCAGTGAAACCGACCTGTCCGAAGCCCAGGACAACTTCAATGTAAAACTCTGGGGCGCGCTGCGGGCAATCCAACAGGCACTGCCGTTTTTGGCTGAGCACGGCAGCATCAGCCTGACCTCGGGCCAACTGGGCCGCAAACTGGCGCCCGGCCAGTTGATCAAGACCGGCATCAACGCAGCGACCGAGGCGCTGGGCAAGCAACTGGCAAAAGAGTTGGCGCCACGTCGGGTCAATGTGATCAGCCCGGGTGTGATTGATACGCCGGCTTATGCAGGCCTGGCAGAGGAGCAACGGTTGGCGATGTTCGCCAAGGCTGGCGGGGGCTTGCCGGTGGGGCGAGTCGGCCAGGCTGAGGAAGTTGCGGCGGGGTATGTGCTGGCCATGGAGAATGGATTTATGACCGGTGCCGTGCTGGATATCGATGGCGGGGGGTTGCTGTAAACACAGCAGACATGCGCGGTTTATCCGCCGTGGCGGCTGAGATCAACACCAAAACGATCAAAGGGCCGCGCACGGCGGCCCAGCAGCCGGCCTGAGGGGTGTGGCTCGATGGCAAGGCGCACCGCTCAGGTTGGCGGTGTTGTCGTCAGACTTTCAAGGTCCGCGTCATGCGCAATGCCAGCACGCTGCCGGCGACAATCACCGCCGCCAGCAGGTACAACGCGATGTCCGTGGACCCGGTGGCATCCTTCACAAACCCTACGATGTAGGGGCTGAGGAAACCGGCCATCTGGCCCATGGAGTTGATCAACGCCAAACCGCCTGCCGCCGCGCCCGCGCTGAGCAGGGCGGTTGGCACCGGCCAGAACATTGGCAGGCCGGTGAGGGCGCCCATGGTGGCGATGGTCAGGCCGAGAATCGCAATTGCCGGGGTGGTGGCGAAGTTCACCGCGATCACCAGGCCGATCGCGCCCATCAACATCGGCACCACCAAATGCCAGCGACGCTCCTTGCGCAGGTCAGCGGAGCGGCCCACCAGCAGCATGAACACCGCGGCCAACAGATACGGAATCGCACTCAGCCAGCCAATCACCAGGTTATCGCTGAAACCCAGGTTCTTGATGATCGACGGCAGCCAGAAGTTGATCGCGTACACGCCGCTCTGGATGCAGAAATAGATCAGGCCGAACGCCCAGATGGCCGGGTTCTTGAACACCGCGCCGAGCGAATCGGTGGCAGTTTTCGGCTTGTTGGCCAAGTCTGTCGCCTGATCGGCTTCCAGTACCGCACGCTCATGGGCGGTGAGCCACCGGGCATTGGCAAAGCTGTCGCTGAGCAGGAAGTACGCGAGTGCACCGAGTATCACCGTCGGGACCCCTTGCAGCAGGAACATCCACTGCCAGCCCGCCAGGCCACCCTGGCCGGCAGCAAAGTGGTTGAGGATCCAGCCGGAGAATGGGCTGCCGAGCAAGCCGGAGACCGGAATCGCCGACATGAACAAGGCCATGATCCGCCCACGGCGAAAGGTCGGGAACCACTGCGAGAGGTACAGCACCACGCCAGGGAAAAAGCCGGCTTCAGCCGCACCGGTCAATAAGCGCAGGGCGTAGAAATGCGTCGGTGTCGTGACGAACAGCAGGCAGGTGGACAAGGTGCCCCACACGATCATCATCAACGCAATCCAGCGGCGCGGGCCGAACTTGGTCAGCGCCAGGTTACTTGGCACGCCGCACAACACGTAGCCGATAAAGAAGATCCCGGCACCGAGGCCGTACACCGTCTCACTGAATTTCAAGGCGTCGAGCATCTGCAACTTGGCAAAGCCAACGTTCACCCGGTCAAGGTAGTTGAACAGGTAGCAGATAAAAATGAAGGGGATCAGGCGCAGGGTAATGCGCTTGTAGATGGTGTTTTTTTCGTCATCGGTGGCCAGTGTGGCAGCGGCGCTCTGTGACATGGCAGTCTCTCTTTATTATGATTTTTCGCGATGCGAGGGTAACGTTGATCGCCCAAAGAGTCTCGGCCACCGGCCGGGGCGCTGTCTTTGTGCCAGCGCACAGTCAAGCAGCCTTTGCGCTGTGCCGATGAACAACCCTGCCTTTCAAGGAACTTAGCCCCATGTTCGAGCTGGATCATGACCTGGCGCAGGATATCGTCAATCGCACCATGGCGATCCTGCCCTACAACGTCAACGTCATGGACAGCCAGGGCTTGATCCTCGGCAGCGGCGAGCCGGAGCGCATCAACACCCGTCATGAAGGCGCGCAGTTGGTGCTGGCCAATGGTCGTGTGGTGGAAATCGACGGCCAGACCGCCAAACACCTCAAGGGCGTGCAACCGGGCATCAACCTGCCGCTGATGCACGACCAGCGGCTGATCGGCGTGCTCGGCATTACCGGTGAGCCGGAGCTGCTGCGTACTTACGCCGAGTTGGTGCGCATGACCGCCGAAATGCTGGTCAGCCATCGCCATCAACAAGCCGAACAGCAATGGCGGCGCCAGCGCTGTGATGATCTGCTGGCGTTGCTGCTGGCCGACGCCGGCGACTCGCCGCGCTTGGTCGATGAAGCGCAACAGCTGGGGCTCAAACCGCAAATGACGCGCACACCGTACTTGTTCGAATTGGGCGTGGGCCAATCGGCCGACGCGTTGAGCACCTGGCTCACCAGCCGCTACCCGGACAGTTGGTGCGTGAGCTGCGCGCAATTTTCCCTGCTGTGGTGCCGACCTGCAGCGGTGCACGTGGATAACCTGCGCTTGCTGGAGAAGCTCGAAGGCCTCGGCTGGAATATCCTGCGAGTGGCCGTGGGCGGGCAGGCCGATGGTTTGGCGGGGTTGCGCCGTTGTTACCGGCGCGTGGGGGATTTGCTCGCCTATGGTCGCGACATTCTTCCGCACTCCCGGTTGTTGACGCTCAACCGTTATCGCCTGCCCGTGATGCTCTGGCGACACCGTAATGAAGACGCCCTCGACGAACTGCTCAACCCGTTGCGCAAAGTGCTGGCCAAGGACGCCAACGGTCAGTTGCTGACGACCTTGCGCAGTTGGTGCGAACACGACGGCCAGAGTCAGGCGTGTGCCGATGCGTTGGGTATTCACCGCAACAGCCTGCGGTATCGGATGGAGCGCATAGCCGAGTTGAGTGGTGTCGACCCACTGACCCTCGATGGCATGCTTGCCCTTTACCTTGGCGTACAGCTGTTGCCCCAGGTTTTGTCGAAATGAACAACAAACCTCGCTCACCCTTGTGCATCTGACCGGCGTCATTGCCGCAGCCAACTGGCAGCATGGGCGTTATAAAAAACGGAGAAGCCCCATGAAAATCATCATCGCCCCCGACTCATTCAAGGACAGTCTGAGTGCCGAAGGCGTCGCCCAGGCAATTGCCGAAGGGTTGGCCCACGTGTGGCCGCAGGCACGCCTGATCCAGTGCCCGATGGCCGATGGCGGTGAAGGCACGGTGGCTTCGATCCTTGCCGCCTGCCATGGCGAACTGCGCAGCCACACCGTGCGAGGCCCGTTGGGTGGGGCGGTTGAGGCGCACTGGGGCTGGCTGGCCGACAGCCACACCGCGATTATCGAGATGGCCGAAGCCAGCGGCTTGCAACGCGTGCCGCCGGCTCAGCGCGATGCCTGCACCAGCAGCACCTACGGCACCGGCGAACTGATACGCGCGGCGTTGGATGCCGGCGCCCGGCGCGTCATCCTGGCGATTGGCGGCAGCGCCACCAACGACGGCGGCGCAGGCGCGATGCAGGCGCTCGGGGTGCAACTGTTCGACTCTCACCACCAGGCACTTGCGCCCGGTGGCCTGGCCTTGGCTCAACTGGCGCGCATCAGCCTCGAACAACTGGACCCACGGCTGGCCCACGTGCGTTTTGAGATTGCCGCCGACGTCAACAACCCGTTGTGCGGTGCACACGGCGCCTCTGCGATCTTCGGCCCGCAAAAAGGTGCGAATGCGCAGCAGGTCGAACACTTGGACGCCGCCCTCGGCCACTTTGCCGATCACTGCGCCCAGGTGCTGCCCAACGATGTGCGCGATGAGCCGGGCAGTGGCGCGGCGGGTGGCCTCGGGTTCGCCGCCAAGGCCTTCCTGGGCGCGCAATTTCGCGCCGGGGTTGAGGTGGTCGCCGAATTGGTCGGGCTGGACCAGGCCGTACGCGGTGCCGACCTGGTGATTACCGGCGAAGGCCGTTTCGACGCCCAGACGCTGCGCGGCAAAACCCCGTTCGGCGTGGCACGCATCGCCCGCCAGCACAACGTGCCCGTGATCGTGATTGCCGGCACGCTGGGCGATGGCTACGAGCAAATGTACGCTCACGGTGTGGACGCCGCCTTCGCCTTGCCTTCGGGCCCGATGAGCCTGGAACAGGCCTGCAGTGAAGCGCCGCGTTTGTTACGCGAGCGGGCCGCGGACATCGCACGCTTATGGCGGCTGGCCGCGCTCAAGGTTTAATCGGCAACCCCGTGCGCCAACGGCCCGATCCAACCCGGGTGCAACCGTTTTCGTAGCGACGCAGGCATCGCCGGCTGATTTGCGCGAGGACGTCGCGCTCGTCAGAGACGCGGGTTTGCCCCTACACTGGCCTGCCACTTGTCTTTCAAAGGATGAAACACAATGCACACACCTGAACCCCACATCGTGATCCAGCGCTTTACCGAAGCCCACCTTGAAGGTGTGACTGCGCTCTATAACGAACCGGCTGTGTGTCGTCAGGTGCTGCAAATGCCTTTTCAGTCGATCGAGGCCTGGCGCAAGCGCCTGGTGATGGACAACGAGCGGCGGCTACAGCTGGTGGCGATGCATGGCGGCGAGGTGATTGGTCAGCTCGGCATGGAGCAGTACCTGCGCGTACGCCAGAGCCACGTCGGTTCATTCGGTATGGGCGTGGCGACGGCCTGGCAGGGCAAGGGTGTGGGGTCGAGGTTGTTGACGGCCGCGCTGGATGTAGCCGACAACTGGATGAACCTGCACCGCGTCGAACTCACGGTGTACGCCGACAACGAGGCGGCGCATAACCTGTACCGCAAGTTCGGCTTCGAAGTCGAAGGCCGGTTGCGCGATTACGCCCTGCGTGACGGTGTGTTTGTCGACACCCTGAGCATGGCGCGCCTGCGCAAATCGGCTTAATCCGCCAGCGCGAACGCCACCGCAGCCTGCGCATGCAGCTCGGTGGTGTCCAGCAATGGCAGGTCGCTGTGTTCAGGCTTGATCAGCAGGCCGATTTCCGTGCAGCCCAGGATGATCGCCTGGGCACCCCGTGCGGCCAGGCTCGCGATTACGCGCTGATAGACCTGACGCGAAGCCGCCTTGATCACCCCGACACACAACTCCTCATAGATGATCCGGTGCACGGCCTGGCGCTCGTCCGCGTCGGGCACCAGCACGGTCAAGCCCTGGGCGGCCAGACGCGATTTGAGGAAATCCTGCTCCATGGTGAACGCGGTGCCCAGCAGGCCGACCTTCAGCGTGTCGCGCGCTACGGCCGCCGCCCCGGTGGCATCGGCAATATGCAGAAACGGAATCGACACCGCCGCTTCGATGCGTGGCGCCACCCGGTGCATGGTGTTGGTACACAGCACCACACACTCGGCACCGCCGGCTTGCAGGCGGCGCGCGGCATCTTCCAGAATCAGCGCGGCGTCATCCCAACGGCCGGCATGCTGAGCCTGTTCCACCGGGCCGAAATCCACGCTGTACATCAACACCTGCGCAGAGCGCAGTGGGCCAAGCTGGTTGCGCACGCGTTGGTTGATGATGCGGTAATACTCGGCGCTGGACTCCCAGCTCATGCCGCCGATTAGGCCGATGGTACGCATGCGAAGCTCCTGACAAGGAATGTCGCGTTACCTTACTCAGCGCCTGCAGATTAGTCATATGCAGTTACCGGCTAAATGACCGGAGCAGTTTTAAGCCATACGGCAAGCCGTCACTTCTGCCATGATCTGACTTCGCAACCTGGCTCACCCAAGGAAATCTGCAATGGACGATGTACAGCAACTGGGCGAGATGCTTCGTCACTACGCCGATAGCGAAGCGCACAAGAAACAGCAATTCGACCTGCAGTCGGCACGCTGGGCGCAAAAACTCGGTGAGTTGTTCGGGCAGATTGAACAGTGGCTGGAGCCGGTCAAGACCGTCGGCCTGCTGGACGTCCATCGCGAAGCCTATGTCGCCAGCAGCCCAAGCCTGCCGGTCGAAAGCTCGACCTTCAAGACCGAGAAGCTCACCGTGCAGATCACCGGCAAAGCCGTCGAGTTCGTGCCGGAAGTCATGGGCACAGGCGGCTTGATTAACGTTTCGGTGATAGGCCTGACCGCTGCTCGGCACGGCAGTATCTCGCTGGTGCTGCCGCCGGAAAAACATGACTGGCTATGGAAGAAAACCAATGGCCTGAAAGACCCGGACACGTTCGCCTTCGACGCCAACTTCCTGGCTGCGCAGTTACAAAGCCTGATCCCGCGCGAACGTGGCTGAGCAATTTCCTTCCGTGTTAGCTATACCTAGGGACCGTTGTTTCGACGATGACCGCCAGGGAGTTCAATGATGAAACTAAGGCTAATGCTCAGTTCGCTGTGCGTCGCTACGGTTGCAGTGTCCGGCTGCGCCTCGAAGGTCCCCCAACCGGGCGAGTATTCCGGTTTTCTCGCGGACTACAGCCAACTGAAAGCGGCCAAGTCGCCTTCGGGGGCCGAGGTGATGCGCTGGGTCGATCCCCACCTGGACCTCAAACGCTACACCGCGGTGTATATCGAACCCACTCAGTTCTATCCCAAACCCCAGGCCACTACGAAAATCCCGTCCAGTACCCTGGACGGCATCAACCGTTACTACAGCGCGGCGCTCAAGCGCGAGTTGACCAGGTCAATGCCGTTGGCCAATGCCCCCGGCCCTGGCGTGATCGTGGTGCGCGCAGCCATTACCGCCGTGAGCAGCAAGACCGAAAGCCTCAAGCCTTACGAGTACATTCCCGTGGCGTTGGTGGTGGCCGCGGTGAGTACCGGAACCGGTATTCGTGACCAGGAAACCACACTGGGCACTGAGGCGCAGTTTCTGGATGGCGCAACGGGCAAGGTGCTCGCGCAGGTGGTTCGCAAAGGCACCGGCAAGCCGTTGTCCAACGATTCTCAAGTGATGAAAGCTGATGACGTTAAAAGCGTCATCGATGGCTGGGCGGCAGACGTGTATCAGTCTTATGTGAAGCTGAAGAACCGCTGAGGGTTGCGCGCATTGCCGGCGCCAGCTTTGTTATAGCCGGGCAGGGCGGCGAATCAGGCAGGCTCGCAAGCCCTGCGTCAGTGAGGTCAGGGCTGCAGTCATTTAATGGAGGAGGGGCGTACCCGGCCAAAGCGTGGTTTCGGCCGGGCACCGGGTGTTACTTGAGCGGTGTCAGCGGTGGCAACGTCCATTGCGCCGCTTCAGGCTTGGGCAGGTAAATCCGCAGCACGGCATAAAACGGGCCGGGCGGGGCCGGCAACCAGTTGCTCTGTTCGGCTTTGGGCGGCTCGTGGTGCTGCAATGCCAGGGTCAGCCCGCCGTCGGCGTCCAGCTTGAGGTCGGACAGCATCCGCGAATTGATCAGGTAGCGTTTCTTGAGGTTGTGCGCCAGCAACTTGGTCTTCGCGTCGTACATGGTCAACGACCAGAATGCATCGGCGGGCGGCAATTGGTCCTTGTTGAAGTGCACGGTGTAGCTGTGGCGCGCACCGTTGGCCGGCTTGCCTTCGCTGTCAACCGAGTAGGTCAGGTTGATGGCCTCGTCGGGGGAGTTGCCGAAAATCCCCAGATCGGCCCCGGCATAGCGGTACAGGTAGTTGTTTTTCAGGCGATCGCGGCTGCCGTACAGGTCACTGCTGGACACTTGATGGGTGTCGATCTTGTCCTTTTTGAATGCCGCAAACTCAGCCCGGCCATCGGCGATGCCATCTTCCAGCGCCTTGCGCTGTTCGGCGGTCAATGCCTTGGCCTTGAACGGCGCGCCAGGCGCGATACCGATCTTGGCAAAGCGGGCCAACAGGTCTTTTTCGCTGTCCTGGGGGGCGGCATACGCCAGCATGAAGTTCAGGTAGCGAAACAGCTGCGGGCCTTCGGTCATGGTCGCAGTAGGCTTGGGCCATTCAATCTTCGGCACCGGCGCCGGTGCGGGCTGTTTTACATAGCTGCTCAGCGCCTGCACTTTGTAGCCGTTTTGAATCTGCTTGACCTTGTTCAGGTCCTTGTCGTCGAACAATTGCGTGCGATACAAAGCGTAGGCGATGTTACTTTCGCTGTAGATCACTCGGTCGATGTCAACCGGCTGCTGCCCCTTCCAGTCCGGGCCGGCGATCATGTAGTGGCCGCCATTGTTGCCGGTACTGCGGGTGCCCAGGTAAGCCATGTTCTGCGTATAGAGGTCGATCAACTGCACCGAGTAGTAACGGTTGTCTTCGATCTTTGGCAGGGTCAGTACCAGAGGTTCCTTGCGCAGGTCCATCCATACGAACGAGTAGGGTGTGTCCGCGTTCGGGGTGGCGAACGCCGTGTCCTTGGGCGTGAAGATCTGGGCGGTACTCGCGATATGATTGAACGGCGCCTTGAATTTGGCCCCGCCTTTATCAACGGCCTGGGTGTAGAGCCTCTTGTACATCGCCACCACCGGGTAGCCATAGAGATAGGCTTCTTTGGCGATGGCCCGGGCTTCGGCAGGGGTTGCGGTAAAATCGGCCCAAGCGCCGGTACTCATCAGAATCGAGAGGCTCGCCAACAGCAGGCGCGTCGGTTTTCCAATCATGTTGTTGCGTCCTTCCAGAGTGCTTTTTAAAGGGCGGTGTAGAGTAAAACGCCGAGTTTCCATTTTTAATGGCCGCACGTCACGTTAATCCCTTCAAACACGCTCAACTGAAGTAGATCGCAGTCATTCTGATGTCGGGTCGCGCATGTCGTTTTAAGCTGGCAGTAATATCCCGCCTTGCTGGAAAGCCGTATGCATGGATGGGCTTATGGGGGGCGGGCAGGGTGTTGCGAAGAGGGCGAAACGCCGCCACTGCTGGGCGGCGTCGAACGAGGTCGGCTCAGGCAGCGGGCAACATCGATTTGACCTTGTCACGCAGTTGATCGATCGAGAACGGCTTGCCAATCACCTGCATACCGGGCGATACATCAATGTTTTCGGCATAGCCGCTGGCAAACAGAATCGGCAGGCTGGGGCGCAGTTCACGCACTTTGGTCGCCAGTTGTTTGCCGTCCATATCCGGAAGGCCCACGTCAGTCATCATCAGGTCAATTACCAGGCCAGCATTTTCGACGATTTTCAAGGCCTCCTCAGCGTCTGCAGCTTCAACCACTGTGAACTCCAATTCTTCAAGTACATCGACGATCAGCATGCGCACGATGGCGTCGTCTTCGACTACAAGGATGGTGGAGGAGGTAGCGGACATAGTGAAAATTCCCGAAAAATGGAAGGGCAGGTCTTTAGCGGTTGAAAGACCATTCTCTAATGAGTCGCGTCAATCTCGGCAAGTTCCGTAGGCTGTGGCATTGTGAAGGGAATGGGGGGAAATGTCGCGTTGCCTGCGAGCGGCTGTCATCAACAGGGGCGGGGCGTCAATGGCATGTTCCAGAAGCACCATTGACGCAAGGTGATGGCCGTCAGAAAAAACCACCGCCACAGCGGCAGCGCTGGGTCTTCAGTCAGGGTTACAGGGTGGTTTTAAATAAATTCTCTTGGTAGAGGAATGACACGTCGACGCCTGAACCACTGAGCGTAGCGTTCAGGTTCGCTTCGTCGAATACCGAAATCTTATACTGGGGGGTGTCGCGAGTGGTGCCTGGAAAGTGCGGCATTAATTGTGAACTAAGACCACGATTCAAGGTGCTTTCCAGCCCAGCACTCATCGCCGCTTCGCTGGTGAATGTGGCTTTCCCGAAGTTAGGGTCGAAATAAAACCATTCGCGCTTTTTGGCGTTGTAACCGGCCGTAATGCCGTGCCCTGGGCCATTGATCAATAGCGTTTTTGACGTCGAGGCCTTACCCGCTTTGGCGAGTTCCGCAATGATTTCAGTGTGGGGGACTTGTCTAGCCTGCATTCCGTGATGAAAACGGGTGCCCATCACCTCTTGCATTTGGTTCAACTGCACGCGGAACTTGCTGACGTCTGCTGCCCGACGCTGTTCGATGGTGGCTTTGTTCGGGTCAATTTTTCTCAATTCAGCGATGTCGCCGGGGCTCAGCGCAGGCACCATCGCGGCATACATGTTTTTCATAAAGACGTCTTGTTTGCCGGGGCTCAGGTGCGCAGCGGCGGATGCCATCACGTTAGAGATCGCTGCGCACTCGCCGTCGGACAGCAGGGAGACCTGGCTGAGGTAAAAGCCTTGCGGAACGGGAACTGCTTTGCCACCCGCAGCGGTTATCTCCGCGTTGAATACCCTGAAGTTCTCCAGGCCGACGGCAATTCTTCGGTTTTCCATATATTTGACCAAGCGGCCGAGCTCTTCGGGGGTACGGCCGCGCACGATAGCCAGTTCTGCGCACTGGTTCAGGGTCAACGTGCCTGCGAACCCACTGATACCTTCTGGGCTACCCGCCTCATACCCTCTCTTATAGGCATCAGCGTCAACGAGTTGCGCCGTTTCACGGGCCGTTTTGAATCGGTCGGGCAGCGCTTGCAGTTCATCTATGCGCTTGACCAGGCTGCCGAGCTCCGTCGGCGTACGCCGTTCAGCGACTGCAAGACGCTTCAAATCATCAATTTTCAGCGCTGGGGAGTAGCCAAAGATCGCGTCTGGTTTTCCCGTGTTCTGACCCCTTATATACGCGGCATTGTCCTCTGCTTTGGCTCTGGATAACGCGGACACAAAGTCTTTAAGGAAATTTGCATTGACCGCAGGAGGGGCGACTACGGCGCCGATCATTTTCCCCAGCCAGCTATCGGTGAACGCTCGGACTTCCCCGTCATGGGCGGCGACTTTGGGTATGAAGTCCTTGAGCGCAGGACCGTATTGGCGGTCGCTGATCGGGTCATAGGCATACCATTTGCCCTCATGAAATACCGCACCGCCTTCGATGGTCTGCCCCGCAACCTTATAGGAACCTGTCGCGGCGACGCCGTGGGTTTTGCTGGCCGCTTTCAGTCCATCGAATGTACCTGTGAGGCCTTTGAGCTTGATGATGACATCGCGGCCTTTGGCCGATAGATAATTGACGCTGTTGCCCAGTAGCTTACCGCCGCCAACCGCTAAGTCGCCCAGACCACTGAGCGGATTGAGCGCCTCAAGGGTGGCCGTGCCAATGAACTTGACCGTTTTCACGACCTTGCTGGTTGCGTTCAGGCCTGTACCCAGCGCTTTTGCGGCGTGTGCGGCTTTACCTGAGCCCAGTGTGACCAGCCCAATCACATCGAAGAACAGATCAAATAACCCGTCGGCAATCTTGTTGTTTTTGAAGTTGACGATGGCAGACCGAAGCGGAATCAGGTTGAGAAAAAACTCACCAATCGCCGCGTTGAACAACCGGTCTGCGTCGAACGACGACACGCCCCTAGCGTGGTTCAGTAGATCGTCGTTATCCAGAGCGAGAGCCTTGAGGAAAGCATCGGCAATAAAAGCGGTGCGTTCGGAGCCATAGCTGTTGGGGATCGCAGGAGGCTGGGGGTTTTCGTCGGCGTGGTTGCCAGGGTACGGGGGGGCCAGAAGTGTCGTTCGGGATACTGTGTTTGCATGTCGTCTATCGAGTTTTTCACCGCTGTAAGGCTCGGTGAATGTACGGGTCAGGTGGTTGTCTTTTTCGATAGTTCCCTTGCTGGTGTCAATCCGGTAAATATTGACTTCACCGGCGAGCGTGGTTTTTACATGCAGTGTATTCCCACGTTTTGACAAGGCGAGCGGCGACGTGAAATCCATCGCAATCTTGTAGTCATTGGTGTGGAAGAACTCGAGTTTGCCGGATTCAAGGTTCCTGCGGTCCGCCAGTGGCAATTTGGAAATCAGGTATTTGACCATCCCGCGGTGCCCATCGGTTTGGGCACTTTTCGTCTCTGCGTACGCTGTGTCGAACAGGTCGGCAACGCTCGCTTTATCGGACCGGACTAAGTTGTTGAAGTCGTTGATCGGCACACCGATGTTACTGGTGATGATCCAGCGATAATTTTTCTTCAGCTTTACGCCCTCCATCACGATATCGAGCATGGAGCGCAACTCTGGATAAACCCCGGGAGCGCGGCCGCCACCTTCGTAGAATCTTTTTAAAACCCTGGCTTTAAAAACGTGTGGATCAACCCCCGGAAACGCAGCTTCAAGTAGGCTGAGCGCCATCTTCTCGCGACTGGGCCAAGCGGTCTGCATCGACGAAGAAATGTTCGGCAGCGCGGTCAACTGATCGTTATAGGCGAGCCTGACCTTTTCGATGTCGGCCTCCGAAGGTTCGCTGTCAGGCGCCGTCAGCACGCCCTGGCTGCCGCCCCAATCTCGCAGGGCTTCGCGCTGGGCAAACTGAACCGCGTGGTTGTTCGCCGGCATGGACTCCGCTGCGACCAATACCTCGGCGTAGGTCATGGTTTGCACCCGGCCAGGTGTTTGCGCTTCGATCTTGGCGGCTGCAAGGCTCAGTTGCGTCCAGACGGTGCTGCCGTAGGTCACCCTGGCAGGGATATCTTTGATGAGAAAGTGTGGGTACCGGCTGGCCAGCAGCAGGTGGCTCGCAAGTTTAGCCGTTGCCTGTGTGGCTTTGCCGTCTGAGACAAGCTTCTGGCTCAGACTTTCAACAATCGAGGACGGCAACCGTCCAATATTGTCAGGGTGCGCCAGGTCATAATCAGCCACGTTGTTACGATCCCGCGAGATCGTTGCGGATTTCGGGTCAAGGCCAACGTTAATCGCGGTCAATAGATAGTCGTAAATACTGGTGTCCGAAGACACCCCTCCCAAGTGCGCCTGTATCGCGTGCCCGAGCGCCTGAGCGCTGGGCGTGTCGAGCAATGTTTGTAACGCCTTGACCGGATCCTGTAGATCGCTTGGCGTCAACGCGCTGGCGCTCAACAGGTAACCCAGAGTTGCCTTGCCATCGCGCGGCAACGGCAGGCCTGGCACACCGGTATTGTCGGAAGAGAGGAAACGGTCGAGCTTGAGTTCGTCTGCTCTCGATAGGGGGACTGGCCAGGACAGCGCGCCACCTAAATCTCCCAACGGATGCAATAAGGCTTTTTGCTCGATTTTTTGCGCCAACGCAGTGAACTCATCCGCAGTGCGCGGCAGGTCATAACCGAGCTCAGTAATGAGGCTCGTGAAGGTTGGCGGCGTTGTATGCGCTAAGGCCTGGGATGAGTTCGGATTCAGCGGGAGGGTGTTTTTGTTCAACCAGGCAGCCGTTGAGAAGCCGTCGTTAACCCAGGGAACAATACCCCGGAGCCTGAGGGCGAGGCTCCTCAGGTTTTCCTGGTCAGCCAGCAGGCGCTGCAAGGAACTCGTGGTGGGCGCCTGAGCGATGCTGTTATCCGAACGTGTCGCTGTTGACGTGCCTGAGGCGTCTTGCGGGGTGATGTCAGGCTCAGTGACAGTTTGGCGGTGGGCAGTAATGTCAGGTTGGGGTGCTAGGTGGGTGATGTTCATTTGAATTACCTTGGCGGGCCATGAAAAGACGCCTTCCAAAAGATCTTCCGTGTTCCTGAGGCGCAGTCCTGAGTGCGAGAACCATGAACGTGCGTTCCTCCTTTGTTGTAGGAACATGTTTTGAGGTGTGTTAATCAGTTGAATCAACCGCACCAAATCACCTTGAAATTCACCTGCTATGAGTAGGCTTTTGCTTCAAATCAGCGCACAAACGTAGCCCTGGGCGATGGTATTCGGGCAAACTCCCCCTTTTTCCGCACTTGGCCAAGGCATGCCCATGACTCCCGCTCCGTCTGTCGATGAAAAGAGCTTCCGTAAACTCCTGAGCCGAAACGTGGCCTTGCCCCTGGGCGTGGGCGTGCTCAGCGCGGCTTTTTTTGTCGTCTTGATTACCTATCTGTTGTCGGTGATCCAGTGGGTTGAGCACACCGATCGGGTCATCAACAACCTTAATGAGTCGTCCAAGCTCACGGTTGACCTGGAAACCGGCTTGCGTGGCTTCCTGATTACCGGTGACGAGCATTTCCTCGACCCGTATGAAGTGGCAAAGCCGCGCATCATTGGCGACTTACGTAACCTGCAGGAACTGGTGGCAGACAATCCGCAACAAGTGGATCGCCTCAAACGCCTGGAGTCGATGCAGGTCGAATGGAACAAGTACGCTCAATCAATGGTTGACCTGCAGCGCCAGAGCGGGGATTACCGCGGCGCAGTCAAGTCTGGCCGAGGCAAGAGCCTGACCGACGCCATTCGCCAGGAATATGCAAACGCGGTGGACATGGAGCAGCAGTTCCGTGTCGCCCGCAACGCAGACGTCACCCGCACGACGGTCGTCAGTGTCACCCTGTATTTGATCTTCGTGCTCGGCTTGAGTGGTTTCCTGGCGTACAGCGGAAGAAAGAATTTAGTATCTCTATCAGATAGTTACAGCGCAAACCTCGCGTCACAACAGAAGATTGCCCGACGCCTGGAACAGCAGGCCTGGCTACGCAACGGTCAAACCGAACTGGCCGAACAGGTGCTGGGGCAACTCAGCCTCAATGTGTTGGGGCGCAACATTCTGCATTTCTGTGCCCAATACATGGGCTCGGCGGTGGCTGCGCTGTATGTGCGTGAAGAACACGGCGGCCTCAAGCGTGTGGCCACGTATGGCTTCTCACGTGAACAGGAGCAGCGTGAACAGTCGATCTACAGCGATGAGGGCATTGTCGGGCAGGCCGCCCAGCTCAATCGCCTGATTCGCCTGGACGATGTGCCGGTGGACTACTTCAAGGTCAGTTCGGGCCTGGGCGAGGGGGCAACCCGCAGCGTGATGGTGATGCCGACCAGCGACGATGACCGTGTCAACGGGGTCATTGAACTGGGCTTCCTGCGCCCGCTGCAAGAGCGTGATGTCGAGTTGCTGGAGCTGATTGCCGGCAATATTGGCACGTCCATTGAAGCTGCGCGTTATCGCCAGCGCCTGCAGGAAGTGCTGGCCGAAACCCAGCAACTCAACGAAGAGCTGCAAGTCCAGCAGGAAGAGCTCAAGACCGCCAACGAGGAGCTGGAAGAGCAGTCGCGCATCCTCAAGGAATCCCAGGCTCACCTGGAAACCCAGCAGGCCGAGCTTGAGCAGACCAACGAGCAGTTGGCCGCGCAGACGCAAACCCTCGCCGAGCAGCGCGATGCCATGGACCGCAAAAACGTCGAGCTGAACCGCGCCCAGATCGAACTGGAAGACCGCGCCGACGAATTGCAGCGCTCCAGCAAGTACAAATCCGAGTTCCTCGCCAACATGTCCCATGAGTTGCGCACACCGCTGAACAGCTCGCTGATCCTGGCCAAGCTGCTGGCGGAAAACCCTCAGGAAAACCTCAGCGCCGAGCAGGTCAAGTTCGCCGAATCAATCTATTCGGCCGGTAATGACCTGCTCAACCTGATCAACGACATCCTCGATATCTCCAAGGTGGAAGCCGGCAAGCTTGAGGTGCGCCCGGAAAACTCCAGCGTCGCGCGCCTGGTGGATGGTTTGCGTGTGATGTTCGAGCCGCTGACCGCCGACCGCAAGTTGGGCTTCCAGGTTGAAGTGCAGGCAGATTCACCGACCATGCTGTTTACCGACCGCCAGCGTCTGGAACAGATCCTGAAGAACCTGCTGTCGAATGCGGTCAAGTTCACTGAGCAAGGTGCGGTCAGCCTCTCGGTGTCCCGTGCCGCAGAGGGGGGCATTGCCTTTACCGTGCGCGACTCAGGGATCGGCATTGCGCCCGACCAGCAGGAAAGCATCTTCGAAGCGTTCCGTCAGGCGGATGGCACGACCAACCGCCGCTACGGCGGGACCGGCCTCGGGCTGTCGATCTCCCGCGACCTGGCGACGTTGCTCGGCGGCTACATCAGCGTCACCAGCGAGCCGGGCAAGGGCAGCGTGTTTACCCTGGTGTTGCCGGAGCACTATGTGGAGCGCACGGAGCACGACGCGCCGATTGAACAGCCACGCCAAGTCGTCGCAGCGCCTGCTCCGAAGCCGATTGTGGTGTCTGCGCTGCCGATTGCCGACGCACAACAGATCCCGCGTTTTGCCGATGATCGCGACAAGGCACCGTTTACCACCCGTTGTATTCTGGTGGTGGAAGACGAGCCCAATTTTGCGCGCATCCTGTTCGACCTCGCGCATGAGCTGGGCTACAACTGCCTGGTCGCCCATGGCGCGGACGAAGGCTACAGCCTGGCCGAGGAGTTCATTCCCGACGCCATCCTGTTGGACATGCGCCTGCCCGACCATTCCGGGTTGACCGTGCTGCAACGCCTCAAGGAACACGCCAATACCCGCCACATTCCGGTGCATGTGATCTCCGTGGAAGATCGCGTCGAGGCTGCGATGCACATGGGCGCCATCGGGTATGCGGTCAAGCCGACCACCCGCGAAGAGCTCAAGGACGTGTTTGCGCGTCTGGAAGCCAAATTGACCCAAAAGGTCAAACGCGTCCTGCTGGTGGAAGACGATGACCTGCAACGCGACAGCATTGCCCGCTTGATCGGCGACGATGACATTGAAATCACCGACGTAGGCTTCGCCCAGGCCGCCCTGGATCTGCTGCGCACCAACATCTATGACTGCATGATCATCGACCTCAAACTGCCGGACATGCTGGGTAATGAGCTGCTCAAGCGCATGGCGACCGAGGACATCTGTTCGTTCCCGCCGGTGATCGTCTACACCGGGCGTAACCTGACCCGTGACGAAGAGGCTGAGCTGCGCAAGTACTCGCGCTCGATCATCATCAAAGGCGCGCGCTCACCTGAACGCTTGCTGGACGAGGTGACACTCTTTCTGCACAAAGTCGAATCCCAGCTGTCCCATGACCGCCAGAAGATGCTCAAGACCGCGCGCAGCCGCGACAAGGTCTTCGAAGGCCGCAAGATCCTGCTGGTGGACGACGATGTGCGCAACATCTTCGCCCTGACCAGTGCCCTGGAGCACAAGGGCGCCGTGGTGGTGATCGGGCGTAACGGCCGTGAGGCGATCGACAGGCTCAATGAAGTTGACGATGTGGACCTGGTGTTGATGGACGTGATGATGCCGGAAATGGATGGTTACGAGGCGACCGCCTTGATCCGCCAGGACCCGCGCTGGAAGAAGCTGCCGATCATTGCGGTGACGGCCAAGGCCATGAAAGACGACCAGGAACGCTGCCTCGCGGCGGGCTCCAACGACTACCTGGCCAAGCCGATTGACCTCGACCGTCTGTTCTCGCTGATACGTGTATGGCTACCGAAGATGGAACGCATTTAAGTGGAGCGAAGTTTTTTGGACAAAAGCAGCGATATTGAGCTGCGCCTGCTGATCGAGGCGATTTACCTCAAGTACAGCTATGACTTTCGCGACTATTCGGGTGCGTCCGTCAAGCGCCGCGTGGCCCATGCCTTGCGCCAGTTTGACTGCGCGACCATTTCCGCGTTGCAGGAGCGTGTGCTGCACGATCCCGCCGCGTTCATGCAGTTGCTGCAATTTCTCACTATCCCGGTGAGCGAGATGTTTCGCGACCCGTCGCACTTCCTGGCGATCCGCCAGGAAGTCGTGCCATTGCTCAAGACCTACCCGTCGATCAAGATCTGGATCGCCGGTTGCAGCACGGGGGAGGAGGTGTACTCCATGGCCATCCTGCTGCGCGAAGAAGGCTTGCTGGAACGCACGATCATCTATGCCACGGATATCAACCCGGCCTCGCTGGAAAAAGCCAAGCAAGGCATTTTCTCCCTGGAGAATGTGCGGGCCTACACCGCTAACTATCAGCAGGCTGGCGGGCAGCGTTCATTTGCCGATTACTACACGGCGGCCTACGATTACGCGATCTTCGACAAATCACTGCGCGAGAACGTCACCTTTGCCGATCACAGCCTGGCAACCGACAGTGTGTTCTCAGAAACTCAGTTAATTTCGTGCCGTAACGTACTGATTTATTTCAATAAAAAATTACAGGATCGGGCGTTCGGGTTGTTTCATGAGTCGCTCTGCCACCGCGGTTTTCTGGTGCTGGGCAGTAAAGAAACCCTGGATTTTTCCGCTTACAGCAAGCAGTTCGAACCCTTGGTCAAGCAGGAACGGATCTACCGAAAATCATGAGCGACGCCGCAACCCACCCAATCAGCGGGATTGAAGCCATCGTCGTCGGCGCGTCCGCCGGCGGCGTCGAGGCGTTGCTGAATATTTTTGGCGCGTTGCCGGGTAGCTTCAGCGTGCCAATCATTGCCGTATTGCACCTGCCGGATGAGCGCCGTAGTCAGTTGGCCGAAGTCTTTGCGCGGCGCCTGCGCATCCCAGTGCAAGAGGCACGCGATAAGGAAGTGATAGCGGCGGGTACCTTGTATTTCGCCGGGCCCGGTTATCACCTGTCGGTGGAAAACGACCGCAGCCTGTCCCTGAGCCAGGAAGACCGCGTGCACCATTCCCGACCTGCCATCGATTACTTGTTTGCGTCCGCTGCCGATGCCTATGGCAGCGGTTTGCTGGCGGTTCTGTTGACGGGCGCCAATCACGACGGCGCGCGAGGCCTTGCCCACGTCAAACAATCGGGTGGCACCACCGTTGTACAAGAGCCCACCGAAGCACGCATCGCCGTGATGCCCCTGGCGGCCCTGGCCTTGCATACACCTGATCATATTCTCACGTTGAGCCAGATTGGCTCATTGCTGGCTTCCCTGGAACCTTCCCCATGTTAAGTACTGTCCAGGCCAAACTGCTGATCGTCGACGATCTGCCGGAAAACCTGCTCGCCCTCGAAGCGCTGATCAAGCGCGAGGATCGCCAGGTCTTCAAGGCATTGAGCGCCGACGAGGCCTTGTCACTGTTGCTGGAGCACGAGTTCGCCATGGCGATTCTCGATGTGCAGATGCCCGGCATGAACGGTTTCGAGCTGGCCGAACTGATGCGCGGCACTGAAAAAACCAAAAATATCCCGATTGTGTTCGTCAGCGCCGCCGGCCGTGAACTCAACTATGCCTTCAAAGGCTATGAAAGCGGCGCCGTCGACTTCTTGCACAAACCGCTGGATATCCACGCGGTCAAGAGCAAGGTCAACGTGTTTGTGGACCTGTATCGCCAAAGCAAGGCGATGAAACTGCAGGTCGAAGCCCTGGAGCGCAGCCGTCGTGAGCAGGAGCTGTTGCTGACGCGCCTGCAGGCCACCCAGGCCGAGCTGGAACAGGCGGTGCGCATGCGTGACGACTTCATGTCGATCGTCGCCCACGAAGTGCGTACGCCGCTTAATGGGCTGATCCTGGAAACCCAGCTGCGCAAGATGCACCTGGCCCGCGACAACGCCGCCGCGTTTACGCTGGACAAGATGCACGCGATGGTCGACCGCGATGAGCGCCAGATTCAGAGCCTGATTCGCCTGATCGAAGACATGCTCGATGTGTCGCGCATCCGCACCGGCAAGCTGTCGATTCGCCCCGCGCGCGTCGACCTGACCCACCTGGTGCGTAACCTGGTGCAAAACTTCGCACCGCAGGTGGCTGCTGCGGACTCTTCCATGCACCTGGAGGCCGAAGAGGGCGTCGTGGGTCATTGGGATGAGTTTCGTATCGAGCAGGTGGTGACCAACCTGCTCACCAATGCGTTGCGCTACGGGGCCAAGAGCCCTGTGGATGTGCGGGTGTATACCGAACATGGAGAGGCGCGCGTCGAAGTGCGTGACCGTGGCATCGGTATCAGCGAAGACAACCAGAAGCGTATTTTTCAGCAGTTCGAGCGTGTTTCGGCCAGCCATGTAGCGGCAGGCCTCGGCTTGGGCTTGTTTATTTCCGAGCAGATCGTAACCGCCCATGGCGGGGCCATCGAGGTCGAAAGCCGTATAGGCGAGGGCGCCCTGTTTCGGGTGTGCCTGCCGCTTGAGGCGCCGGTATGAAATCAATCGTCACCTCGACGCAACCTCTGCGTGACCCCATGGTCGTACTTGCAGCAACTGACCGGACAAAGGCTTCCCATGAGTGAAGATGCACAAGATGTCGTACTGATCGTCGAAGACGACGAATCCATTATGTTCGTGCTGGGTGAGTACCTGGCCGGCCTGGGCTACCGGGTATTGAAGGCGATCGATGGGGAGCAGGCCTTTGAAATCCTTGCGACCAAGCCGCACCTGGACCTGATGGTGACGGACTACCGTTTGCCCGGTGGCATTTCCGGTGTGCAGATCGCCGAGCCGGCAATCATGCTGCGCCCGGAGCTGAAAGTTATTTTTATCAGCGGCTACCCGCAGGAAATTCTCGACTGCAACAGCCCGATCACGCGCAATGCGCCGATCCTGGCCAAGCCCTTTGACCTGGATACGCTGCAAGAGCATATCCAGCGTTTGCTGGCCTGAAACGCACCAGGGCTGCCCTGCAGCCCTATTGCTTGATCATCTCGCGCACTTTGGCCGTCAATAGGTCAAAGGTGAAGGGTTTGGTGATCAGTTGCATTCCCGGGTCGAGGAAGCCACCTCGCACGGCTGCATGCTCGGCATAGCCGGTGATAAACAGCACTTTCAACTCCGGGCGCAGTTGCCGCCCGATTTCCGCCAGTTGCCGCCCATTCATGCCGGGCAGGCCGACATCACTGATCAACAGGTCAATGCGCTGGTCAGACTCAATGATCGGTACCGCCGCGCTGGCATCGCCCGCTTCTACAAAACCGTACCCCAACTCTTTGAGAACCGCGCTGACCAGCACGCGCACAGCCGGGTCGTCTTCGACGATTAACACCGTCTCGCCTGGATTGGCAAATGGCAACAGCGCCGGGTTAACTGCGGCGGCCGTCACGGTTTCACCGCTAAAGCGCGGAAGAAACAGGCTGACGGTCGTGCCCTTGTTGACTTCGCTGTGGATGATCACATGGCCATGGGATTGTCGGGCAAAGCCATAGATCATTGACAGGCCCAGGCCCGTTCCCTGGCCAATTGGCTTGGTGGTAAAGAAGGGGTCGAAGACGCGACCAATCACGCTTTCAGGGATGCCGCAACCGTTGTCACTCACGCTCAGCTCCACATAATCGCCCGGCAGCAACGTGCCGTAGGCGGCGGTGAACACACTGTCGAGGTGGCGGTTAGTAGTCTCCACGGTCAGCCGACCGCCATTGGGCATGGCATCGCGCGCGTTGATGACCAGGTTGAGCAGGGCACTTTCCAGCTGATTAGGGTCGGCCTCCGCAGTCCAGAGCGTGTCGGCCAGGCGCATGTCGAGGCTAATGCTTTCATCGATGCTGCGTTGCAGCAGTTCGCCCATGGAGGTGACCAACTGGTTGATCTCCACGGGCTTGGGGTCGAGGGATTGGCGACGGGAGAACGCCAGCAGCCGATGGGTCAGGCCGGCGGCGCGGTTGGCGGAGGTCACGCCGAGGTCGATCAGGCTGTCCAGATCATCCAGTTTCCCGCGCGAAACGCGCCTGCGCAGCAGCTCCAGGCTGCCGATAATCCCGGTGAGCATGTTGTTGAAGTCATGGGCGATGCCGCCGGTCAGTTGGCCTACGGCTTCCATTTTTTGCGACTGGCGCAGCGCTTCTTCATTGCTGCGCAACTGCGCCGTGCGTTCTTCAACCTGCTGCTCAAGGGTCTCCAGCGTGCGTTGCAGACGCAGTTCGCTCTCGCTCAAGTCGATCAGGCGGTCACGCGCGTCATATTGCCGGCGCCGACCGCGCAGGGCCGCGCTCACCAGGCTGATCAGGGTCACCGGGTGGAAGGGCCGCTCCAGAAAGGTCACATTGCCCAGCAGCCCGCTCAGATGGGATGAACCATTCTGTTCGCTGCCACCGTGGTGAGTCATCAGTACGATGGGCAGGTCTGACCAGGCCGGTTGTTCATGCAGGTATTCCAGCAGCGGTTGCAAATCCACGCCGCGCAAGGCTTCAGCGGCAATCAACAGCATGCCGGCGCCTTGCTCCAGGGCCTCGCACAGCGCCGTGAGGTTGCCGGCAATCACGCCGCTGTAGCCGGCTTCGTTGAGCATCGCCAGCGCCAGGGCGCTGTCACGGCCCAATGGCGCCAGGATGATTGCGCGTTCGGAGAAGGGGGAAAGACCGGTCACACGCCGTCTTCCTTGAGCAGCGGGGAACCGGCGCCCATGTAGGTCGGGATGCCGCGCAGTACGCCTTGAAAGTTGTCGAGGGGCTCGCCGATCGTCAGGCCACGCCCGCTGATTCGATACTCGCGAATGGTCGACTCATGGGCGCCGGTGCGCTTCTTGATAATCGAAATGGCCCGGCGAACCTTGCCGAGCGCCTCGAAGTAGCGCAGCAGAATCACGGTGTCGGCCAGATAGGTGATGTCCACGGGCGCCTGCATATCGCCGACCAGCCCGTGCTGGGCGACGGTCATAAAGGTCGCGGCGCCCCGGCGGTTGAGGTACAGCAGCAGTTCGTGCATATGCAGGATCAGTGAGTTTTCTTCCGGCATTGCAGCCTGGTAGCCGTTGATACTGTCGATCACCACGGTTTTGATCCCGCGTTCGTCGACGCAGCGCCGCACGCGGTGGGAAAACTCGCCAGGCGTAAGCTCGGCGGCGTCCACCTGTTCGATCAGCAGGTTGCCGGTGGCTTGCAGGGCCGCGAGGTCGATACCCATGTTGTTCATGCGTTCGAACAACAGGCCCAGTTCTTCGTCGAAAATAAACAGCGCGGCTTTCTCGCCACGGGCCACAGCGGCGGCGGCAAAGATCATCGATATCAAGGATTTGCCAGTACCGGCAGGGCCGAGGATCAGGGTGCTGGAGCCGGTCTCGACACCGCCGCCGATCAAGGCATCCATTTCGCGGATGCCACTGCTCAACGTCTGGCGTACGTAACCGCCCCGGTGCTCGGCCGCAACCAGGCGGGGGAATACGTGGATGCCGTCGCCCATGATGGTGAAGTCATGAAACCCGCCGCGGTATTTCTGGCCACGGTATTTCACAATCCGCACCCGACGCCGCTCGGCGCCGTAGGTGGGGGTCAATTCTTCCAGGCGAATCACGCCGTGGGCCACGCTGTGCACGGTTTTGTCGAGGGACTCGGTGGTCAGGTCGTCCAGCAGCAGCACGGTGGCGTTGTAGCGCACAAAATAGTGCTTGATTGCCAGGATTTGCCGGCGATAGCGCAGCGAGCTTTGTGCGAGCAAGCGGATTTCCGAGAGGCTGTCGATCACCACGCGGGTCGGCTTGACGCGTTCCACCTCTTCAAAAATCTGCCGAGTGGCTTCGCCCAGCTCCAGGTCGGAGGAATACAGCAGGCTTTGCTGATGCTGAGCATCGAGCAGGCTCTCCGGCGGGGTCAGTTCGAAGATGCAAATATTGTCATCCAGGTCCCAGCCATGGGACTCGGCGCCTTGGCGCAACTCCCGCTCGGTTTCGGACAGGGTGATGTACAAGGAGCGTTCACCGTTTTTAGCGCCGGCCTGCAGGAAATGCAGCGCTACGGTGGTTTTACCTGTGCCAGGTTCGCCTTCCAGCAGGAACAGGTGGCTGCGCGATAGCCCGCCGGAAAGAATGTCATCAAGACCTTCGATGCCGGTGGCCGCCTTTT
>NZ_LXJP01000014.1:0-121332 GCF_001728855.1 Pseudomonas sp. AP19 | reverse complement strand
TCAGGTGTCTGGCTGGACAGCAGTTATCCTGACCATGAGCAAGACATAAACCAGTCTGGTCGCACGGTAGCTGGTGACGCGCGAAGCACAATGACTCAGCGTGCGATACCAGCGACCAAGCGCCCATTTCACGGGGCTAAATCGGTCTGAACAGCAGCGTATTGCCAGAATGGGCTTACGTAACAATTACCCTCGCTCAAAAAGAGAGTGCCAGCCTGTGTAAACCACATCGAGTTCAACCGGGTGATGCAGTTTTTTACATCGCCCATCACCTCGCCCTACGCGCGCTGGCTCATCCCCGCTATACTTCCCGGCTTTTCCTGAATAAATGCCAATAGGGTCCCGCCGCGCATGGATAAGACCTACCAGCCGCACGCCATTGAAACTTCCTGGTACAACACCTGGGAGTCCGAGAACTATTTCGCCCCGCAAGGCGCGGGCGAGTCCTACACCATCATGATTCCGCCACCGAACGTCACTGGCAGCCTGCACATGGGCCATGGCTTCAACAATGCGATCATGGATGCGTTGATCCGTTTCCGCCGCATGCAGGGCCGCAGCACCCTGTGGCAACCGGGCACCGACCACGCCGGTATCGCCACGCAGATGCTGGTGGAACGCCAACTCGAGGCCACCGGCCAGAACCGTCACGACCTGGGTCGCGAGAAATTCCTGGAAAAGATCTGGGAATGGAAAGACCAGTCCGGCGGCAATATCAGCCGTCAGATCCGTCGCCTGGGTTCGTCCGTCGACTGGAGCCGCGAGCGCTTCACCATGGACGACGGCCTGTCGGAATCCGTGAAAGAAGCCTTCGTACGCCTGCACGAAGACGGCCTGATCTACCGTGGCAAGCGCCTGGTCAACTGGGACACCAAGTTGCACACGGCGATTTCCGACCTCGAAGTGGAAAACCACGACGAGAAAGGTTTCCTGTGGAACCTCAAGTACCCGCTGGCCGATGGCGCCAAGACCGCTGAAGGCAACGACTACCTGATCGTCGCCACCACCCGTCCGGAAACCATGCTCGGCGACGCCGCCATCGCAGTTAACCCGAACGACGAGCGCTACCAGGCGCTGATCGGCAAGTTCGTCGAGCTGCCGTTGGTGGGTCGCCGTATCCCGATCATCGCAGACGACTACTGTGACCCTGAATTCGGCACCGGCTGCGTGAAAATCACCCCGGCCCACGATTTCAACGACTACGAAGTCGGCAAGCGCCACAACCTGCCGCTGTTGAACATCTTCGACAAAAACGCCGCCGTATTGCCGGCCTGTCAGGTGTTCAATCTGGACGGCACGCTGAACGACAGCATCGACGGCAAGATCCCGGCCGAATACGCCGGCCTCGACCGTTTCGAAGCGCGCAAGCAGATCGTGGCCGCCTTTGACGCTGCCGGCTTGCTGGTGAGCGTTGACGACCACGGCCTCAAAGTGCCGAAGGGCGACCGTTCCGGCACCATCATCGAGCCGTGGCTGACCGACCAGTGGTACGTGTCCACCAAACCATTGGCCGAGCCTGCGATTGCTGCCGTGGAAGACGGCCGCATTCAGTTCGTGCCCAAACAGTACGAAAACATGTACTTCTCGTGGATGCGCGACATCCAGGACTGGTGCATCAGCCGTCAGCTGTGGTGGGGCCACCGCATTCCGGCCTGGTACGACGAGTCGGGCAAAGTCTATGTAGGCCGCGACGAAGCCGAAGTGCGCGCCAAGCACAACCTCGGCCCGGACGTTGCGCTGCAACAGGACAACGACGTACTGGACACCTGGTTCAGCTCCGGCCTGTGGACCTTCTCCACCCTGGGCTGGCCGCAGCAGACCGAGTTCCTGAAGAAATTCCACTCCACCGATGTACTGGTGACCGGCTTCGACATCATTTTCTTCTGGGTTGCCCGGATGATCATGCTGACCATGCACCTGGTGAAGAACGAGGACGGCACCCCGCAGGTACCGTTCAAGACCGTGTACGTACACGGCCTAGTGCGGGATGGCCAGGGCCAGAAGATGTCCAAGTCCAAGGGTAACGTCCTGGACCCTCTGGACATCATCGACGGCATCGACCTGGAAACCCTGGTGCAGAAGCGCACCTCGGGCCTGATGCAGCCAAAACTGGCGAAGAAGATCGAGAAGCAGACCCGCGACGAGTTCGCCGACGGCATTGCCAGCTACGGCACCGACGCCCTGCGTTTCACCTTCTGCTCGTTGGCGTCCACCGGTCGCGACATCAAGTTCGACATGGGCCGCGTCGAAGGCTATCGCAACTTCTGCAACAAGATCTGGAACGCCGCGCGTTACGTGCTGGATAAAGGCGAAGACTGCGGCCAGAACGGCGAAGCAGTTGAGCTGAGCCTGGCGGATCGCTGGATCATCTCGCAGTTGCAGCGCACCGAAGCCGAAGTAACCCGCCAACTTGACCAGTTCCGTTTCGACCTGGCCGCACAGGCCTTGTACGAGTTCATTTGGAACCAGTATTGCGACTGGTACCTGGAACTGTCCAAGCCCGTGCTGTGGGACGAAAACTCGCCGATCGAGCGCCAACGGGGCACCCGTCGCACCTTGGTACGCGTACTGGAAGTGGCACTGCGCCTGGCGCACCCGTTCATGCCGTTCATCACCGAAGAGATCTGGCAGCGCATCGCGCCGCTGGCCGGTATCGAAGGCAAAACCATCATGCTGCAACCTTGGCCGGTGGCCAATGAAGCGCGCATCGATGAGGCGGCCGAAAGCGATATCGAATGGCTCAAGACCCTGATGATGGGCACGCGTAACATCCGTGCCGAGATGAACATCGGGCCGGGCAAGCCGTTGGCAGTGTTTGTGAAGAACGCCAGCAGCGAAGATCAGCGTCGCCTCAGCGAGAACGACGCGCTGCTCAAGAAGCTGGCGAAGCTGGAGTCGATCACGGTATTGGCTGACGGCGCCGAAGCACCGCTGTCCGCGACCGCGCTGGTCGGCGAGATGGAAGTGCTGGTGCCGATGGCCGGCCTGATCGACAAAGGCGCGGAATTGGCCCGTCTCGATAAGGAAATCCTGCGCCTGCAAGGCGAAGTGCAGCGAGTGGGCGGCAAGCTGTCCAACGCGGCGTTCGTCGACAAGGCGCCGGCGGAGGTGATCGATAAGGAGCGCGCCAAGTTGGCTGAAGCTGAACAGGCTCAGGGCAAGTTGGCGGAGCAACGCAGTCGGATTGCCAGCTTGTAAGTCAATGCTGGAATAAAAAGAGAGACCTTCGGGTCTCTTTTTTTTGCGCAAAACTAACTGATCTAACTATGGAGACACTTAAGCGCGAAAAGTTATAAAAAACTGTGAACATTGACAGTATCAACCCACTGGAAAGCGGCATTACTCTGAAACAAAGCTCTCTGCCGTGCATCATTTTGAGCACGGAGGCAGCCTACTTTTTAAGGAGTTTCCAGATGGCTAATTCGACAGCTGTTGAACAACGTATCGTTGACGAAGGTAGCCCGAATATTCATGGGGTCGACCCCTTTTCGGGCGCATTTTGCACATTTATCCCGATAGCTGAATTAGTTGGAAATAATGGGTTGGGCCCGACTTTGGATCTGAAGGTTTACCACACGTCGGGCCGCGGCACCCACTACCTCGAAAATTGTAGTATCCGATTTAACCATGCTTATTTTTACGAAGACCTTCTACCAACACTTCCGAGCAACAATTTCGGCGAAATTTACTTAGAGAACGGAGCCAGTTAGACATGGGACGGAAAAAGCGATATTGCCTTACCCCACGTCGTTATCAGCCGGGATAGCAAGCAACTTAAATTCACACATAAAAGTGGAAAACAAGAACGTCTTACCAAATTCCGAGCCCCCTCATCCAACCCGCAAATAGATGAAGGCTATTATCTTCCAACTACAATAAGTTCACCCTCTGGGCATAAAATTTACCTCCAATGGGATTTGATTAAAGAAACCAACTCACTCATAGACCTGTGGCTCCCACGCCTACAGTCAGTAGCCGACGAGTCAGGAACCCTATTGACCGTTGGTTACACCATGCTCGGCAGCAAAATGAAGGTCACTTTCGATGTATGGCCAGGAACCAACGACAATTACACGATGGATTTTCAATTTACCGAGGGCTTGTTGAGTACAGTACGGCAGAGCAACCAGATAGACACGACAGCGTTCGAGTACACCGGCTCTATCAGCAAAATAAAACACAGCAGCGGACTCACGGAGGCAATTAGTTATCAGAACGGCAAAGTTTCCAACCACCTTATTACCGACAACAACGCGACCATCATACAAAACAATCAATATATTTACACCACCTCAAAAGGCAACCAAATCACCTCAGTAACGGAGATAGGCAATAAAAAAACTGAATATCAGTTTTCGACCAACCGCCTACCGACAAAAGAAACAACTTGGGTAGATGGCTTATTATTGAAAACCGTTGAGTTAAGTAGAACCGTGAAAAACGGAGGGACTGTCCTCACGGGTGCCGCTAATGACCCCCTCCCAGACCGTATTGAAAGCACCACTAGCACGACCTACACCAACCCCGACCTGACCGCTCGCAAGGAAGTCGTCGTTATCACAATGGACACCTTAGGCAACATCATTTCAAAGACAGAAAACGGCGTAACAACGGAGTGGACTTATTATCGGGGAATGTTGGAAGAAGACATACTCGTCAAAACAGAAAGAGTTAACACTCCCACAACGCCTTTGAGTGTTATTGCGGCCATAGGTGATTACGCAAACCCTATCGGCTGGGGATTCCAGCTGTTCGGTAAAGCCGGGTTGACCTGGGGTACACGTGAGCTGCGCCAAAAGGTTATTTCGCCTTACGTCACCAGTAACGGTCAACAGACCTTCAACCTCCCGGTGGCCATTCGTTGCCCTGGCGACCCAAATTACTTCAAGGTTCACGTCGAATCCGAAAAGGTCTATACCCTGAACAACGGCCAACGGACTGACTTGCAGTGGACCTTCTACAGTTACGATGGGCTGCCGGTCAAAGACGCCCTGGTAAAAGGTCCAACCCTCAAACCTTCGAAAAAATTGACAATCTATAACCCGGTTGGGGATGCCAATGGCAGGCTCTCATCATGGGCGAACGGCAACATGGTGCTTGAAGAGAATACTTATGATACTGACATTAATTCACCTCACCATGGGCGGTTATTGAACAGCACGCAATCTATCCTTGACGCCGCCGGCAAGGTCGTTCCGGGCTCTGTAGTCAGTACTGCGATCGGCTACGGGCTTTCCAACAATCAACTCACTACAACCACTAATGTGACCGCGGGCACTGCACCTGCAGTCACCGGAACTCAAGTCATTCAAACGCTCACCGGCTTGCTTAAGTCCCACATTGATGCCCAAGACAATACGACCCTTTATGAATACGACGCGCAGCGCCGTATAATCCAACAAACCGTATATGACGGCGAGCCCGAGCTCAAAGGCACGACCACTTTCACCTACGTAGACGCTGGCACCGAAACTCAAGTAACGCGTACCAGCCCGTTCGGAGAACAAAGCAGAGACGTATTTGATACGTTGGGCCGCCCCATCCGAAACGAGTGGCTACACACTGATGGTTCATGGCTGAAGTTATACGAAATAACTTACGACGCCCAAGGTCGAGAGGCGTCCACGACACAATTCGACTACACCGCCAATAAAACGCAATTGCCCACGCAAACACGTAACTTCAGCTATGACCGCTGGGGGCAGCTCTCAGAAATCAAGTGGGCCGCGAGTGGTGAGACCGAGAATTTTTCGTACGACCCGGTCAACCGCAAGACCTCAACCTGGGTAGCACAAGGCAGTGAAACGGGCGGGCGCACCATACAGGTATTCGACGAACCCGGTGGAGAACAACGCCACGAGTCGTATCTTCATGCCAATGGTAAGTTCGTGAGCTCACAGACGTATCGCTACAACGCCCTGGGTCGTCTGACCACCGAGACTTCAAGCGAGGCATATGCGATTCACCGTAATTACGACGCTTTTGGTCGCGTAAGCCGTGTGGAAACCGCCGGTATCACAACGATTAATGACTTTCCTGCCCATATCCAAGCACCCGTAGCGACAGCTGCCAAGCTGGAATCCAGCGGCCAAACAGTTTCACTGGGCACCCAGACAGTAGATGGCCTGAGCCGCGTGACGGCTACCGTACTCGGCGGCACTAAAGTGAACTATGCCTATATCGGCAGCGGGAATTGGGGCAAAGCAGATACTCAACCCAGCGCAACGAACACCTCATCTACTCGCATTAAGCTGAGCAATGCTTGGGACGCGCAAACCCGTACCCTTACTGAAACCATTACCGGAGGCATTTACCGAGGTAGTGATTCAACTACCTCTCAAGCAAGATACGAATACTCCATTCAAGGCCTCTTACTGCGATCAACTGATGCGTTCGGTAACAGCACTCAATACACTTACGACACCCAAGGCCGTCTACTGAACAGCGCCAGCGCAACGCTGACCGTAGACTTTATATATGGCCCGCTAGGTAGACTGGAATCCGAAACATTGAATGATCTAACCCATGGTAAGACCATGACGACTGCGTACACTTACAACGCATCCGGTCAAGAAATTCAACGTCAATTCAATGCCACAGATTTTCCACTCCTTACATTAAAAACAACGTATACCACCTCTTTAATCGCTGAAATGGAAATACTGCAAGATGCATCACTGTTGCGCAAGGAAGAGTACCGTTACGATTTCAGAGGGCAACTCGAAACCTATCTGTGCAGCGGCCCCCATAAACCCTCCACGCCTGACCGCTATGTGATTGACCGACAGGATTTTATATACGACATGGCCGGCAACCTGATTCAATGTACCGTGACAAGCAATGGCAGTACGTTTATCGATAAATACACATTTGGGGCTGCAGACCCCTGCCAACCTCAATCCACTACACTTCAGAGAGGTAAGACTCAACAAACTCATTCTTATAAATATGACAGCCTTGGTTATCTTATAAACAAAGACGGCTTCCCACTCACTTACAATATCCAGGGTCAATTAACCGTTCACAGTGACGCACAACAACGTTTCGACTACCATTACGACAACATTGGCCGACTCGCTGGGTGCTCAGGTACGAACCACTACGACCAGTACTATTATAAAGATGACTTCCAATACGCTCGGAAAGGTGTATTTAGCAGCAATGGAGTTTTTAGCTACCGCACTTCTATTTTGATGAACCAGAGCACTTCCTGCTTATTGCTGCAGCAGAGTATCAACCAAGACAGCAACATGCCAACAACAAGCCGCAGTTTCGAGGTAAAAGACATCAAAGGCTCGGTGATTGCCAGTTACGACCTGTCTACCAATTCAATTTCATACTTTGTTTACACGCCATACGGCTATCGCCCTCATACCATCGATCAGCGCTCGTGGGTTGGGTTTAACGGCCACCCCATGGACAGCGTTACCGGTAATTATCCTCTGGGGAACGGAGCGAGAGTCTACAATCCCGCGAAACAAAGCTTTGACGCTCCTGACCCTATCAGTCCGTTTGGTGCAGGTGGATCAAATCGATATCGGTATTGCAGCAACGACCCGGTCAATAAAAGTGACCCCTCTGGGTTCGCGGAGGTCTTGAACCAATACTCTGTCATTACCCACGCGCCAGCGATCGAAAACCCGGTTGTAGCCGCTGTGGGGATCGGCGTAATCGGTATCGCACTGGCACCCTTTACCGGCGGTGCTTCAATAGGGTGGACGGTAGCAGCGGTAGGTTTAGCTACTGTGTCCGCGGGCTTTGGTATCGCCTCTGCGGCACTACGAGAAAGTGACCCTGACCTCTCAGAAGCATTAGGTTGGGCTGCACTCGGGACCGGTCTGCTCGAAGCAGGCGCAGGCGCCGGGCTAGCTTTGCGCGCTGCAAGAGCAGGGGCAAAGGGGGCAGCCAGGGAAACCAGTCTCGCGTATCAACACAGCAGCATAGCCAAAGGCCAGATGGGCGTTGAAACGCTGACCGTTAAGACACGGAGTCTTGGTTTTCACAATGGACCCGCTTCATATGAGCTTTACAGCGGAGGTCCGAACGCTACTAAAGCGTATATTTACAGCCACGGAGCGTCGCGTGCCGAGAAGTTCCGATTCGCTCTTCCATCAGGAGTGGACCTTCATTTTTTAGCACCTAAAGGCGCGTCAATTGCGACAGATGATAGCCGATTGCTACAGCATCTTTCGGGAAGGCTGAATGGAAACTATATAAGCAAAGCACACAATTCACTTAACCCCAAATTAGCACCCGACTATATCTTGACCGAGTTCAAGCCTAAAGACATGGTAACCAACAATATTCTCAAAACGCCGCAAGACCTGGACAAAGTAATGAAACAATTAGCAGCGGCCCATAATATCGATATTATTCGCCCAAAGGGTCAGATACCGCTCAGCGAATTGATCACGTCACTTCAAGCGCAGAACTACAAAAAAATATACGGCTCGTTTTGCCGGGGTCCTATTCGGGATTTCGTTGGCGTCGCAGAAATCAAAAGAATAAGACATTCAAAATGGCGCATGTTCGTACTGGACATGGACGCCTCATTGGCTAATCGAGTTTAACCAAGGAACATCTCCTACTCACGATGGAGATCTCGCTAACACCGCGCTCCCGATGCACTCGGGAGCCGGCATCGGCCTGATACACGCCGCCACCAAGTTGAAAGTGCACCCCCTAAGGAAGGTCTGAAGTACCCACCGTTTTTTGATCCCCTCTTTGCGTGAGGTTCAAAAAGCGCTGATTCGGTCGAATCATTAGACCTTTCCACTTCTTAATTCATGATTTTCCTCTAAGTCGCGCTGTTTCAGGGCGATTAGCCCGCATTACAGGCGCACCTCTCCAGTATTCAACAATCGTTTTCGCACCATCCACAAGTTCGACAAGGCGAACAACGTCGTCTGCTGAGCACTGCTTTTCGTCAGACCACGAAAGCGCACTTTCGTATAGCCAAACTGGCGCTTGATCACCCGAAACGGATGCTCAACCTTGGCTCTGACTTGCGCTTTCGCATACTCAAACCCGCGTAGCACACTGCCGATCACTATGTCTTTGCCATGCTCTTTGTACGAGCTTGGCCGTGCAGCAAGTGGACGGCAAGCTGTCCAACTCGGCGTTTTTGGACAATGCGCCGGCTGAAGTGATCGAGAAGGAACCCGCCAAGTTGGCCGAGGCTGAGCGGGCGTTGGGTAAGCTGGCCGAGCACATGTGTGGATCTCCAGTCTGTAAGCTGGAAACCATGTAAAAAAGAGACCTTCTCAGGTCTCTTTTTTATGGGCGCTTTTTGATCAATATGGCAACTATCAACTTGCCACGAGCGAGCAGCAGGTTGAGGGCGGGCTTATTGCGATACAGGCGGAACATTTACCTGGCCCGTACCCGGATCACCCACTTTCCCATTCGTCCTGACCCCCTTAGAAACCCATTTGCCCGAAGTAACAGTAAACTGGACATTTGATCCCGCTGGAAGATTCAGCGGAGAAGAAAGGGTCGTATTCTGGACGCTAATATTAGTCGCCTTTGAACCATTATTTTCAATAAAGAGGTTTTTACCTTCTCTGAGTGAAGCCCCAGCCACTCCAATAGTGAGCGGATCGGCAAAGTCGCCATCACTGACCCGAAACGCAGACGCGCCTGCTGACTCTACAATAATAGTCCCGGCGGCTTTACCATTCATCGTATTCTCCGAAGGAGACTCCTCAGCCGCCCACGCATTCATCGCCAGCAAGATCGACCCAACTAAAATGACAGAAAAGTGCTTATTCATTGTGTATTACCTTAAGTAGATTGAGACACAACCTGTGTTTTTCAATAAAAAATTAACACACTGAAAAATCAATAATCTACTGTCAGAAATAACAGGTCAGCTAACCATTAAAGAATAACTCTTCACGTTATAATTCCGTTTTTACGCGCATTCTGGTTACTCTCCCAAAGCTAGATATTCCTGTTTTCAGTCAGGAATGTGTGACAATACCCACCACTTTGAGCCCACACCAGAATCAACATGACCGCCCCCAGCACACCCAAACCACCGCGCAAGAAGCCTAAAACCGCAGCCCCGGCCAAGCCCGTCGCGCCGCGCAAAGAGGCTACCTTGCACCCGCGCAACCGCCACACAGGCCGTTACGACTTCCCGGCGCTGATCAAGACCACGCCGGAACTGGCGAAATTCGTAATCATCAACCCTTATGGCAAAGAGAGTATCGACTTCGCCAGCCCGGACGCGGTGCGGGTGTTTAACCGGGCACTGCTTAAATCGTTCTATGGCATCCAGCATTGGGATATCCCGCAGGATTACCTCTGCCCGCCAGTGCCGGGGCGGGCCGACTATGTGCACTTCCTCGCCGACCTGCTGGCCAGCGTTAACGACGGCAAGATTCCACGCGGCTCTATCGTCAAGGTGCTGGACATCGGCATGGGCGCCAACTGCGTCTACCCGCTGATTGGCTATATGGAATATCGCTGGAATTTCCTCGGTTCCGAGGTCGATCCTATCGCTGTGGCCGCCGCCAAGGCTATCGTGCAGTCCAATGACCTGAGCAAGGTCATCCAACTGCGCCAGCAACCCAACCCCAAGCAGATCCTGCTGGGCTTGCTGGAGCCGGGTGAGCGCTTTGACCTGACCATGTGCAACCCGCCCTTCCACGCGTCCATGGACGAAGCCACCAAGGGCAGCGAGCGTAAATGGCGCGCCCTGGGTAAAGCTGATCCCAAGCGCAAGCTGCCGGTGCTGAACTTCGGCGGGCAATCGGCGGAGTTGTGGTGTGAAGGCGGCGAAGCGCGTTTTGTCACGCAACTGATCGCTGAGAGCGCGCATTTTGCCCACAAGGTGTTGTGGTTCAGCACACTGGTGTCAAAAGCGTCGAATTTGCCCGCGATTGAGACAGCGCTCAAAAAAGCCGGCGTGCTGGAAAGCCAGGTGGTGGAAATGTCCCAGGGCCAAAAGCAAAGCCGTTTCGTGGCCTGGACTTTCCAGACCAAGAACGAGCAGCAGATCTGGCGCCAACGCTGGGTTCGCGACTGACCCACGGTTAAACCGCAGGCAACAAAAAACCGTGCCCGGATCGCTCCGAAGCACGGTTTTTTTTGCTGCGTCTTACTTGTTAACAGCGTCGGTCAGGCCTTTGGCCACAACCAGCTTGATAACTTTCTTGGCAGCGATTTCGATGGCGGCGCCAGTCGAAGGGTTACGGCCAGTACGGGCTGGACGCTCGGTCACTTTCAGTTTGCCAACGCCTGGCAGAGTGATTTCGCCGCCGTTTTCCAGCTGATCAGCAACAACTTGGCTCAGTTGGTCCAGCAGAGCGCGCACGGTAGTTTTCGGTGCGTCTACTGCTTCAGCCAGGTCAGCGATCAGTTGGTCTTTAGTAATAGCCATTGTGGTGTTCCTTCCCTATCAAATTCATATGGATTGCAGAGTGCAGTGTCAGCCGTCGAGCCCGACCGTCATGGTCTGGCACCCCCGGCTATAACCACGGAGATCGGGGTTATAGATGCTTGAAACGGGGATTGGTTCGACCTGACAGATGCTGAATGCACGCTTAACGCCGAGACTTGGCGTAAGACGGGGCAAAACTAGCACAGAGACGGGGAAATATCCGCCTCAACATACCCATTTGGTCAGCTTTATCGCTCTAAACCGTGAAAAAAAGGCATATAGCCCGTCGGAGAGCGACCAAAGCACCCTTGGACACGTGTCTTGGCCAATGGGTGCGGTACACTGGGCGACTTTTCGGGGAGGCCAACCGCTCCCCTTCAACCAGCCGAGAAGCCTATGCCGATCCGTCATTGCATTGTTCACCTGATCGACAAAAAACCCGACGGCACACCCGCAGTTCTGCATGCCCGCGATTCGGAGTTGTCCGAATCCGCCGCCATCGAGAACATGCTTGCCGACCTCAACGAGAGCTACAACGCCAAACAAGGCAAGGCCTGGGGCTTCTTCCATGCCGAGTCCGGCGCGCACCCGTTCAGCGGCTGGTTGAAGGAGTATTTCGACGGCGGCCAGGACTTCACCACCTTCAGCCGCACGGCGGTCGAGCACCTGCAAAAGCTGATGGAGGAGTCCAACCTTTCCACCGGCGGCCACGTGCTGTTTGCCCACTATCAACAAGGCATGACCGACTACCTGGCCATCGCCCTGCTGCACCACAGCGAAGGCGTGGCGGTGACTGACGAGCTGGACGTGACCCCGTCGCGCCACCTGGACCTGGGCCAATTGCACCTGGCAGCGCGGATCAACGTGTCCGAGTGGCAAAACAACAAGCAGTCCAAGCAATACATCTCCTTTATCAAGGGCAAGAACGGCAAGAAGGTCTCGGAGTATTTCCGCGACTTTATCGGTTGCCAGGAAGGCGTCGACGGCCCGGGCGAAACCCGCACCCTGCTCAAGGCGTTCAGCGACTTCGTCGAAAGCGAAGACCTGCCGGATGAATCGGCCCGTGAGAAAACCAAGACCCTGGTGGACTACGCCAGCAGCCAGGCCAAGCTTGGCGAACCGATGGGCCTGGAAGAGCTGTCGGGTTTGATCGATGAAGATCGGCCCAAGGCGTTCTACGACCATATCCGCAACAAGGACTACGGCCTGTCGCCGGAGATCCCGGCCGACAAACGCACTCTCAACCAGTTCCGTCGTTTCACCGGGCGTGCCGAGGGGCTGTCGATCAGCTTTGAAGCGCACCTGCTGGGCGACAAGATCGAATACGACGAGGCCGCCGGCACCCTGATCATCAAGGGTCTGCCGACCCAATTGACCGACCAGCTCAAGCGCCGTAACTGATGCTTGGCGGGGTTTTCAAGAAAGTCCTGCTGGTATTGCTGGTCGTGGTGTTCTTCCAGAACTGGGGCAAGGTCGAGCGGCTGTTCAACCCCTCGCAGGTGGTGTCCGAGCAGGTGCGCGCCTCAGCGCGCGTGGTGCTCTACGCCACCGAGTGGTGTGGCTACTGCAAGCAGACCCGGCGCTTTCTGGATCAGAAAGGCATTCCGTACCAGGCGCTGGATATCGAGAAGGACGCCCAGGCGCGCAAGGCCTATGAGGCCTTGGGCGGCGGCGGTATCCCATTTGTGGACGTGAATGGCACGCTGATTCGCGACTACAACCCGGATGCGATTATGGCCGCGCTGAAGTCACCCAATTTGTAAAACACTGCAGATCAAATGTGGGCGCGAGCTGCTCGCGAAGGCGGTGGATCAGTCAATAGATGTGGCGACTGACACTCCGCTTTCGCGAGCAAGCCCGCTCCCACATTCAGCTCAACGCCAGCTTGAATTAGAAGTTGGCTTCCAGCGACACCATCGCCGTGCGCTCCTCACCCACGTTGTAATACGCCGTGCTCGGCGCCAGGCCGTTTACCGGTGCCGAGTTGAACGACACGGTGCGCGCCGAGCTCAAGTATTCCTTGTCGAACACGTTAAGCATCGAGAAGCGCAGGGCCGCGGACTTGATGACTTTCTTGTCGACCGGCAAGTAGATACCGGCGTTGAGGTCAAACACGGTACGGCCGGAGATTTTTTCGTCGTTGGTCAAATCGCCGTAGAAACTGCCGACGTATTTGCCCGCAACGTTGCCGTAAAAACGCGAGTCGTCATAGCCGAACACCAGGTTGAACATGTTTTCCGGCACGTTGGCCAGTTGCTTGCCCGCTGTCGGCAGCAACACATTCTTGCTGAGCAGATTGTCTTTCTGCTCAGACTGGGTGTAGGTGTAGGAGGCGTAGTAGTTGAAGTTGTGCGGCAACAGGCCGCTCCATTCCAACTCCAGGCCTTTGTTGTCGACCTTGCCGACGTTGATCACCGCGTAGTCACCGTTCAAGTCGGTGGTCGACAACTGGCGATCCTTGAAGCTGATGTAGAACAAGGTCGCGCTCAGCGCCAGGGTGTCTTCGGTGTAGCGCCAGCCCAGTTCCTGGTTCCAGCTCAACTCAGGCTTCAGGCTGACCGAGTCGCCCTTGTTGTACAGCACATAGTTTGGCGGCGTGCGCATGTTGCGGGTGACGTTGTAGAACGCCTGGTTGCTTTCGTCGACCTGGTACTTGGCGCTGAAGTTCGGCAGGAACTGGTGGTAGCGGGTGTTACGTTTTTCCGGCGTGTCGTACAGGCTGCCCAGATTGTTGCCGTCGCGCTCGACGTACTGGTAGGCGACGCCACCGACAAAACTCAGGTCCGGCGTGGCTTGCCAGCTGTCCTGAACCCAGAGCTTCTGAGCCGGGGTGATGGTGTAGTAATGACGCCCCTGTACGGTTGCGCCGTTCTTGTCGACCACCTGGCCGCCGCTGTTGTAGTCACCCCACACATCATCGGGTGCACCTTCGCCATTGATCCCGATAAAGGGCTGGGTCTGGCGCTGACGAGCACGTT
The DNA here is from genome assembly GCF_001728855.1 of Pseudomonas sp. AP19. Lineage (NCBI taxonomy): Bacteria > Pseudomonadati > Pseudomonadota > Gammaproteobacteria > Pseudomonadales > Pseudomonadaceae > Pseudomonas > Pseudomonas sp. AP19. The sequence goes on along the minus strand of NZ_LXJP01000014.1, from coordinate 106,968 downwards.
CATACCAATAGCCGTAGTCCAGGCTGTGTGCTTCGTTGATGTCCCATTTCATTTTGGCGGTGACGCCAGGGCGCCAGGTTTCGGTCCACGAAGGGCGATAGTAGTTGAGCGATTTCAGGTTGCTCAGGTCGTAGTTGCCCGCCTTGTCGGACTTGGGCCCCAGGTTCGACGCGGTCTGGCCGCTGAAACTGCCGCCGTTGGCCCAGTAATAATAAGGCGTGACCGTCAACGACAGGTTGTCCTGCAGCTGCCAGCGCTGAGTGAGCGTGGCGTTGACGCTTTCGAACGGGTTGCGGTTGAGCTTGTAGGACGACGACAGCAGACCCGACTTGTAAACCGGGGTTTCCGAGTAGTCCTTGCGGCGCCCTTCTGTCTCGAATTGCGACTTGCTCAGGGTGTTGTAGTTGTAGTTTTCCTGGTTGTTGTACTTGATCGTGGCCAGTGTGGAGTTGCCGCTGCCGTCTTCAAACAGGCTGCTCCACTCGACCTTGTCGCTGCGCAGCGTGCCTTTGCCGCGCCACTTGTCACCTTCCAGGTGAGACGCCGAGACCCAGGTCTTGAGGCCACCAAAATCGCCGGTATTGACCCGCACGAATGTCTTGCGCAAATCGTTGGCGCCGACGATCTGTTTGGCGAACACCCCGGACTCCTTGGTCGGCCGCAGAGTGATCATGCCGATGTTGCCGCCGCTGGAGCCGATGTGCGGGCCGTCCGCTTCCGAAGAGCCTTGGGTGGCGAATACTTCGGCGAGGTTTTCCGGGTCGCCCAACTGGTTTGAATAGACGCTGTAGTTGCCCGAGTCGTTGATCGGCACGCCATCGACGGAAACCCCGATCTGGTCGGAGTTCATGCCCCGCATGGTGAAGTTGGTGCCGCTGGTGCCGCTGGCGTCATCACTGGAAACGTTGATGCCCGGCGTGTATTTGAGTTTGTCGATGGCGTTGGCGGTCCCCGACATTTCGTCCATGGCTTCCTTGGTCACCGTCGACCGCGCCTTGGCACTTTCTTCGCGAATCATGTGGCCGTTGCCCAGGCTCTGTTTACCGGCGACGTCCACCGAACCGACATCCTGCGTGGTGTCTGCCAGAACCAGTGGCGCAAAACTTCCTAGGCCCGAAGCGAACAGCAGGGCAGAGAGTGTGTTGATCTTCACGAGTAGATCCCTTACGTGCATCTATCTGTTGTTATGGAGGGAGGTGCTGGCGGTCAAAACCGGGTGAACGGCGACGCCAATCTTCCTGACCACCTGCTCAGGAATCCGGGGATCATCCTTGCCGCGTGTAACGGTTTGGTGACAGGTTTGGGCCATTGCGATGAAGGTTAAATGAAAGGTCTGCAGGCAGCGTGGTACCTGGCCTATAGCTGCCTGGAAGAAATTTTAGCGGGGCGTTTTTTTGTAAATGGCGGTGGTGAACCCACCGATCGTGTCTAGCGCAACACGATCATGCGCCCTAAAACAGTGTGTTGTTCAAAGCCCAGAACCGCCTGCAAGGCACTCAAAACCGCCACCGGGTCCTTGCTCGGAAAACTGCCGCTGATACGCTTGGCGGCCATCTCATCGTTGAGCAGAAGGATTCGCCCAGGGTAGTAACGGCGAAGGTCCTGAACCACGTCGGCCAACGGTGCTTTGTAGTAATTGAGCCAACCGTCACGCCAGGCCAGACGCGATTCGCTGTCGACCGCGTGCAGCACATCGGCCACACCCTCGACGTAGGCCACCTGCTGGCCGGCCGTCAGGATTTGCTGCTGAGCTTGCCTGGACGGCGTTACGCCGACCCGGCCGGACAGCACCGTCACCTCGGCCCCGGCCGGTTGCAGGCGCACTTCGAACTGCGTGCCCAAGACCCGCGCCTCGCCGCTGCCTGCCTCGACCACAAAAGGCTGACCCGTGTGAGTCACGCTGAAAAAACCCGCGCCACGGCGCAACCGGATGTGCCGCTCGCCATGGCTGAAGTCCACGGCAATGGCGCTGTCGGCATCCAGGGTCACTCGGGTTTGATCGGCCAGGGTCACGGTCTTGACCTCGCCTGGCGCGGTCACGTAGTCGGCGCCGAAGTCATCAACCCAGCGCGATGGCTGCCAACCCGCGCCCAGGGACAGCATCACCAGCAAACACGCGGCCATGGCCAAGGCACCGGCGCCGCGCACAACACGCACGCGTTTTGAGCGGTTCATTGAATGGAGGTAGCCCTGCAACGCCACGGCATCTTCGTCCGCGAGTGCGCGCGCGGGCACCTCGCTCAACTCCCACAGCACCTGGGCCCGGGCATAGGCGTGGATGTGGGCGGGATCGGCCCGCAACCAGCGGCTGAACGTGGCCTGGTCGCCACTGCTGGGCTCGTCGTGCAACAGGCTCAGCCAGTCGAGTGCGGCCTGCTCCTGGGCGGGCGTAGGGGTAACGTTCACGGTGCTTTCCCTGGCGTGCGTGGCTGCGGTGGTTCGCGAAGGCTAGCCTTGCAGGCTTCGAGGGCACGCATCATATGTTTTTCCACGGCGCTTTGGGACAGCCCCATGGCCTTGGCAATTTCCGAGTATTTGCGGCCGTGGATGCGGTTAAGCAGGAAAATCTGCCGGGTGCGCTCCGGCAAGCTGCGCAAGGCAGCTTCGACGTGGCGCAGGTCATTGCCCGCTTCGAGGGCTGCCTGGGGTTCGCAGCCCTGGTTGCCCTGTTGTTCCGGCAACCAGCCTTCGCTGCTGCGCACGCGCGCGCCCTCACTGCGCAAATGGTCGATGGCGATGTTGCCCGCGCAGCGCAACAGGTAGGTGCTGAGCTCTTCGACCTGCACCAGCGGTCGACGCCAAAAGCGCAGGAACAGGTCTTGCACCAGGTCGGCCGCCGTGGCACGGCAACCCACGCGTCGGCTGACCAGCGCCTCCATTTGCGAGCGCTGGGATAAAAACACCTGCAGGAAATGCGCCCGCCCACCGGCCGCATCGGTAGGCGGGCGGTCCTGGGATTCGGGTGGCGTGCTGATCATCATGGCAGGCTCAGCACAGGGCGAAGGCAGCAACCGGGCTGGCCAGCAGGCCGACACCCGCCAGGCTCAAGGCCAGCCTTGGTCGATACGGCAACAGCAACACCAGCAACAGTGCGCTGAGCATCAACACGGCGCACCACTCCACTAAACCTTGAGCCCAACCCGAGGTGGCCACCGCCGGCCACGTCGACAGCACCAGCAGCAACCCACCGCCCATACGTAACGTCAGGCGTCGCGGTCGCGAAGGCTTGCTGTGCAGCAGTTCGCCATGATGCCGATCGGTGGACAGGCACAGCGCGGCAAACCCGGCGTAGCACATCAGCAATGCGAGCAGCATTCAGTTCGCCTCCTGCGTGAGCGTCAATCCGCGTGCCCGTTCGACCTTGAGCTGCGGCGCGCTGCGGTGGTGCATCTTCCAGGCGGCCCACGCGAGGAACACGCCGCTGCCCAGGCAGGTCAGGTCGAAGCCGGCCATGGCCCAGTCGCCGCTGGCCAGTGACACGCCCAAGTGCTGCGCGGTGGTCAGTGCGTTCAGCAGTGGAACCGCCGCTAACAGCAGCGCGCCGAGACTCAATTGCTCAACCCAAGCCTGGCGGCCTCGACGCAGCACGGCGTGCAACAGGCTCAGGCCCCAGGCAATAAAGAAGCTATTTATTTCCCAATCGGAGCGCTCGGCGAAGCTCACCGGCAACAAGCGGTTGGCCCAGAAAAACCCTGCGACAGCGAGCACCAGCCCGGACATGCTGGCGATATTCAGCACCTCCACCAGCCGCAGTTCAAACGGCATCACCGCGCTTTTAGCGTGCTTGAGCTGACGCTTGCCGAGCCATATGACCAAGCCGGTGCCGATCATCGCCGTGCCCGCCAGGCCGCAGATGAAGTACAGCCAGCGCAGCACCGGGCCAGCGAAATGGCCCATGTGCAGGCCATAGAAACTGCCGCTGATTGCCGCCGGCAGGGACTGCTCGCCACTCACCCGCAACAGCTGGCCAGTGGTGCCATTGAAAGACAGGGTGCTGCCGAAATCCTGCACCACACTGTCGGTACCAGCGCGGACCACATTGACCGAGGCATTCACATCACTCGGGTTATTCACCACCAAACGACCGACATGGCCGCCCGCCCATTGCGTGCGGGCCTGCTCATACATCGGCCACAACGGCAGCAATTTGCCCGGCTGGCCAAGCGCTGGCGCATTGTTGATCGCGGGGAACACTTCATTGAAAAACCCGCGACTGTCGCTGCCGTAGAAGGCAGTGATAGGCGCTGGCATCACCATGTTCATAAATATCACCAGGCTGCTGTAGGTGATCATCAAGTGAAACGGCAACACCAGCACGCCTACCGCGTTATGCCCGTCCAGCCACGAACGCTGGCCTTTGCGTGGGCGGAAGGTGAAGAAGTCCTTGAAGATTTTCTTGTGGGTGATGATGCCGGTGATCAACGCGACGAACATCACCATCGCGGCAATGGTCGACAGCCAACGCCCCCACGGGTAAGGCATTTGCAGTTGGAAGTGGAATCGATAGAAGAAGTCGCCGCCCATGCTTTCGCGGGCCTGGACGGGTTGGCCGGTGACAGGGTCGAGGACCTTGCGGATAAAGTTGCCGCGCTTGCCGGGGTCGAGTGTGTCTTGCCACATCACCGACAGACCCGGATCGCGGCTGTCCGGCAAGGTGATAAACCAGCGTGCGGCAGTCGGCGCATGTTGCTGCAAATAGGTGTGTGCGGCAGCGAGACTGCGCGCATCGTCCAGCGGGTGGGCGTGCACTTCGGGCTGCATCCAGTGGGTAATTTCGTCCTTGAAATAGGACAAGGTGCCGGTCAGGAAAATCGCAAACAGCAGCCAGCCAAAAATCAATCCCGCCCATGTGTGCAACCAGGCCATGGCCTGGCGAAAGCCCTCTTTCATGTGCGCGCCATCCACACACCCACGCCTGCCAGGGTGGCAAACAGTGCACTGGGAAGCATCACCCCACACCAGGCGCGCCACGCCGTACGGCAGGCGAAACACCAGAGCACCGCCAGCAGGTAAAACACAAACGAACTCATCATCCCGGTGATTACGGCGTCGGCACGCGACGTTGGCATCCACAGCGCCAGGCAGATGCTGGCCAGGGACGCCAGCAAATAGCCGCCCACCACCGCTGCCAGCACGCGCGAGGTGACAGCCAGTCGGTAGGTAACAGGAAGTGAGCGTTTGCTTTTCATGCCGGAGGCGCCAAGTTCATCAGTGCGCAATATTAATGATAAATATTCTCATAAGCAAAAGAGAACGGATGATTGATCTGCGCTGGCCGATTGCCGAACCTTGTCATGCGCCCTACAATGCGAACAATTCTTGTTCTCTAAAGCATGCCCATGCTTGTGGAGTGATTGCGTTGCAGCCGTCCAATACCGTCGAAGTTTTGTACAACGACCATCACCACTGGCTCACCGGCTGGTTGCGACGCAAGCTCGGCTGCCCGGAAAGCGCAGCCGACCTGGCGCAGGACACGTTCATCCGCGTGCTCAGCGCACGGGAAACCCCAACGCTGATCGAACCTCGTGCCTTCCTCACCACCGTTGCCAAGCGCGTGTTGTTCAGCTTCTACCGCCGCCAGGACCTGGAACGCGCCTACCTTGAGGCATTGGCGCAGAGCCCTGAACACGTGGCGCCCTCGGAAGAAGAACGCGCCATCATCCTGCAAACCCTGCTGGAGCTGGACCAATTGCTCGACGGCCTGCCTACCCTGGTCAAACGTGCGTTCCTGCTGGCCCAGCTCGACGGCTTGAGCTACGCACAAATCGGCGCCGAGCTGGGCATTTCCATCGCCACGGTCAAACGCCACCTGAATAAAGCGGCGATGCGCTGCTACTTCGCCCTATGAACTTTTCGACTCAGGTCGCCGAGCAGGCGGTGCATTGGTTGCTGGAAATGCAGCAAGGCGCGCTCAACCCGCGCCAGCAAGCGGCCTGGCAACAATGGCTGAACGCCCACAGCGAACATCAACGCGCGTGGGAGCATATTCAGCGCGTCAACCAGCGCCTGCGCGGCATGCCCTCGCCGCTGGCGCATGCCGCGTTGAGCGCGCCCCAATCCCGCAGCCGGCGCCAGGCCCTCAAGCTGCTGCTGGTCCTCGGTGCCGGCTCGGCCACCGCCTGGGGCCTGCGCCAGCAGCATATTTTGCCGCCATTGACCGCTGACTACCGCAGCCCCGTCGGCCAGCGGCGCAACGTGCAATTGGCCGATGGCAGCCGGTTGCAGCTCAACACCGGCAGCGCGGTGGATGTGCATTTTGATCGCAGCCAACGCTTGATCCGCCTGCTTGAGGGCGAAATGCTGCTGACAGCCCGCGCCGGCAATACGCCGCTGCATGTACTCACCGGTCAGGGCTTGCTCAGCAGCCAGGCCGCACGGCTGAATGTGCGCCAGTTCAACGATCATACCCAACTGACGGTTTTTGACGGCACTGTCGACATAATGCCTAGCAGTTATCGCGGCCTGCCTTTAAGCGTCGAGACCGCGCGCCAGGTCAATTTCACTCGCAAAGGCTGGGACACCCCGCTTGCGGCCGATACCAACAGCGGCGCCTGGGCCGACGGCGTGCTGGTGGCCGCACACATGCGCCTGGAAGACTTTCTTGCCGAGCTGGGTCGCTATCGTCGCGGCCAGCTTAATTGCGACCCGCAAGTGGCCAACCTGCTGCTGTCCGGCAGTTACCCGCTGGACGACAGCGAGCGCATCCTCGACCTGCTGGAAGTCAGCCTGCCGGTCAAAGTGCGGCGCTTTACCCGCTACTGGGTGACCGTAGAAGCACGCGCCTGAGATTATTTCAGCACTTTTTTACCCGCAAGTGAGCCGATTTCCACACCTCGCGTGACAGAGAAGGAAAGCCACCTTGATCTTTCCTTCTCAGGACCGCTCTTCATGCCCCAGCAAACGACGCTTCTCGCCCGCACCTTGCGCCAACTCCTACTGGGCGCCAGCCTGAGCCTTACCGTGCTGCCGCAGGTGATGGCTGCCGATGCCAAGCCGTATCACATCGCCCCGGCGACCCTGGAAGCAGCGCTGAATCAATTTGGGCGTGAGGCTGGCGTGTTGATTTCTTTCGGTTCCGAGGTCACCGCCGGCATGCACAGCGGTGGGTTATCGGGCAATTACAGCGCTGCCGAAGGCCTGCACAAACTGCTGGAGGGCACCGGCCTGCAAGCCCGTGCCGAAGGTGATAACGCCTACAGCCTGCAACCGGCCAACGGCCCCGCAACCCTCGAACTGCAAACCTCAAGCGTGGTCGGCGACTGGCTCGGCGACGCGGCGCAAACCAACGTGTTCGAACACCCCGGTGCGCGTGATGTGATCCGCCGTGAGGAATTCGAGCGCCAGGGCGCAACCCAGGCCCGTGACGTGCTCAACCGCATCCCCGGCGTCAACGCCCCGGAAAACAATGGCACCGGCAGCCACGACATGGCGCTGAACTTCGGCATTCGCGGCCTCAACCCGCGCCTGGCCTCGCGCTCCACCGTGCTGATGGACGGCATCCCGGTGCCCTTCGCACCGTATGGCCAACCGCAGCTGTCCTTCGCGCCGATCAGCATGGGCAACATGGACGCAGTCGACGTGGTACGCGGCGGCGGTGCGGTGCGCTACGGCCCGCAAAACGTCGGCGGCATCGTCAACTTCGTGACCCGCGCGATCCCGGATGCGCCGACGGTCAAAGGCGGCTTGCAGACCGAGACCAGCCCATCCTCCAGCCACGATGGTTTCAAAACCACCGGCAACCTGCTGGCCGGCGGCACCGCCGACAATGGCCTGGGCGGCGCGATCCTGTACTCCGGCACCCGTGGCGGTGACTGGCGCGAAAACAGCAACACGCGCATCGACGACCTGATCCTCAAGGGCAAATACCAACTGGACGACGCCAACAGCTTCAACGCCATGGCGCAGTACTACGAGGGCCAGGCCGATATGCCCGGTGGCTTGAACGTCAAGGACTACAAGGCTGATCCGTATCAGTCCACGCGCCCCTACGACACATTCTGGGGCCGCCGTACGATGTTCAACGCCGGTTACCGCTACCAGCAAGACCGCCGCGAATTCACCGCCAACACCTTCTTTACCACCACGCTGCGTAACGGCTACCTGGACCAGGGCAACTTCCTCTCACTGTCACCCCGCGAGTATTGGGTGCGCGGCCTGGAAACCCGCTTCGCCCAAGGCTTCGACATCGGCCCGAGCAGCCATGAAGTGGGCGTCGGTTACCGCTACATCAACGAAGCCGGCCACGAATTGCGCTACCGCACGCCGATCAGCGCCAACCAGCAGTTGCCGACCACCAACAGCCGCAATGACCGCGACACGCGAGGTGCCACCGAGGCCAACGCGTTTTTCGTCGACGACCGCATTGATATCGGCAAGTGGACCATCACCCCGGGCGTGCGCTACGAGATGATCGAGTCTCAGCAGACCAACAACCTGACGAACGTGAAGTACAAGGGCGATTACAACACCGCACTGCCGGCGCTGAATGTGCTTTACCACCTCACCGAAGACTGGAACCTCTACGCCAACACCGAAGGCTCATTCGGCAGCGTGCAGTACAGCCAAATGCCGAACCGGGTGACCAGCGGCGAAGTGAAACCGGAAAAAGCCCGTACCTGGGAGCTCGGCACGCGCTATGACAACGGCACCTTGCGTGCGGAAATCGGTGCGTTCCTGATTAACTTCGACAACCAGTACGACAGCAACCAGACCACGATTCGGTGATCGCCCGCGGTGAAACGCGTCATCAGGGCATCGAGTCGAGCATCAACTACGCGCTCGACGGTTTGAGCCCGGTGCTCGCAGGGTTTGATGTGTACGCCACCTATGCCTATGTGGACGCGACCATCCGTGAAAACGGCCCGAACAAAGGCAACCGCGTCCCCTTTTCGTCCAAGCACAAAGGCACGCTCGGCGTGGGTTACACCGAAGGCCGCTGGAAACTCAACCTCGACAGCAGCTACCAGAGCAGCCAGTTCGCCGACAACGCCAATACCCAGGCTGAGACCGCCGACGGCGCCAACGGACGCATCCCCGGCTACATGCTGTTCAGCAGCCGCGCGGCGTATGACTTTGGCCCACAACTGTCGGACTTGAACGTGGCCGTCGGGGTGAAAAACATCTTCAACAAGCAGTATTTCACCCGCTCGTTCGACGACAACAACAAGGGCAAATACGTGGGCGAGCCGCGCACCGTCTACGTGCAAACCTCCATCGCGTTCTAACTGCCCGCCAGGCAACTGGGGGTCGCCGCGACCAGGGCGTCGATGGCGCAGCGCGTCTTGGCCGGCATGTGCGTGGCCGTGGGCCAAATCACATGGATCGGCGCAGGCTGGTCGCGGTAGCTGGGCAGTACCGCTTCCAGTTGGCCACGCAGCACATAGTGCGCAATCAACCAACTCGGCAACCAGGCCAGGCCCACGCCAGCGATGGCGGCATCGGCCACGGCCTGGAGGTCGTCCAGCACCAAAGGCGAGGTCACACCGGTGCGATGCGAATGAGCGCAACGGTAGGCAATGCCTCGGTGACCGGCGAGGTCCTCGATACGCTCTATCGGCCCGACACGCTGCAGGTAGGCCGGCGAAGCGGCCAGGCCCACGGACTGTTCACCCAGGCGGCGTGCACTCAGGCGGTCGGTATCCGGGAGCGGGCCGATACGCACGGCAACGTCGAAACCTTCCTGGGCCAGATCTGTCAGCCGATCAGAAAAAGAAATCTCGATCTCCAATTGCGGGTATCGGTCCATCAACCCCCACAAAGCAGGCGCCGCATAGTGGTGACCAAAGGCCAGCGGCAAGCTTGCCCTTAGCCGTCCACGCGGTTGCTGGCGGCCACTCTCGAGCACCGATTCGGCGGCCTCCAACTCTGCCAGTGCACGCAGGCAATGCTCATAGTAGGCCTGCCCGTCCTCGGTCAGACGCTGGCGGCGGGTGGAGCGCTGCAACAGGCAGGTGCCCAAACGGGCTTCCAACCGCGCCAAACCCTTGCCCACCGCAGAACGGGTGAGGTTCAGGCGTTCGGCAGCTTCAGTCAGGTTGCCGCTCTCGACAATTTGCAGGAAGAGTTCAACGCCATCAAAACGCGGGGTGGCCATGAGTCTATTGTCGCCCTTGATTCCCTTATTGACGGAAAAGTTATCACAAATAAAGAACCCTGTTCCCGCGAGAATAGCGCTCTCACCCAATCGAAAGGAACCACCCATGCCGCCCGCCACCGCTGTATCGGTCGTCAGCGCCCCGCGCACGGCCAGAGATGGCCTCGCCCTCACCGCCGTCTGCCTCGTAGCCCTGATGTTCGGTCTGGAAATCTCCAGCGTGCCGGTCATCCTGCCGACCCTGGAGCAGCAGCTGGGTACCGGCTTTCATGACGCGCAATGGATCATGAATGCCTACACCCTGGCCTGCACCAGCGTGTTGATGGCGGCGGGGACATTGGCCGATCGCTTTGGGCGCCGACGCATGCTGGTGCTGTGCTTGTGGCTGTTTGGGTTGGCCTCGTTGACGTGTGGGCTGGCGAACGACGCGTCCATGCTGATCACCGCACGTTTTGTCCAGGGCGTGGGTGCCGGGGCGATGATGATTTGTCAGTTCGCGATTCTTTCGCACCAGTTTCGTGAACCGGCGGCACGGGCGCGGGCCTTCGCAATATGGGGGGTGATCGCGGGCGTGGGCCTGGGCTTCGGCCCGATGGTGGGCGCGTTGATCTTGGCGGCGCTGGGTGTTCCTCGTGCATGGGCCGCTCACCGTGCTGACCTTGGTGTTATTGCGCATCAGCGTCGAGGAATCCCGCGACCCGGCTGGCCATCGTCTCGACATTGCTGGCATGCTGACCCTGACGCTGTCGGTGTTTGCGCTGGTGTACTTCATCACCCAAGGCAGCGAGAACGGCTTCGGCGCACCGGCCATGCTCGGTTGGGCAGGCTTGTCACTGGGCGGGCTGCTGCTATTTATCCTGATTGAACGGCGTAGTACTCACCCGATGTTCGACTTCTCGGTGTTCCGCATCCAGCGCTTCAACGGCGCGCTGATGGGCTCGATCGGCATGAATTTCAGCTTCTGGCCATTCATGATCTACCTGCCGCTCTACTTCCAGGCCGGCCTGGGCTACGACACGATGACCACTGGCGGCGCGCTGCTCGCCTACACCCTGCCCACGTTGCTGGTGCCACCGTTGGCCGAACGTCTGGCCTTGAGCTACGGCGCAGACCGCATCATTCCCTTGGGCCTGGGCTTGATGGGCGCAGGATTTATCAGCATGGCGGCGGCCAATGGTGCCGAGCATCCGAGCATTGCCTGGGTGCTTGTCAGCTGCGCGATGGCCGGCGTCGGGTTGGCGCTGACCAACTCGCCCACCACCAACACCACCACCGGCTCAGTGTCAGCCGACCGCGCGGGCATGGCCTCAGGCATCGACCTCAGTGCCCGGTTGATAACCCTGGCACTCAATATCGCACTGATGGGGTTGGTGCTGTTGCTGGGAATCAGCCATCACCTCGCAAGCCTGCTGCCCCACACCACGGCAATGGAGTGGCCAGAAATCAGCCAGCATCTTGCAGCGGGCAAGCTGGACGTGTTGGCGCTGGCCCGCCCCGATGCGCAGGCTGCGCTGCGCCACGGCGTCGGTTGGGCGATGCTCTTTGCGGGTTTGGGCGCTTGCGGGTTGGCGATGTTGAGCGGGTATTTTTTCCGACGCGCCCAATAAACGAAAACGGGCCTGCAACTGCAGGCCCGTTTTCGTGGGGATGAAAGAACCGTCAGCTATCAGCTGTTAAAGACCGCACGTTCTTTTTCCAGAAACTCCTGTTCAAGCTCGTCTTCATTCACTTTGGTGGTCGGCTGGCTTTTCCCGGCAGCGCGTGGCTTGCCTTGCAGTTTGCCGAACAGATGTTCCAGCGCATGCTCCAGCTTGACGGCTGCGCCGTCGATTGCCTGTTCCAGAGTATCGGCCTTATGAGCGACCGACAGCGGTTGATGGCCCTTTGGCCGTGCTTCCAGACGGCAGCTTAAATCATGAGGACCGGGCTTATCGCCGTTCTCATCGCGCAGGTAGACTTCGACGCGGGTCAGGTGTTCTTCATAATGTTCGAGCGTGCTCTCAATGGTCGTACGTACCCACTCCTCCAGTCGGATGCTGCTTTCAATATGGTTATCGCTATTGACTTGGATTTGCATAGTTCTTCCCTTATTTCAGCTAGCTCGCGAGAGGTCACAAACTGCAACACCGGGGTGGTGAAACCATGACCTCTTGATTACACAATTGAGCAGTCAGGAGAACATTTCAACCCCTTTGCAAAGATAAATCCCACATTACAAATTAAGTCTGACTACGAGCAAAAACGCTGTTAGGGTGGGGAGTTAGTTACATCTTCTTACGCCCAGCGAACCTTACAATTGCCCCTCCCCCAATGGGTGCAATCCGCGAAAAATCCCCGCTTCCTCCACCAGCCAGTCATGCACCGCGCGCACGCCCGGATGGCTTAATGCGCCCGGCGCGTAAAGCAAAACGTAGCGTTTATGGTTGGGCACCGCCAGGCCAAACGGCACGATCAAGGTGCCGCGCTCCAGCTCATCGTTGAGCAACGTGCGTCGCGCGATGGCCACGCCCATGCCGGCGATGGCAGCCTCGATGGTCAGGTGGTTGCGGTTGAAGGTGTGCCCGCGCCGCACGTCGGCTTGGTGGTAGCCAATGGCGTTCAGGTAAAACTCCCACTCGGCGTATTCATAACTGCCACGCCAGGCGGTGATGTCGTGCAACAGCGGGAAATGCACCAGGTCAGCCGGGCCATGCAAGGGCGGACGGCCGCGCAACAGGCTGGGCGCGCACACCGGGAAAATCTGCTCATCGAGCAGGGCTGTGGATAACAGGCCAGGGTAGCTGCCGTCGTTCAAATCGATGGCCAGGTCGAAGTCGCCCTCGTGCAGCGCGATGCTGCTGTCTTCGGCGACCATGCGCAGCTGGATATCCGGAAACCGTTGCTGCAGGCGTGGCAAGCGTGGAGTCAGCCACTTGCCGAGAAACGAGGGAATAGAACGCAAGCGCAAGGTGCCGCTGATCATCCCTGCGTCCAAGCGCTGCAATTCAGCATCGATGCTGCCGTAGGCCTCCCCCACCGTCGCCGCCAACCGCTGCCCTTCGGCACTCAGTTCCACCCCGCGCGCGCGCCGATGGAACAACCGAAAGCCCAGACGCTCCTCCAACTGGCGAATTTGTTGGCTCACCGCCCCCGGCGTGATGTGCAGTTCTTCGGCGCAGCGGGTGAACGACAGATGCCGCGCAGCACAGGAAAACACGTGCAGCCAGACATACGTCTGGCCATGAAGGGGCCGGGCCATAGGGTTTAGTCCTGCTAAAGGGTGTCTTAGGATAATTCGTTGGTCAGTGCCGATCCAGAGGCCCAGTATCGCGCCAATTCCGCTCGTCCTACAAAACATGGCAGCGATTTCTACTCCATTGCTTGTAAGGCTTTAGCATGGCTATCAGTGTTTTCGATCTATTCAAGGTGGGCATCGGCCCTTCCAGCTCGCATACCGTCGGCCCTATGCGCGCGGCGGCGACCTTCGCCCAAGCCCTTACCGACCAACATTTGCTGAACGACACACGCCGTGTCGAAGTGCGTCTGTACGGCTCGCTGTCCGCCACTGGCATCGGCCATGCCACCGACCGCGCCTGCGTGATGGGCCTGATGGGCGAATGGCCAGACAAGGTCGACCCGACCTCGATCAACACGCGTATCCAGCAAGTGCGCGAGTCCGGCCGTTTATTGCTCGCGGGCAAACAGGACATTGCCTTTAATTGGCACACAGATCTGCTACTGCTGGACGAAAGCCTGCCCTACCACCCCAATGCCATGTCCCTGCATGCCCACGGCGACAGCGGCCTGCTGAGCGAACAAACCTATTACTCGGTAGGTGGCGGTTTCATCATCGAAGCGGCTGAAGCGGCCTCGGGCATTGCGCCGACCAGCGATGTGGAATTGCCTTACGACTTTTCCAGTGCCGTCGAACTGCTGGCCCTGTGCAACAAGCACGGCCTGCGGGTGTCGGAATTGATGATGGCCAACGAGCGCGCATGGCGCAGCGATGCAGACATCCGCAGCGGGCTGCTGCACATCTGGTCAGTGATGCGCGAATGCGTGGAGCAAGGCCTGCGCGATGAAGGCATCTTGCCAGGCGGCCTGGATGTGCCGCGCCGTGCGGCGAAATTGCACCGCAGCCTGTTGGAAATCGGCAAACCCAATGTCATCACCTCGACCTTGTCGGCCATGGAATGGGTCAACCTGTTTGCCCTCGCCGTCAACGAAGAAAATGCGGCCGGCGGGCGGATGGTCACTGCGCCGACCAATGGCGCGGCGGGGATCATTCCGGCCGTGCTGCATTACTACATGAAGTTCAACGCGGACGCGTCTGACGATGATGTCGTCAATTTCTTCCTCGCTGCGGCCGCCGTCGGCATCCTGTGCAAGAAGAACGCCTCGATCTCCGGCGCCGAAGTCGGTTGCCAGGGCGAGGTGGGTTCCGCCTGCGCCATGGCCGCCGCCGGCCTGGCTGACATCCTCGGCGCCACCCCGGAACAACTGGAAAACGCCGCCGAAATCGGTCTGGAACACAACCTCGGCCTGACCTGCGACCCGGTCGGTGGGCTGGTGCAAGTGCCATGCATCGAGCGCAACGCCATCGCGGCCGTCAAAGCCATCAACGCCACACAAATGGCCCTGCGCGGTGACGGCAAACACTTCATTTCCCTCGACCGGGTGATCCGCACCATGCGCGATACCGGTGCCGACATGCATGACAAGTACAAAGAAACTTCACGGGGCGGCCTGGCGGTCAGCTGGGTGGAGTGCTGATCGGAGCACTTTTACCCGCCCCATACGTGAGCCCGCGCAAAAATAATAACGAGGCAATACCGATGACCGATGTACGTACACCTGCTGCTGAACAGCCTGTTTCACAGACCACCGCAACAACCGGCTGGACCAAACACGACACCACCTGGATGCTGGGCCTGTACGGCACCGCCATCGGCGCAGGCACCTTGTTCCTGCCAATCAATGCCGGCGTCGGCGGCTTCTGGCCGCTGATCGTGCTGGCGTTGCTGGCCTTTCCGATGACCTTCTTTGCTCATCG
Organism: Pseudomonas sp. AP19; assembly: GCF_001728855.1. Lineage (NCBI taxonomy): Bacteria > Pseudomonadati > Pseudomonadota > Gammaproteobacteria > Pseudomonadales > Pseudomonadaceae > Pseudomonas > Pseudomonas sp. AP19. The sequence continues at coordinate 91,843 of NZ_LXJP01000014.1, read as the reverse complement.
TGGGCTGACGCGTTTTGTATTGTCAGGCAAATCCGGCGACATCACCGACGTGGTCGAAGAACACTTCGGCGTCGGCGCCGGCAAGCTGATCACCCTGCTCTACTTCTTCGCCATCTTCCCGATCCTGCTGGTGTACAGCGTGGCGCTGACCAACACCCTGAGCAGTGTCATGGAACACCAGCTGCACATGGCCCCACCGCCCCGGGCGATCCTGTCGCTGGTGTTGATCCTCGGTCTGATGGCCATCGTGCGCTGCGGCCAGGGCGTGATCGTCAAGGCCATGAGCGTGCTGGTGTACCCGTTCGTCGCCGCCCTGCTATTGCTGGCCGTGAGCCTGATCCCCAACTGGAACGGTGCATTCTTCGCCTCGGCCAGCGAGGGCATGCCGTGGCCGCTGTTCTTCAAAACCCTGTGGCTGGCGATCCCGGTGATGGTGTTTTCCTTCAACCACTCACCGATCATCTCCGCGTTCGCGGTGGACCAGAAGCGCGTGTATGGCGCCCAGGCCGAGCGCAAAAGCAGCGGCATCCTCGCCACTGCCCACGGCATGATGGTGTTGACCGTGATGTTCTTCTGCTTCAGTTGCGTGCTGGCCCTGTCGCCAGCTGACTTGGCTGCCGCCAAGGCGCAGAACATTTCGATCCTGTCGTACCTGGCCAACCACTTCCAGACGCCGGTAATCGCCTACGCCGCGCCGTTGATCGCGCTGGTGGCCATTACCAAATCCTTCCTTGGCCACTACATCGGCGCCAGCGAAGGCTTCCAGGGGCTGATCGTCAAATCCTTGCGCGGGCGTAATCGCTCGATGTCGCCCAAAGGGCTGGAACGCTGCACCGCACTGTTCATGGTGCTGACCTGCTGGGCCGTGGCGACCTTCAACCCAAGCATCCTGGGGATGATCGAGACCATGGGCGGGCCGATCATCGCGTGCCTGCTGTTCCTGATGCCGATGTACGCGATTCGCCGCGTGCCATCGCTGCGCCAGTACTCGGGCCAAGTGTCGAATGTGTTTGTGGTGGTGATCGGGCTGATTGCGCTGTCTGCGATCGTTTTTTCGGTATTGCCCTGAAATAGCCCACCGACCTGAAGAACGACTCAATACAAATGTGGGAGGGGGCTTGCTCCCGATGGCGGTCCTTCAGCCGAGCATTTATTGGCTGATACTCCGCTATCGGGAGCAAGCCCCCTCCCACATTGGCAGGTCACTGGGGATCGATTGCTTTACGGCACGCGCCTTGCTGTAGAGCTCATGAGGCAAACGGACTTTGTGAAACCTCAGCGACGGAGTGGCCGATGGTCAGGCAACGCGAACTAATCCTGACACCGGTCGTCAATGACTGCATGTTCTTATCAGGCGGTAACGCACCATGGACAATCCTTTTCAGATCATCACCGACACCTTCACCCCCAACTACCGCGTCAACCTGAGCATCCAACGGCTGGATGGCAGCATCATGCTGACCCTCTCGAATGAGGACGGCGTGGTGGCCAAACGCATGATCAGCGCCGAACAACGTAACGACCCGCAGCGGCTCAAACGGCTGGTACAAAGTATTCAGTTCGGCATCGCCATCGAGCAGGGCCACAGCGCCATGGAAATCCTCACGGTGATGACGGACGGCGACAGCCACAAACTCCTGCAGCGCCCGCCCGCCCGCACCTTGCCCTTCAGCGTCGGGCTTTAAAGCTCGCCCTTCTCGGTTTCCAGGCTCGCTTCGCCCTTGCGGCGCGGGCCTTCAACCTTCACCGACGGAAATGCCGACGACGCGTAGCGCACCACCAGAATCGAAAACGCCAACAGCAGAATGCCGCCACACAGGTAGATGATGCCGATGTCAGGCGGGTTGTGGTGCGACACATTGGAGATCAGCAGGCGCGTCAGCGCAGTGATCGCCACGTAGATCAGGAAGCGCACCGGCATGTGGTTGGTCTTGAAGTAAATCCCGACCATCGCGCCCAATTCCAGGTAGATGAACAGCAGCAAGATGTCATCGATCTTGATGTGCCCGGTCTCCAGCATCCCCAGAAACTCCATCACCGCTGCCCAGGCGGTCACCGCACCAATGGCGAACAGCGCCAGGTAATGGAACGTCTCGACGAACAGATTGCCCAGCGACTCGGCCAGCCCATGGACTTGCTGACGCAGCTTTTCGGCCCAGTTGATTTTCACGATGATACTTCCTTAGGTCGGCTCGACCGGATAGTGCGGGTTGGACGTGACGGTTGTTCTGCATGCAGAAAAAAGGCCAGAGGCACGTATAAGATGATGGCGGCGTGACATGAGGCACGCCAAACCTGTATTTACGGGCTACATTAAAAAACTGCTACCCAAACCTCAGGGTTTGGCTTACTCTTTTAGCTGTATATAAATACAGTAGTCGCAAAAGACAACTATCGTGAAGGCATGTGAGGTGGTGAATGGCCGTCGAAGTGGTATACCGCAGCAGCCGAGATCTGGAGCGTTTGTTCATGGATAAAGCCGAAGCTGACCGTCATGACAAGATGCTTGAACTCGCTGAGTTGCTGGCAGAAGTGTTGCAAAAAGCCGTGCCGTCCCTGAGCGAGCAGCAGGTGGAAGAAGCCGGGATCTACATGGCGAAGAACCGCGATGTATTTGCCAAGGCGTTCAAGAGCCAACCGGACGCTTTGTCCGAGTTGCTGAACCCGACGGCGGAATAAAGCCCGAATTGAACAGGCCCTGAATCAATGATTCAGGGCCTTTTTAATGCCTGGCCTATTTGTACAGCAGGCGCTCGGCCAACTCATCCGCCACCCGTGCGGGGGAGCGTTTTTCGGCCTGGGCGTGGGCGAAGATTTCGGTGAGGCGCGTACCGATGTTCGACAAGTGCGCGGTAATGTCCGCCAGCTCGGCACCGCCGTGTTTGAGGGCAACGTAGATCAGGCCGCCTGAGTTGATCACGTAGTCCGGGGCGTAGAGGATGCCGCGCCCTTCCAACTGGTCGGCGACGTCCAGGGTGGTCAGTTGCGCGCTGGCAGAACCGGCCACGGCGGCGCACCGCAATTGGCCGACGCTGTGCCGATTGAACACCGCACCGAGGCCACAAGGGGCGAGGATGTCGCAGGGCGTGCTGAGTAAGGCGTCGTTGGCGATTGGGTGCGCGCCGAGTTGCTCCATGGCGAGTTGCACTTTGCCGTGGTCAATGTCGCTCACCAGCAATTCGGCTCCCGCGGCATGCAGTTGTTCGGCCAGCGCGTAACCGACATTGCCCAGGCCTTGCACCGCGACGCGCAAGCCTTCGAGGTTGTCGCTGCCCAGGCGGGCCATGGCCGCGGCGCGGATGCCGGTGAACACGCCCATGGCCGCATGGGGCGCGGGGTCGCCGGCGGCGGTGGTGCTGGTGACGAAGCGTGTGTGCTGGGCGATGCAGTCCATGTCGGCCACTGACGTGCCGCTGTCGATCGAAGTAATGAAGCGGCCATCGAGTTTTTCAATGCAACGGCCAAATGCTTCAAACAAGGCGGCGCGGCTTTCCACGTGCACGGGACGGATGATCACCGCCGTCCCGCCGCCCACCTGCAGGCCGGCCAGGGCGGCTTTGTAGCTCATGCCTTGGGCCAGACGCGCGGCATCCGCCACGGCACTTTCATCGTCGGGGTACGCGAGATAACGGCAACCGCCCAAGGCCGGCCCCAAGCGGCTGTTGTGAATGGCGATGACCGCCTTCAGCCCGGTGACCGCGTCGACACTCAGGTGCAGCGACTCAAGGCGGGTGCTGTGCATAAGCGCAAACATCGTCGAGCTCCCGAATCACTTCTGGTAGAGGCCCAAGTATAGGCTTGCGGTAGAAAACTGCCGAAGTGCGCTGGAATAAGCCGCCGGATTTCGTGGGATCTGCGACATAAGCAGGTGGGTTATTGCTTAAGTCACTGGACGAAAATTCTCAGCAAGGCTAAAACGGGGCATCCGCCGGAGAACGCAATGAATCCCCGCACAGCCTTTTTCGCCTGCCTGGACCGTTCACCCCCTGCGCTGTTTGAAGCGGCGCTGTGGATTGCTGCCGAACACGACTGCGCCGTGCAGCCCGTGCTGATCCTGCAAGACCTCATCGTGTTGCAGCAACAGGTCAGCGTTGGCATGCCCATGTTGCCGGCGGATGAACTCGGCCAGCCGCTGCTACGGCGCATGAATGACTTGGGCTTCGCTCAGGATGACTTTACCCCGCTGCGCCCGGCGGCCGCCCTGCTCGACAAGGTATTGCAACGCAAACGCGGACAACCCCTGGCCATGGGCCTGATCGCACTTGAGTTGGCGCGGCGCCTGAATATCCCCATGGTGGGCGTGAACTTCCCAGGCCACTTTCTGCTGCGGGTGCCCGGCGCCGATCACCTGCTGGACCCCTGCGGCGGGCGGCGCCTGTACCCGAATGACTGCCGTGAATTGCTGCATCGCCAGTACGGGCCAAACCTCAAGTTGCAGGCCGACCACCTGCACACCGCCGAGCCGCGTTCGATCCTGCAACGGTTGTCACGCAACCTGCGCCAACTGCACCTCTCCAATGACAACCCGCTGGCCGCGCTGGTCGACGCCGAACGCGTGCTGGAACTGGGCAATGCCAGCGCCGCCGACTACCTGGCGCGGGCCAGTTTGTACCAGCGTCTGGACTGCCCGAGTGCCGAACGTTTTGACCTGGAACACGCCCTGCTGCTCAGCGAGGACCCGATCCAGCGCCTGCGCCTGACGGAGCGGCTGGGGCACCTGCCGCCCAACTCAGTGGTGCATTGACTCACCGCGTCAATCGGCCGATCAGTGATTGGCCGGGGCTTTGAGAATGTCACTGTGCAGGGGGCTCTTTGGCTTCGCAGCGCCCGGCGAGCGCACTTGAATGATCAACAGCGCCGCAATCACCGCTGGAATCGCACAGAAGAAGAAAATCTGCTGCACCGGAATATGCATCGCCAGCAACATGCTGCCAAACAGCGGCCCCAGGATTGACCCGAATCGCCCCACGCCCAACGCCCAGCCAGTGCCGGTGGCGCGCACGTGCGCCGGGTAGAAGTTACTGGCGAAGGCATTGAGGGTCAGTTGCCCACCGATGATGCAAAACCCGGCGGCGAACACACAGGCCACCAGATAGCGCGGATTGTCGTGGTTCAGGCCCAGCAACAGGGTGCATACCGCCGCCGCTGCCAACACGCCGGACAGCAGCCGTACCTTGCTTTTCAGGCGGTCGGCGAACCAGGCCATGCCGATGGCGCCCAAGGTGCCGGCGAACAGGAACATCGAGGTCACCAGGTTGGCTTCGTTCAGCGCCAGGCCACTTTCCAGTAACAACGACGGCAGCCAGCTGATCATGAAATACAGCAGGATCAGGCTGACGAAAAAGGTCGCCCAGAGCAACACCGTCGGGCGCGCGTAACCCTTTCGGAACAACTCGACCACCGTGAGTTTGCTGCCCTGCTCCTGAAGGTTTTCGGCGTCGCTCGCCAACGGCGGTTGCCAGTCGGGCAGCATGCGTGCCGTGACTTTGCGCAAGCGCACATACGGCGGCGCATCCCGCAGCAGGCGCGGCAGGGATTCCGGCAACCGCCACATCAGAAAAGGAAACAGCAGCAATGGCGTCACACCGCCCGCCAGGAATACCGCCTGCCAACCGAAGCCATCGATAAACCCTGCAGCCACGAAACCACCCGCCGCGCCGCCGAACGAGAAACCGCACGCGGCCAGGGTCACCATCAAGGTGCGCATCCGCGGCGGCGAATATTCCGACATCAACGCCATGGCACTCGGCATTGCGCCGCCCATGCCAATACCGCAGATAAACCGTGCGGCCATCAGCGTGGTCAGGGAGTTGGCAAACACCATCAACACCGTGAGGCTGGCGTAGATCAGTACACAGCCGAGCAGGATGCGCCGCACGCCAAAGCGGTCAGCCAGTGGCGTGACCAGCAACGAGCCCAGGGTCAGGCCCAGCAGGTTGGCACTGAATACCGGGCCGAATGCCGCTTTTTCCAGGCCCCAATCCTTGGCCAATGCGGGTACCACATAGCCCAGCACCTGCGCGTCGTAGCCATCGGTTACCAGCAGCAACGCCAGCAACAGGAGAATCAACCACTGATAGCGCGACACCGGACGGGCGTCGAGTGCCGCGCGAAAGCTGGCAATCTGATTGTGCATCGCAAGGTACCTGTTATTTTTATGAGGATGTCGCCGATCAAAATGTGGCAGCGGGCTTGCTCGCGAAAGCGATGTGTCAGCGACAAATGTTTCGACTGATCCGACGCATTCGCGAGCTAGCGCCTACATTGATTCAGGATGCTTCTGGGGTATCCGGTTGATTAGCCGGATGCGCCTGCACAAACGCCGGATGCTGCGCCGCCAACGCCGCCACACGCCCAATGCGCGGGTACGCCGCCAACGGCACCTTGAAGCGTTCGGCCGCATACAGCTGCGGAATCAGAAACGCATCCGCCATCCCCGGCTGCTCGCCAAAGCAAAAGCCGCTATCACCGATCAACTGCTCGACTGCACCCAGGCCCTGGCTGATCCAGTGGCCGATCCACGCCAGCAATTGCGCCTCGTCATGCCCCCACTGGCGCAGCAGGTTCTGGGTGCTGGAGTTGTGCAACGGGTGAATATCGCAGCCGATGATCGACGCCACCGCGCGCTCATGGGCACGGGTCGCGAGGTCTTTTGATAGCAGTGGCACCTGTGGATAACGTTCGTCCAGGTACTCGATGATCGCGGGCGACTGAATCAACAGCTCGCCCTCGTCGGTACGCAACGCCGGCACTCGGCCTTGCGGGTTGATCGCCAGGTACGCCGGTTGGCGATTGGCGCCGCCGGCCGGCACCAGCAGGTTGACCGGCACGGCGCTGTAGTCCAACCCCTTGAGTGCCAAGGCAATACGCACCCGGTACGACGACGTAGAGCGGTAGTAGGTATAGAGTTCCATCGCCCTGCCCTCTTAGCGCGCCGCGACCACCGTGCCACGGCACTCGCCGAAGCCGATGGAGGCAAACCCTTCACGGCTGCAACGGGCGCGCAGGATGATTTCGTCACCGTCCTCGAGGAATTTACGCACCTCGCCCGACGCCAGTTCAATCGGCTTTTTGCCGCCTTCGGTGATTTCCAGCAGGCTGCCGAACTGCCCCGGCTGCGGGCCGGACAAGGTGCCCGAGCCGAACAGGTCACCGGCCTGCAACTGGCAGCCGTTGACGCTGTGGTGTGCAACCATTTGCGCCACGGTCCAGTACATGTGCTGGGTGTTACTCAGCGTCAGGCGATGGGCCGGCAGGTGTTGCTCGCGCATTGAGGCGGTGGTCAGCAGCACCTCCAGCTCGATGTCAAAGCCGCCTGCCGCCTGGTCACGCGTGTCCAGCAGGTACGGCAGCGGTTGCGGGTCGCCGTGGGGGCGTGCCGGTTGGGCTTTGCGGAACGGCGCCAGCGCTTCGGCCGTCACCACCCACGGCGAGATGCTGGTGATAAAGCTCTTGGACAGGAACGGGCCCAGTGGCTGGTATTCCCAGGCCTGGATATCGCGCGCCGACCAGTCGTTGAGCAGGCAGAAACCGGCGATATGTTCGGCGGCGTCACCAATTGCAATCGAGTCGCCCATGGCATTGCCCTGGCCGATCCAGATGCCCAGCTCCAATTCGTAATCCAGGCGTGCGCAGGGGCCGAAGGTTGGCTCGGTCTGGCCGGCGGGCAGCGTCTGGCCTTTAGGCCGGCGTACCTCCGTGCCTGAGGGGCGAATGGTCGAGGCACGGCCGTGATAACCGATTGGCACGTACTTGTAGTTCGGCAGCAATGGGTTGTCGGGACGGAACAGTTTGCCGACGTTTTGCGCGTGTTCGATACCCACGTAGAAGTCGGTGTAATCGTTGATTTTCGCCGGCAGGTGCATCTGGCAGTCTGCTGCGCGGTGCAGCACCTGCGCTTCACGGGTTTGCAGCTTGCTGCCTTGCGCGAGCAGCGCCAGCAGTTGCTCGCGCAAGGCCACGCGCGGGCCACGGCCCAGCTCGAAAAAGGCGTTCAACTGGCCGCCGGCGGTGGCTTCAACGGCACGGCGGGCTTCGCCGTCGAACGCGTCCAAAGCAGCGTGCAGGTCAAGAATCGAATCGCCAATCGCCACACCGCTACGCGGTGCCGAACCGTTGATGCTGAACACGCCCAACGGCAGGTTTTGCAACGGGAAATCACGGTGACCGTTGGCGGAGTCCACCCAGCTGCGGGTTAGCGTTGGTTGCGTCATGGGTTATCTCCGGTTCGGGTTGAAGGTGGCGGGCAGCGAGGCCCAGCACGCGTCGTAAGTGTTTTGCAGTTGCGGGCATTCCAGGGCGAACTGCGTGGGGCGCAGCACTTGGCTGGTCTCGAACATAAACGCCATGGTGTTATCAATCTTGTGCGGCGCCAGTTCCACGTTGATGGCCTTGGTGCACGTCTCGCCGTCCGGACCATGGGCGCTCATGCAACTGTGCAACGACGCACCCCCGGGCAGGAAGCCTTCGGCCTTGGCGTCGTAGGCGCCCTGGATCAGGCCCATGTATTCGTTCATCAGGTTGCGGTGGAACCACGGCGGCCGGAAGGTGTTCTCGGCGACCATCCAGCGCGGCGGGAATATCACGAAGTCGAGGTTGGCCAGGCCATGCACGCTGGTGGGCGAGGTCAACACGGTGAAGATCGACGGGTCCGGGTGATCGAAACTGACGGTGCCAAGGGTATTGAAGCGGCGCAGGTCGTATTTGTACGGCACGTTATTGCCGTGCCAGGCGACCACGTTCAGCGGCGAATGGTCCAGCTCACAGGCCCACAACTCGCCGAGGAACTTCTGTACCAGCGTGGTCGGCTTTTTGAGGTCTTCGTAGTGCGCGACCGGCGTCAGGAAATCACGCGGGTTGGCCAGGCCGTTGCTGCCGATAGGCCCCAGGTCCGGCAGGCGCAGCGGCGCGCCGTGGTTTTCGGCAACGTAGCCGCGCGCTTGGGCGTCCAGCAGTTCGACACGGAATTTAAGGCCGCGCGGCAGCACGACGATGTCCAGTGGCTCGACGTCCAGCACGCCCAGTTCGGTGGCGATGCGCAGCCGGCCCTGCTCGGGGACGATCAACAGTTCGCCGTCGGCGTTGAAGAACACCCGCTCCATGGAACGGTTGGCGCAGTAGTTGTAGATGCTGATGCCTGAGGGGCTTTCAGCCCCTGAGTTGGCCACCATGCCGACGAGGCCGTCGATAAAGTCCGTCGGCTCGTCGGGCCTGTCCAACGGGTTCCAACGCAGACGATTCGGCGTCACGGCGCCCAACGGCCCACCGGCCAGTTGCCGTTCAAGCTTCACGAAGGCCGGGTGATTGGCCGATGGCTGAATGCGGTACAACCACGTGCGTCGGGCTTCGCTGCGCACCATGGTGAAGGCGGTCCCGGAAAACAGTTCGGTGTACAGGCCGTAGGGGGCTTTTTGCGGGGAATTCTGGCCGACGGGCAACGCGCCAGGCAGGGCTTCGCTGGCGAATTCATTGCCGAAGCCCGACAGGTATTCGAGGTTCATGGAGCATCCTCAGTACGGAAGTTGTTTTTATCGTAATCAAGTTACGCATAACGTAATTTGATCACTATCGACCGTCAAGCTATAAAGACGCCCATTCATCTCTCGGATTCTCGCTGCCCCATGGAAAAGCCCCGCGACACCGGTAAACAGAAAGTCCGCTCGGCCGAAGTGGGCACCGATATTCTCAAGGCCCTCGCTGAACTGTCCCCGGCCACCTCGCTGTCGCGCCTGGCCGAGCACGTGCAGATGCCGGCGAGCAAGGTCCACCGCTATTTGCAGGCACTGATCGCCTCGGGGTTTGCCGAACAAAACACCGCCACCAACCACTATGGGCTGGGCCGCGAAGCATTGCGCGTGGGCCTGGCGGCGCTAGGCAGCATGGATGTGTTGAAAGTCGGCGCCCTGCCTCTGGCGGAGCTGCGGGATGAACTGAATGAAACCTGCTTTCTGGCCGTGTGGGGCAACCAGGGCGCGACCGTGGTGCACATCGAGCCGGCGGTGCGCGCGATCACGGTGGTGACGCAGTTGGGTTCGGTGTTGCCGTTGCTCAGCTCGTCCACCGGGTTGGTGTTCAGCGCTTATTTACCTTCGCGGGAGACCGTCGAATTGCGCGAACGTGAGATTCAGGCCGGTAGCGCCCACGCCCTGGCGGATGACCAGGCCTACGCCACCGCGTGTGAACAGATCCGCAACCGTGGCCTGCACTTTGTGCACGGTTTGCTGATGCCCGGGGTCGATGCATTGTCGGCGCCGGTGTTCAACGCGGTCGGCCACGTGGCAGCGGTGATGACCGTGGTCGGCCCCACCTCGCTGTTCCACGCCGATGAAGACGGCCCGGCGGCGCAGCACTTGCTGGCGGCGACCCGGGCGGTGAGTTGGCGGATGGGTTATCAGCCCTGAATCAATCGTCCCAACGTGACAGGGCCAGCGCCACGCGGTTCTCCAGGCCCTTCACCTGCGCGCCGGCCACCACGTAGTTATTGGTCAGCATCGAGAACACCAACTGGCGCCCGTGGGCATCGGTGATGTAACCGCTCAATGACGACACGCCGCCCATGGAGCCGGTCTTGGCGTGCAGATTGTTTTCAGCGCTTGTGCCGCGCAGGCGATAACTCAGGCTGCCACCGGTCATGCGCTCGGTATTGCCGGCAATCGGCAGCGCGTTGTACCAGGCGTTGAACCACGGCTGTTTGCTCGCAGCCAGCAGCAGGTCGGTGAGGGTTTGCGACGACACCAGGTTACGCCGTGACAGGCCGGAGCCGTCGACCTGGCTCAGCGTCGCCGTGTCCAGCCCCTGGCGCTTGAGAAACCCGGCCACCGCCACCACACCCGCCGCCGCCGTGCCGCTATTGGCGGTCTTGCGGCCCATGGCCTTGAGCAGGGCTTCGGACATGTTGTTGTTCGAGAGTTTGAGCAGCGGCGTGATCAGTGCCTGCAACGGCGCCGATTGGTGCTCGGCCAACACTGTCGCCGTGGCCGGGCTGGCAGCGCCCATCACACGACGCCCCAGCACCGTAATGCCCTGCTGCGCCAACGCCTGTTCAAACAGATTGGCCACCAGTTGCGTCGGCTCCCACACACTGACCAATTGTTCGCTCTGCCGCCCCGCCGCTACGGCGCCACTGAGCTGCAACAGGTTGGTGCCATGGCGACGGTTGATGCCATAGGTGTTGCCGGGCCCGCTGACCGCGCGGTTACTCAGTTGCAGGTAGTCGGTCGGCGGGAAGATCTCGACATTCACCGGCTGCCCTACGCGCACCGGCGCTTTGGCCGTGACCAGTACGCTGCCGGCATCAAAATCCGCGTTGGGTGACACGGTCAGCGCGGAAATCTGCGCGCCGTAGTAGGTGGTTTCATCATCGTGGGACCAGTCGACACCCAGCCGCTCGGCGTCAAACCAGGTGTCGTCGAACACCAGGTCACCCTGCACCTGGCGTACGCCCTGGCTGGCCAGTTGCGCCGCGAGGGCCTGGTAATCGGCGAATTGAATGGTGGGGTCACCCAGACCGCGCAGGTACAGGTTGCCGGTCAGGCGATCGCCCTGGCGGATGCCATTGCTCAACAATTGCGTAGAAAACCGGTACTGCGGCCCCAACACATCCATCGCCGCCGCGGTGGTCAGCAGCTTGAGGTTGGAGGCGGGCACCAGCCGTGTGCGCGGGTTGTGCTGATACAGCGTGGCGCCACTGCGGGCATCACGCACCAGCAGCGACACCGAGGCGCCGTGCAGCGCCGGGTCGGCCAGCAACTGGTCGAGGCTGTGCCCGGTGGCCGTCTTTGACGGTGTGGCGCAACCACTGAGTAACAGGCCAAAGACCAGCGCCGTTGCGCTGGTGTGTATCCATCGTGCCAACCGCATAAACCTGGCTTTCCTGAATCGGCGAAAGTGCGCAGCTTGGTTAATTCAGCGCGTTCAATCAAGTGCCAGGGTGGTGATCGAGAACGTTCCGACCTGAAATAGCGGGCCAGGCGTGGCCTCGGCTTTACTCGGCGCGGGTTGCAAAACGATCAACATCGGCGCCTCACCGCGACAGGTCACCCACTGCCGCAGGCGCCCAACCTCCTCGGCAAGCGCGCTGGGCGTGGAGCACTTGGCAAATCAGCTGGGATGATAACCCGGCGTATTTTCTCATCAGAAGGTCAAGGTACTGGAGACCGATACCTGCCGCGCATCGCCGATGGACACAAACTGCGTGTTCACCGACGAGGTGTAGTAGGTGCGATCGAACAGGTTCTTCACATTGAGCTGGAACTTGACCTTCTGCCCGTCGATCTTGGTGTCATAGCTGGCGAACGCATCGGCCACGGTGTAGCTCGGCAGTTCGAAGCTGTTAGCCGCGTCCCCTGCCCGCTCGCCCACATAGCGAGCCCCGGCGCCGACGCGTAGCTGGTCACCGCCCAGAATGCTGCCGAAGTCATACACGGCCGACAACGACGCGGTGTTCTTCGCCACGTTTTGCAGGTCGTTACCCTTGTATTTGCTGTCCTCAACCACCACCGCATCGGTGTAGGCATAGCTGCCGATCAGGCTCCAGTTGTCGGTCAATTGCCCACTGGCGTCCAGCTCCAGGCCACGCGAGCGCACCTTGCCGGCCACGCTGTACACCGAAGTCAGCCCATCCCCCACTTGCACCAGCACATTGCGCTTTTCGATGTTGAACAAGGCCGCGCTCGCGGTGATACGCCCAGGCATGTCGAACTTGGTGCCCAGCTCCCACGCTTTGGACTGCTCCGGCTCCAGGCTGCCATCCAGCACCGTTTTGTTGGCCAGCGGCGCAATGGTGGAGTTGGGTTTGAACGACTCGGTGTAGCTGCCATAGAACGACAACGCGTCGGTGTAGCGGTACACCAGGCCCGCACGCGGCACCCACTTCTGGCCGTTGCCATCGGTGTTGGCGGTGAACGGTACGCCTTTGCCAGCGTACTGGTCGTACATCTGATAGCGCGCACCGCCGACCAGAATCCACTGGTCATTCAGGTGGATCGCGTCCTGGAAGAACAACGAATCACTGCGCAACAGGTCGGTCTGGTTGCTGTCCGCGGCGCTGACGGTGCTCCCTGCGACTTCGTTGCCGTACACCGGGTTGTTGTAGTTGAAGACACCGCGCGGCGCTTGGCGAATCAGGTCGGCCCGGTAGATCTTGCGGTACTCATCGTCGAGGCCGAACACCAGGTCGTGCTGCATCCCGGCGACATCGACCTTGCCTTCCAGGCTGGCAGTCGCGAAGCGGTCGGTGGTCAGCGCGCCTTGGGTGCCGTCCATGCTGCGGGTCAGGGTGCCGTTGGGGTTGACCTTGACCACGCGCACTTGGCTGGCGTCGTAGGTTTCGCGGTTCCAGCTGTAGCCGAAGTGGGCTTTCCAGTCGTCGTTGAGGTCGTGGTCGACTTGCAGGCGATACAAGTCGGAGCGGCCTTCCATATTGTTGAACGGCTCATCCAGGCGACGGGTCGCGGGGATGTTCAACGGGTGGTTGGTCTTGGGGTCGATGGCCGTGCCGCGGTCGAACGGCGAGAGGAATTCGCGGTGCTCATACGCGAAGACCACCTGGGTGGTGTCGCCGTACCAGGCCAGGGACGGTGCCACCAGCGTCTCGCGGTGGGTGCCGTAGTTGCGCCAGTAATCTTCGTCTTCATGGTCGACGATCAGCCGATAAGCCAGGCCGCTGTCACCAATCGGCCCGGTGGTATCGAGGCTGCCGCCGCTGCCGTTCTTGCCGTCACCGAAAGTCGAGCCGCGTGCGGTCAATGAGGTGGACTGCACCAGCTCGGGCTTTTTGCTGACGATATTGACCACACCACCCGGGTCCTGGATGCCGTACAACAACGACGATGGCCCCTTGAGCACCTCAACGCGTTCAGCCGTGGCGCTCAAGGCGCGGCCCTGCACGACGGGCATGCCGTCTTGCATGATCGAGCCATTACGGTTGTCGCCAAAGCCACGCAGCATCACCGCGTCCTGGGTGCTGCCGAGGGTGTTGGCCTGGGTGATGCCGCTGATGTTGCCCAGGGCGTCATCCAGGTTGCGCGGTTGTTGGTCGCGCAGCACTTGGGCGGGCACCACATTGACGGTTTGCGGCGTTTCCAGCAGCAGGCCACGGGATCGCATCACCGAACTGGTGGGCGGCGGCTGGTAGCTGGTGCTGTCCTGTACGGGGTTGGCACCTCTGATGGTGGTGGCGCCAAGCGTCAACGCGCCGCCGGTGGGCAGCGGCTCCAGGGCCAAGGTGCGCGCATCGATCTGGCGGAAGGTGAACCCGGTGTTGGTCAGCAGGCGCTGCAGTGCCTGGGTTGCGCTCATCTGCCCATTGATCGCCGGGGCGTTGAGGCCGTAGGGCGCTTCATCGGTGTAGATCACGCTGAGACCCGTGACCCGGCTGAAGTCGTTCAGGGCCTGGGGCAACGGCTTGGCCGCCAGCGCAAAGTTGAACTGGGCGCTTTGCTGCTCTTGCGCCTGGGCGACGCAAAGCGGCAGCAATGCCAACCCCGACACCGTCAATACCGAGGCTCCCAGCCACTGTTTTACCCAACCGCCCGCCGTCGACTTCATGCTGTGAGAACCCGTGTAGAAAAGCTGTTAATGCGAATACATCGCAGTTTCAAGCACTACACGGATGGGCGGTGGATTTACCTCACCTTATTTTGAAAAAAATTTTGCTTAGTGCGCCTGAATGCAGAAGCCCATGCGTGGGAAGTGCACATGCACAACGCCGGCGCGTTCGTCGGTACGGCGCAGGATCAGCTGTTCGCGCCCGGCAAACAGCAGTTCTCCAGCGACGGGGTCGGTGCCGTAGTCAGTGGCGGCAATCGTCACTGGCTGGCCGGGCTTGAAACCGTTCAAGTCTTCGAACGGCTCATCTGGCAAGGCGGCAGGCGCCGCGTTACGCGCCACGTCCAGGGCTTGCTCGGCACTCATCTCACTGGCGGTGCCATGGCCAAAGCTCAGCACCCGGTCCAGCCAGGCGGCGATCGCCGGGTAAGCGTCAACCAGCGGCGCCGTCACCGACGAGCCTTTAAGGAACCACAACGGATGGGCCAGCGAGAAGTCGGCAATCGACGGTTCGCCGAACAGGAAGTCGCCCGGCTGATGCTGCAATTGCTGGTCGATGCGGCTGACAATCGCCGGCCATTGGTGCCTGGCCTGCTCCAGTTGCACGCGAGCGGCTGTTCCGCCGCTGAACAGCTTGGCGCGGTCAGCCACCAGCACCTGGATCATTTCCGGCGGCACCTTGGCGAACTTGACGGCCAGGGATTCCGGCTGGAACACCAGCGCCACCGCTTGGGCAAACACCACCGAATCCGCCCACGCCGCGAAGCTTTGAGTGACCAGCTCCAGGCCCAGCGGAAACAGCGCCGGCGTGGTTTTTTCCTGCTCCAGGCGGCGAGCGATCAACGCGGTATCGCAGTAAATATCAGCGCCGACCTGCAACACCGGCGTCTTGCGATAGCCGCCGGTCAGGGCCGTCAAATCCGGTTTGGGCATCACCGGCGCAATGCGCACCGAACGCCAGGACAACCCCTTGAAGCCCAATAACAGGCGGGCTTTTTCAGCGAAGGGTGATTGCGGGTAGTGGTGAAGGATCAACTCAGACATGCCAGGCTCCGCCCAATAAGTGAACCGCTAGCTTAGCCTGCCAAATCGCGCAGGGGGATGATGGGGCCTTATCAGTCAGATTGATGGGCCATGCGCTGCCAGGCATTCCTTGGCGCTCTTCTTTAATTTCTTGATCAGCCGTTCCTGGCGCAGCGCTTCGCCTTTGGAAGCACACTGTTCGGTGTACACCAGCGCGACCGCTGGACTTGAGAGAAAGAACCGCGCGCCCTTGCCGCTTTGGTGGGCGGCAAACCGACGCACCGGGTCATTGCTGATGCCGCAATACAGCGAGCCATTGGCGGCGCGCACCAGGTAGACAAACCAGGGTTTGGGTTCAGGAAGATCAGTCACAGGTCGTGTCGGCAAACCAGAGGAGCGCCAATCTTATCAACGACCCGCCTGAAATGCCTTCAAGCCTTTGAGCGCCTGGGCGCGCACCGCATTTTTCAGCGCCGGCGACCAGCCCAGCAGCAGCCCCTTGAGACCCAACGCCTGGCGCGACCAGCGCCACAGGTCGAAATGGTCGTGGTGCCCACAAATCTTGCCGTCGCGAAATATGAACCGCGCGCCGATGTCGTTGACCACCGTGTTGCCGGTGGCGCTGAACAGGTACGTCGCCACCCAATGTGCACTGCCCGTCGTTTCATCGCTGCGCACCGTGTCGAACGTCAGCGAAAAGGCCTTGGCGCGCGTGGTGAGCATGCGCCACATATCGCCGGCATCGCGCCCGCGCAGCTCACCAAACGCAGGGTCGCTGAACACCACATCATCGGTGTAGCACGCCACCATGGCTTCGGCATCCAGGCGTTGAAAGGCGCTGTAGAACTCGGTAATCAGGGCGTTGTGGGCATCACTCATGGGCAGGCTTCGCACGATGGTCAGGAGTGCTGAAAGATAGTCTGCACAGCAGAGGAAAGCCATGCCATTCGCCACGGGAATGAGTGATGCACGGTAGGGTTAGAGGTAATTGACTTCCACAGTGGCGCTACCGTCCATTGGGGTTTCTTCGGTCACTGGCAGATTTCTTCTTTCCGTGAGGGTGGTGAACACCACCACGTCTGCGGTGAAGGCCATCACCGGTAAAGGCGTCATCTCGGCGCTACTGGAGTCTCTGACGGTGCGCATCCAGCCTGGCTGCCAAATCGTATTTGCATTGGCATCGAACCAGGGGCCCGTCACATTCACGGCCTCGATCAAAGCACCCGGCGCACCATCAGCAGTAGCATTGACCAGCTTCAGCTCATACCAACCGATCATTTTATCGCCACTGGTCAAGCCCAAGCCAAAGCGGCTCAGTGAGGATGACGGATCGGTCGGATAAGCTGGAATCGCAGTCCCTACGCGGTTATCGATGGCCTTGACCGCCATCAGCATCGGCGCATTACAGGTCACCTCCAACTGAACCGTTGCCTGTGGAAGGGCTTTATAGCCATAGGCGGGGAAATCCTGCAGCGCGATTTTCCCATGGTCCACTATCCCGCCATTGGACAAAGTGGGCGTACAGGCCGACGGGATGATTTTACCGACCACACTGAGGTCCACGTTTGATGCGGCCATTACAGTCGAAACAGCAGAAACACCGGCCAACAAAAATGCGCCGGCGATCATGACACGAGAAGGGTGCATATCAATGCTCACGTTCGGTCGATTAGTAACAGATTGAACAGCGCACAGAGCGATGTAAACAACCTGAAAGTTCGACTCAATTAATAAAGTTTAAAGGTAACGCCGCCACTGCACTAAGTGCAGAAGAACCCTGCCAAGTTATCGAAAACCTTGCTCACACTAAATACAAGTAATACGAATCCCTGCCCTGGCGTTACTTATTAAACCACCGGCATAAACAGGGGTTTTCTACGGCACCATTCCGGCTGAGCGCGCATACGCGAACAAGTCCACATCCGTAGAAATACACAGCCGGCTCATGGCGGTACTTTTCTGTTTGCTGATCGTGGAAATACTGCGATTGACCCGTGCCGCAATCTGGCTGACGGTCATGCCGCTGGCGAGCATGCGCACCACTTCCCGTTCCTTGCCGGACAACTGCGGCGTTTGCGACAAGTCGCCTGTGCCGGCCTCGCTCAACTGCGCACGCAAACATTCGCTGGCGAACGTCTGGCCTTTGGTCACCGCCTGGATGGCCGAGGGCAACTCCTTGGCCGAGGCGTTCTTGGCGACAATGGCGCGCGCGCCTTGGGCAAAGGAAGCGCGCAGGGTGGCGATATTCGCGAACATGGTCACCAGAATCACCGGCATCAAGGGGTATTGGCGCTGTAACAGGCTCAGCAACGCATAGCCGTCAGCCTGACGCCCGCCCGGCATGGCGAAATCGGTCACCAGCACGTCACAGGGCGTGGTGCTCAACAGCACCAGCAAATCATCAGGGCCGCTGGCTTCGCCGACGACTTTGCACTTACCGCTCGCCTCAATCACCACCTTTTGCCCAATGCGCACAATGGGATGATCGTCGGCAATTATTACTCGAAGCATAAATACTCACGGATGATGGCAATATGATCGCGGCAAAATACCCCCGTCAGCGATCTTCAACAACCGCCCGGCAAACGCACTTTTCTGCCGCGCCCAATGCCCGGTAGAGGGTGAACTTAAACCTACAAAACAAAAGGAAAACACCCACATACAAAAGCTACATATCAGAAGAATAAATTCCTACAAATCCACTCGCCCGCTGAATGTTCACAGCGCGCTCAGGTACGCGAAGTAGCGTTCGATGTCTGCCTCAAACGCTTCCAGCCTATCCCGGTTCACCCCTGCTCCGTGGGCGCGGACCTGCTGGATCAATAAACCGCCCTGCGCCTCCAGGTCATCACAGCCTAAAAACGCCAGGCTTCCCAACAGACGGTGCAGCAGTTCCAGCGTGACCTGGGTGTGGCCGGTGATCCGCGCGTGGGCCAGCCCTGCGCAATCCTTGCGGGCTTCAAGCAAAAGCCTGCCCAACATCTGCTCCACCACCTCTGCGCTGCCGAAGGTGCGGATCATGTCCGCTCGCGTGGGCAAGGCCGTTGAAGCGCCAGGCGTGGCAGGTGAAACTTCATCCGGTGGCCCCGCGAGCCAGTACACAAGCACATCGCGTAGCTGCTCAAACGTCAGCGGCTTGAGCAACCAGGCATCCATCCCGGCATCGCGACAGCGCTGGGCATCGTAGGGCAACAGGGTGGCCGTGAGCGCGATGATCGGCACCCGCCGGTGGCCGTTCTGCTGCTCGTGCAGACGGATGGCACGGGCCAGCGCATAGCCATCCATAAAGGGCATATGACAATCGCTGATCACCAGGTCGAAGCGCCGACGCGCAATGGCCGCCAAGCCTTCGCCACCGTGACCGACCAACTCGTGGCCGACCCCGAGCTTTTCCAGGAACCAACCCAGCAGCGCCCGATAGGCCGAATGGTCTTCCGCCACCAAAACCGCTCTGTGCCGCCAGTGATCCGGGGGGGAGAAATGCGAAGAGACATCGCTCGAAAGCACTCTCGCTCACCTTGTCGTTGTCGATGGTGCAGCGGCCCTGGCTCAGGAGCAAAGCCTGGGACTGAGTGAGGAGCGCTGACGCGACAGTCAAACAAAGGCAAGGCACCCTTGCAGTGCCAGAAAGAGCCCAAAGTGACCGCCATCGCAAAGCCAACCTAGCTTCTTTGCCACCCGCCTGGCGATACAACAACTACGAAACTGATAACTTGCCTACATTTTCCAGTTAACTATTCCGACACAAACGATAGCTTTTTCTCTGCTCGGCACCATTGTCGTAATTGTTGTATTTCCCCGCCGCCGCCCCCTCGCTAAATTGCTGCCCACTCTTATCAGGGTCAGCCTGCACCCCTCTCGGGCCGCCCTGAAAACATGAAAAACCGCCTTGCACTCGTCGACAACGTCAGCGAGTGCCGCCATGGCATCACTCGACAATCTGGCCCGTACTGGAACTATTGAAATGAACAAGTCTTCCGCTCTGATAAGCACCGCCCTGTTGCTGATGAGTGTCTCAACCGTTTTTGCCGCGAGCAGCGTGGACCTCACCGTCAAGGGCCTGATTACGCCCAGCGCCTGCACCCCCAGCCTTTCAAGCGGCGGGGTCGTCGATCACGGAAAACTCGCCGCCAGGGATTTGAGCCCGACCGGCTGGACGATCATTGGCAATCACTTCCTGCAACTGGCGATCACCTGCGATGCACCCACCCTGCTGGCCCTGAAGGGCACGGACAACCAAGGCAACGCCCATGACCCGGCGAACACCTACGGCCTGGGTTTGGTGGGCGACAAAAAACTCGGGGATTTCTCCTTGACGCTCGCCAACGCGATGGCCGACGGCGCGACGATTTCCGCCATTCAATCCAGTGATCAGGGCCTCACCTGGGGGCGACTTGATTCGGACGAGGTTTGGCCCGTCGCTAACTTCGCCTCGTTTGGCGATCGCTCGACGGGCAGTTGGGCACCCATCGCCATCCAGCAAGTGACGGCAGACCTTCACGTGCAAAGCATGATCGCCCCCACGGCGGGGATGGACCTGACTGAAGAAGTCCCCCTCAACGGCTCCGCCACGGTTGAAGTGAAGTACTTGTAAACACCCCCCACTCACAGGATGTGACCCAATGTCTCGACCCCTCATCACCCTCGCCGCGACACTGTTGATTACCGGCGCCAGCCCCGTCCTGGCCGCCAGTAGTACGGACTTGAGCGTCAGCGGGATCATCACCCCGGCCTCTTGCACGCCGAGCTTGTCCGGTGGCGGCGTCGTCGACCATGGCAAATTGACGGCCAAGGACCTGAACCCGCAGAAACCCACCAGCCTGCAAGCCGCCGAGATGCTCCTGGAGGTGCAGTGTGAAGGGCCGACGTTTTTCACCCTGACCACCGTGGACAACCGCGCCGGCAGCTCGGCGATCAACCCCGCGCTGCATGGGCTGGGCATGGTCAACGATGACCAGCGGCTCGGCAGCGTGGCGTTCGGCCTGTTCGACCCGATCGCCGACAACACGCCGGTAGACGCCATCCTCTCCAATGACGGCGGCGCCACCTGGCGCCCCTCTGCGTACCTCGGCCACACCGGCATGACCTCGTTCGCTGCGCCCGGCGATGCCTATACGCCGATTGCCGTGCAAACCCTGAGCGCGCGGTTGCGGGCGTTCACCATGATCGCGCCCGCCAGCGACTTGACCTTACTTGACGAGGTGCCAATCGACGGCCTGGCCACCCTTCAACTCAAGTACTGGTAAGCCTTTTCTCTTACTCCACTCAGGAACAACATCATGAACATCGCCTTCAAATCACTTGCCACCACCGCGCTGCTGATTGCCAGTGCCCACACGTTCGCCGCCTCCAGCGTCGACCTGACCGTCAAAGGCCTGATTACCCCAAGCGCCTGTACCCCGGCGCTGTCCGGCGGTGGGACCGTGGACTATGGCAAGATTTCGGCCAAGGATCTGAAAGCCGACCAACAGACCTTTCTACCCACTCAAATAGTGCAATTCTCCGTCACCTGTGACGCTGCCACCCTGATGGCGATGGAGGCCAAGGACAACCGTGAAGGCTCCGACGCCAATAACGACTTCATGGAATTTGGTCTGGGCCTGATCAACGGCACGCAAAAACTTGGCGGCATGAGCTTACGGCTGTTGAGCTCAGTCGCCGATGGGGTGCCAGTCAGGACCGTTGGTTCCTACGACAACGGCGTCACTTGGGATTCCGAGAGCTACCTGATGCGCGGCAACCTCATCGCGCCGGCACCCACCGGTATCGATTTGCCGACCCCAGTCCAACAGTGGGCTGCAGACCTGAGGGTCATGCCTTTTATCGCCAAAACCAGCGGCCTTGACCTTACCAACGAAGCCCCCATCGACGGCTCGGTAACCCTCACCGTGCGCTACTTGTAACGGCAACCGACTCAAGCAACGGCAGGCCTTCGCGCCTGCCCTTGTCACGTCCACACACGATGAACAAGGCAGCCGGTCTCTCCCCATGAAGCACACCTTTTCACGCTTGCTTGGCCTGCTTTACCTGCTCGGCACCAGCGCGCTGGTAATGGCGGCGCCCAGCACCGAGTTGAACGTCACCGGCCTGATCACCCCCAATGCCTGTACGCCGACGTTGTCCGCCAATGGCATCGTCGACCACGGCAGGGTGCCAGCACGCAGTCTCAACCAGTACGAATTCACCACGCTGCCCACCCAGGCACTGGACCTGAATGTGAGCTGTAACCAGCCGGTGCTGTTCGTGCTGGTGGGCGTGGACAATCGCGCCGATTCCTCTGTGGGCCCGGGATTTTATTACGGGCTGGGCCACAACATGCATGTCCCCAGCGAACGGCTGGGCAGTGTTTCCCTGGCCCTTCGTGACGCGACGGGGGACGGCGAACGCGTACTGGTGCTGGCGTCCAGCAACCAGGGTGAAACCTGGTTCCCAGAATCCAATGCCTTCCCGAACAACTACATGGGCTTTGCCCGGCCAGGCACGCTGGTGCCCGAACCCCATCGCCTGCTGAACGCTACGTTGCACGTCAATACGTCCATCAACGCTGCCGCCTATTTGACCCTCGACCAGGAAGTGCCGATGGACGGCTCCATCGTGCTAGACCTGAGGTATTTGTAGCCATGACTGCCCTGCCCTTTTTCACCCGCGCGTTCATCCTTGCTCGCCTCACAGGTCTGTACCTCGGTGCGCTGACCTTGGCGGGCGGTGGCCCTGGCGTCGCACTGGCCGACGGCATGGTGCCTGACACCTCGGTGGTGATCGTCAACGAAGCCGAGGGTGAAGCCTCGGTCACCGTGACCAACACCGATGACAAGTTGGCCCTGCTGCATGTCACCCTTGAAGACATTCCCGAAGACACCGCGACGCTGCTGTTTGTCACCCCGCCGCTGGCGAGGGTCGAGCCCGGCAAAAGCCAACTCATCCGCTTCATCCTGCAATCACCCGAGCCGCTGACCACCCAACGCCTGAAGCGGGTGATCTTCGAAGGCATGCCCCAGGGCCGCTCGACAGCCCAGGCCGGGCACGCGCAGGTGGGGGTGACGGTGCGCCAGAATCTGCCGGTAATTGTGCACCCCAAAGGCCTGGCCCCCAATCGCACGCCCTGGACCGGGCTGGAGTGGCGCATCACGCGCGACCAATTGAGCGTGCACAACCCGAGCCCTTACGTGGTGCGCCTGTCCCAGGAGCTGCGGCTGCTGCCCGGCAGTGGTTCGGCGTTGCTGCCACGCACCTATGTACTACCGGGGGAAACCCTCACCGTGACGGCCTCCGGCTCCGGCGCCACCCGCGTACAGCTGCAACCGGCCACCGTGTACGGCTTTGCCGTAGCGCCTTACGAAGCACCGATCACCCTATAAAAAAGAGTGGCTTGCCAAGGCCACCCAATACTTGAGTACGACCTTGTGAGCACAGCAATGACTGAACGCGACGGCAACGCCATGCCTGGCGTTTTGCCCCCCCGCGCACGCCGGATCCTGACGAGTATGGCGCTGACCCTGAGCGGCGTACTACCGGCCGAGGCCGTGCTGGCGAATGACCTGATCGCCGGCGCGTTCGACCCCCAGACCCTGTCCCGGCGTGGCATCGACCCAGAGCTCGCCAACCTGCTGTTGCAGGCTCCGCGTTTCGCCGCGGGCCGGCATGCCGTCAACGTGACGGTCAACGGCCAGCGCCGAGGCCGAGTGGACGTGGAATTCGACCACCAGGGCGGCTTGTGTTTCAGCCGTGCCTTACTCGATACCGGCAACCTGATGGTGCCCGATGACGATGGGACGACCACCTGCCATCGTTTTATCGAACGCTACCCGCAAACGGTGATCGAGCAAGACCCGGCCACCCTGAACCTGGCCCTGGTGGTGCCCACCGATGCCCTGCGCCCGGCCCAGCAAGATATCTCCGGCTACCAGACCGGCGGCCAGGCCCTGCTGCTCAACTACGATTTGACCGGCCTGTACAACGAGTTCGGCGACAACAACAGCCGCTTCGGCTCGGCCAACACCGAGGTCGGCTTTAACGCCGGTGACTGGATCGTGCGCAGCCGGCAGGTCAAGACCTGGCAGGACAGCCGGTCGCGCACCACCCACCTGGACGCCTACGCCCAACGCACCTTTGCCGAACAGCAGGCGGTGCTGCAGGCCGGGCAAATCAGCCTCTACAACCCGGTGCTGGCCGGTACGCAGATTACCGGCGCCCAGGTACTGACCGAAACCGCGCTGCAAGACCAGAACCAGGGCGCAACCATCACCGGTATCGCCAACAGCCCGGCCCAGGTCGAGATCCGCCAAAACGGCGCGTTGATTCACTCCACCGTGGTGCCGGCCGGGCCGTTTTCCCTGAGCGATGTACGCCGCTTGAACAGCCGCTCCGATGTGGAAGTCACGGTCAAGGAAACCACGGGCGAAGAACGTCGTTTCAGCGTGCCCGCCGCGATGCTCGGCCTGGGCCTGCCGGCACCCGGCTATTCAGTGGCGGCCGGGCGCGTGCGGCAGATCGGCGACAGCGACGCCCGCGAGCCCTGGGTGGTCAGCGCGGGCTGGAGCGGCCCGCTGCACCCGCAACTCAGCCTCAGCGCCGGCGGGCTGATGGCAGACGCCTATCACTCGGCGGGTGCAAGCCTGGGCTGGTTGCCCTGGCCGGACAGCCAATTGCAGTTTTCCGCACAGGCAGCGCAGGCCAGCCCCAAACAACAGGGGACCGAACGCGGCGTGCAGAGCGACCTGTCCTGGTCTCAGCGCTTGAGCGACAGCTGGGCGGTGAGCAGCGCAGGCTCCTGGCGCTCGCAGGGTTACCGCGACCTCGAAGATTCAACCTATGTCGGCAACAACAAGGACCAACAGCGTTCACGCTACCGCGACCAGCAGAGCCTGACCGCCTCCTGGGCGCATCCGGCGCTGGGTACATTCAGCGCCGGCGTCTCGCGCACGGCCTCATACAACGGTGAAAGCAGCAGCCGGGCATTGGCCTCCTGGGGCACCAGCGTTGGCCGCGTGTCGCTATCGGCCAGTGCCGAATGGCAAGTCGGCGGGCGCCAGCAGAACGACAACAGCATTTACCTGAATATCAGTGTGCCGCTGGGTGAAACCCGCCGTGGGCGTGCCTGGGTGCGTAACACCGGAGGCGAGCACCGCCTCGGCATGGGGGTGAATGAACAACTCAACGATCAATTGAGCTATCGGGTGGGCGTGGAACGCGACAGCCGTGACCGTGAAGTGGAGTCATCCATCGGCGTATCGGCGCTGCCGTGGTACAGCCAGCTGGACTTCAACTACACCCGCAGCAACGACGAACGCGCCAGCTATCAAGGTGGCGCCCGCGGCGGCGTGGTGTTGCATGAGGACGGCCTGACCTTCTCGCCCTACCCGGTGCGCGACACGTTTGCGGTGGTGTCGGTGGGCGAGATGGCCGGGATCAAGGTCACAACCCCAAGCGGCCCGGTGTGGACCGACTGGCAAGGCCAGGCCGTGGCCTCGCAACTCAGCCCCTACAGCCGCAGCCCGGTCGAGGTACAAACGCGTTCGCTGCCGCGCAATGCCGAGATCCACAACGGCCTTGCCGTGCTTGCCGCCGGACGCGGTGCGGTCGACAAGGTGCAATTCGGCGTGGCGCTGACCCGTCGAGCGCTGCTCAACGTGACCACCGATACCGGCCAGCCATTGCCACGCGGTGCAACGGTGAGCAACGCCGAGGGCGAGTTCATCACCTTGGTGCAGGAAGGCAGCCGGGTGTTCCTGCCTGACGCGCTGCAACAGCGCACGTTATGGGTCAAACCCGCCGGGCAACCGCGTTGCCGACTGGACTTTGAGCTGCCGAAAAACGCCGACCCCGAGGTGTATTTCGAAACCGCCTCGGCCCAGTGCCGCCAGCCATGAGGACGTTCACCATGAGCGCTAAACACCTGTTGTACGCCCTGAGCCTGGTGCTGCTGAGCAGTGCTGCCTGGGGCGCCGAAGAATGCCAGCTCAACCTGAGCCAGGCGCAGTTGGACTTCGGCCTGATGAACCGCTCCGTGCCCTTCACCCTCGCACCCGAACGGTTGCTGGGCGAGCGGCGTTTAAGCCTCACGCTGAACTGCCCCCAGCCTACTGATATGAGCGTGTTTTATCGCGGGTTGGGCGCGGGGCCGGAGCGCTTTCGCTTTACCGAGCATGGCAGCTACCGGCTGCGTGTCAGCGACGCAGTGCTGGACGGTCAGGCGGTAGAGCTGGGCTTGATTGCAGGCCAGGGTCAGCCCCCTTCCACGATCAGCACTCAGTTGGCCTGGCAAGCAAGCCACGGGATTGTGCCGATGCGCGCAGGCATCGTTGTGACCGGGCGCAACCTGTCGCTGCAAATCGACGCCACCGCCTGGGCCAACGAGGACGCCGCGCGCGTGCGCGATGCGGTGACCTGGGACACCACCGGGCTGTTCGATGCGCTCGCCGCCGGACGCTCACGGGAGTTACGCCTGCAAGCGCACTTTGCGCCAGCGGCGTGTACACCCACGCTGTCCAACGGCGGCCATGTGGAGCTGGGCAAGCTGTCGGTGGGCGACCTGAATCTTGACCAGGAAACCGCCCTGGCCGCGCGGCCCTTGTCGCTCAGCGTGACCTGTGATGGGCCGACGGCCTTTGCCGTGCGCATGCAGGACAACCGCGAGGGCTCGGCCACCGGCACAGTTAGCGACAGCACTTACGGGCTGGGCCTGGACGCCCGCCAGCAGAAAATCGGCCGCTATCGGTTGCTGTTCGACCCCGCGCACATCACCGCCGACAGCTTCGCGCAAGTGTTCACAACCGACTCCGCCACCGGCGGGCTGCCCTGGAGCAGCGCCAGCACGGCCATCGCTGCCGTCGGCGCCAACCACTACCTGGGGTTCAGCACGGCATCCGGCAATACCAGCGGCCCCAGTGCCATTCAGAACCTCAACGCCACACTGAGCCTGGAAGCGGTCATCGCGCCACTCGGTTCGCTGGATTTGAGCAATGAGGTGCGGCTGGATGGCTCGGGCACCCTCGAAATCCACTACCTCTAGGAGCACACCATGAACGCCCTGCTGTTGCCTGCCCTCACGCTGACCTGGCTGGCCAGCCTGCCCGCCGCCCACGCCGCCTCCACCGTCGAACTGACGGTCGGCGGGCTGATCACGCCCATGGCCTGCACCCCGGTGCTGTCTGGCGGCGGCTTGATCGACTTCGGCAAAATCGCCCAGAAGGACCTCAACCAAGCCACGGGCACGCGCTTACCGCTCAAGTCGCTGACCTTGACCGTCAGTTGCAACGCCCCCGGCCGTTTCGCCCTGCGCATGCGCGATAACCGTGACGGCACTGCCCACGTCAACAGCGAGATCTATTACGGGCTGGGGCTGGATAGCGCAGGCAACAAACTCGGCGTGTATTCGGTGAGCTTTGACCCCAAACAGACGGTGGCCGATGCCTTGCCGGTGACCTATGGCACCGAATCCACCACCGGCGGCCTGGCCTGGCGGACCTCCAACAACAACCCTATCGATATCGGCTCCAGGAGTTTGCTCGGGTTCACCGAGGTACAGGGCAGCACCGCCGGGCCCTCGGCGATTCAGCACCTGACCAGCACCTTGACCCTTGAAGCGGTGATCAACGCCAAGCAGAACCTGGACTTGAGTGTGGAGACGCCGATGGACGGCTCGGCCACGCTTGAAGTGATTTACCTGTAACCCTGCCCCTTGAAAACACGAGTACTCGATGAACACGTTTATCAACATGTCGATCGCCACGGTGATACTGACCGGTGCCAACCTCGCGGTGGCCGCGTCCAGCGTCGACCTGGCCGTCACCGGCCTGATTACCCCCAGTGCCTGCGCGCCCAGCCTGTCCAACGGTGGCCTGTCTGACCTGGGCAAGATTGCCGCCAAGGACCTCAACATTGACCAGCCGACCCAGCTGCCGGTACACAACCTGCAACTGGCGATCAGCTGCGAAGCGCCAACGCTGGTGGCACTGGAGCCCAAGGACAACCGCCTCGGTTCCGCTTACGGTGACAGCCTGGGAACGCGATTCGGCCTGGGGTTGGTCAACGACAAAAAGCTCGGTTATACGAGTCTGAACCTGGCGTCGATCCTGGCCGATGGTGTGCCAATGTTTCCCATCGGTTCGACCGAGGCTTCGACCTGGGCCCCCACGAGCCTGTTGTCGTACGCGTTCCTCACTTCGTTCACCGCCACGCGTGCGCTGCCGACCGTCCCGACACCGATCCAACAACTGAGCGCAGACGTGTTGATCACCCCGACCATCGCCCCGAGTAACACGCTGCCGTTGACTGAAGAAATCCCCATTGATGGCGCTGTGACCCTGACCCTGAAGTACCTGTGACGCTAGACCTTCTCACTGTTGACGCCCACATACAGCGCACGGCCGGCGCCTAACCCGGCGAGGATGGCGCCCACCCCGATCACCGCGAAGATCCAGCCCAGCGCCGTCCAGCCGCCGGTCCAGTCATGCACCAGGCCAACCGCCAACGGCCCGAGGGACGCCAACGTGTAGCCAACGCCCTGGGCCATGCTCGACAGGTTGGCGGCCACATGGGCATCGCGCGAGCGCAGCACGATCAAGGTCAGTGCCAGGCTGAAGGTGCCGCCCTGGCCAAGGCCGAGCAGGATCGCCCAGCCCCACAGGCCATCGAGTGGCGCATACAGGCAACCGAACAGGCCGCCCAGGGTCAGCAGCATCACCACCACGATCGCCAGGCGCTGGTCTTTGCCGCGGGTGGCCAGCCACGGCGCGGCAAGTGAGCTGGCCAGTTGCACGATGACCGAGCCGGACAGCACCAGCCCCGCCTGGGTCGCCGTAAGGCCACGGCCTATCAGTATCGACGGCAACCACCCGAACACGATGTACGCCAGGGATGATTGCAGGCCCATGTACACCGTCACCTGCCAGGCCAGTGGGTCACGCAGTAACCCCTTCACCCGATAAGCCACGTGATGGGCGCCATGCTTGTGCCTGACTTGCGGCAACCAGAACAGCGCCGCCACCAATGCTGGCAAAATCCAGAAGCCCAGGCCGATGTTCCAGCTGTCACCAAAGTAGCGACTCAACGGCACCGTGGCACCCGCCGCCAACGCCGCCCCCAGGCACAGCGCCATGGTGTATACGCCGGTCATAGCGCCCGCCTGTTTGGCGAAGTCGCGCTTGACGATACCCGGCAGCAACACGCCGATGATGCCAATGCTCGCACCGGCAATCAGGCTGCCGGCGAACAGGCCGACTTCACCCAAAGCGCTGCGCAGAATGATCCCGGCAGCCAACGTCAGCAGAATCCCCAACACCACTCGCTCGGCACCGAAGCGCCGCGCCAGGATCGGCGCCATCGGTGCGAACAGGCCCAGGCACAGCACCGGCAAGGTGGTCAGCAAACCGGCTTTGGCGGCGGACAGCCCCAGGCTTTGTGAGACTTCAGCCAGCAACGGCGACAGGCTCGACAACGCCGGGCGCAGGTTCAGCGCTACCAGGATCAGGCCCAGCAACAACAGCCACGGCCGCGCAACAACCGGCGCGGTGTGCTGTACCACATCGTCGTCGGCTTCTGCGTCGATCAGCAGTTCTTCGAGTTCGGTCGGGCGCTTGGCTTCAAGGTTCATTGATCAACTGCCGGCAAAGGGATTTGGCGCGTTCCGGGTCTTGTTGTTCCACGGCATCGAGCAAGGCGATATGCAGGTCGAACACGGCCTGGCGACGCGGTGAGATGTTCAGGGTCTGGCGCAACTGGGCGCCGACCACGGCGGAAAAATACTGGTACAGCTCACTCAATGAAGGGTTGTGGGCGGCATCGACCAAGTGTTTGTGGAACACCAGGTCGGCGCTGATATATGCCTCCAGATCACCGTGGTACAGCTCGGCGCTGGCCTTGAGTGCTGCGCGCAAAACGCGAAGGTCGGCCTCGGTACGCCGCAGCGCCGCCAGCCCAATGGCCTCCACTTCCAGAATCTGCCGAGTCTCCTGCGCCTGTTCCAGGGTGCAGTGGGACAGCGCGCGCATCGCCCCCAACGGGTCGGTCATCGAGCGCAAGTAACTGCCGTCGCCCTGGCGGATGTCGATCAAGCCGGAAAACGCCAATACACGCATGGCTTCGCGCACGGTGTTGCGGCTGATACCCAACTCGGCGGACAACTCGGGCTCGGTGGGCAGGCGCTCGCCGATGGCCCATCGGCCTTCGGTGATGCGCCGGCGCAACTGTTCCAGGGCTTGGTCAACCAGCGAGCGTTTGATCAACGGAGCGATGTCTGTCATGGGATTTACGCTTTCGTCCAATCATAGGATGAATTTTCCTACAGCCTATTCGCAGTTACCTACGAAGGCAACGCACTAGGGCGCTCGGCAGGCAACCTGCTAACGCCGGTGATGAGTTGCTCCACGCCGCTCGACGGAGGGTCGGCGCCGAATTGAAGCGTATACGGCGCCCGCTGCACATGACGCAAAAAGAAACCGTGGCACTGCTGCCCGGTGGCGGGCACAACGCGTTTTCACGCTACGAGCGCGGCGAGATAGCGCCACCCAAGTCGCTGATGGTGCTGATGCGCCTGCTGGATCGCGATCCCATCTACTCGCGGACGCCAAGGCCTTGTCCGAAGGCGCAGACCTGCGCAACGCCTTCACCTGCACCATCAATAACCAAACACAAGAAGCGCTCAAAGCCTCCTGGACAGGCAAAAATAAACCCGGCACCAGGCCGGGTTTATCGTTTCAAACATCGATCAATGCAAAATCTGGCTCAAGAACAACTTGGTCCGATCATTCTGCGGGTTGTCGAAGAAGTCATTCGGCGCCGCCTGTTCGACGATTTCGCCTTTGTCCATGAAGATCACGCGGTTGGCCACGGTGCGGGCGAAGCCCATTTCGTGGGTCACGCACAACATGGTCATGCCGTCTTCGGCAAGGCCGATCATGGTGTCGAGTACCTCTTTCACCATTTCCGGGTCCAGCGCTGAAGTCGGTTCGTCGAACAGCATGATTTTCGGCTTCATGCACAGGGCGCGGGCAATCGCCACACGCTGTTGCTGGCCACCGGACAGTTGCCCCGGAAACTTGTGGGCCTGCTCCGGAATGCGCACACGCTCCAGGTAGTGCATGGCAATTTCTTCGGCCTTGCGCTTGGGCATTTTGCGCACCCACATCGGCGCCAGCGTGCAGTTCTGCAGGATAGTCAGGTGCGGAAACAGGTTGAAGTGCTGGAACACCATGCCAACTTCGCGGCGGATCGCTTCGATCTGCTTGAGGTCGTTGGTCAGTTCCACGCCGTCGACCACGATGCGCCCCTGCTGGTGCTCTTCCAGACGGTTGAGGCAGCGGATGGTGGTGGACTTGCCCGAACCCGACGGGCCGCACAGCACGATACGCTCGCCCTGCTTGACGTTGAGGTTGATGTCTTTCAACACGTGGAACTGGCCGTACCACTTGTTGACGCCCTGCATCTGGATAATGCCTTCAGGGCTCACAGGCTGTTTGATCGCTTCGCTCATAACAACAACTCCTAACGCTTGTGGCCAGTGTCGAGCTTGTGTTCCAAATGAATGGAATAGCGCGACATACCAAAACAGAAAATCCAGAACACCAGGGCGGCAAACACATAGCCTTCAGTGGCCATGCCCAACCATTTAGGGTCGGCGGCGGCTTGCTTGACGCTGTTGAGCAGGTCGAACAGGCCGATGATGATCACAAGGCTGGTGTCTTTGAACAACGCAATGAACGTGTTGACGATGCCCGGAATCACCAGTTTCAGGGCTTGCGGCAGAATCACCAGGCCCATGCTGCGCCAGTAACCCAGGCCCATCGCCGCGGCCGCTTCGTACTGACCTTTGGGTATCGCCTGCAAGCCACCGCGCACCACTTCTGCCACGTAGGCCGACTGGAACAGGATCACGCCGATCAGCGCCCGCAACAACTTGTCGATGCCCATGCCTTCAGGCAGGAACAACGGCAGCATCACCGAAGACATGAACAGCACCGTGATCAACGGTACGCCGCGCCAGAATTCGATGAAGGTCACGCAGACCACACGAATCGCCGGCATGTTCGAACGTCGCCCCAGCGCCAGCATAATGCCCAGCGGCAAGGCGCCGGCGATGCCGACCGTGGCAATCACCAGGGTCAGCATCAGGCCGCCCCATTGGCTGGTCGCCACGTTGGTCAGGCCGAAGATCCCGCCGTGCAACAGGAAGTAGGCAATGATCGGGTACAGCACCAGAAAGCTCAGCCCGTAGACCGCCTTGCGCGCAAAGCGCGAGATGAACAACGGCGCCACGCCAATGATTGCCAGCCACACGGTCAGGTCCACGCGCCAGCGCAGGTCGCCGGGGTAGTAGCCGTACATGAACTGCCCGAAGCGCTGTTGGATAAACACCCAGCAGGCGCCCTCTTTAGTGCAATCGGCGCGCGTGGTGCCGACCCAGTTGGCATCGAGGATGGCCCAATGCAGGATCGGCGGCACCACCAGGTAGATCAGGTAAAACGCCAACAGCGTCAGCAGGGTGTTGAGCCAACTGGAAAACAGGTTGGCGCGCATCCAGGCCATCGGTCCGAAGACTTTGTTCGGCGGCGGCATATCAGGTTTGAAAGTATGCGAACTCATGTGCGTTTCCTCACCGCTCGATCAGCGCAATGCGCTTGTTGTACCAGTTCATCAGCAAGGAAATGCTGATGCTGATCGCCAGGTACACGCTCATGGTGATGGCAATAACTTCGATGGCCTGGCCGGTCTGGTTGAGCACCGTGCCGGCAAACAGCGAAACCATTTCCGGGTAACCGATACCGGCAGCCAGTGACGAGTTCTTCGCCAGGTTCAGGTATTGGCTGGTCAGCGGCGGAATGATCACCCGCAGGGCTTGCGGGATGATGACCTTGCGCAGCGTCGGCCCGGGGCGCAGGCCCAGGGAGCGCGCGGCTTCGGTCTGGCCGTGGCTGACGGACTTGATGCCCGAACGCACGATCTCGGCAATAAACGCGGCCGTGTAGACGGTAAGCGCCAGGGTCAACGCGAGCAGTTCGGGGATCAATACCCAGCCGCCAACGAAGTTGAAGCCCTGCAACTTGGGCATTTCCCAGTGCAATGGCGCGCCGAAGATCAAGGCACACAACGCCGGGATCACGATGAACAGCGCCAGGCCCGCCCAGAATTTATGGAAGGGTACGCCGGTCGCTTCAAAGCGCTTGTTGGCCCAGCGGGCCATCAGCACGATTGCCACGATTGCCACGACAACACTGACCACAAACGGCCAGAACCCATCGGCGGCAATCGCCGCCGGCATGTTCAGGCCACGGCTGCTGACAAAGAAGGTGTCGCCGAAGTTATGGCTGTTGCGCGGCCCCGGCATGGTCAGGAACACCGCGAAGTACCAGAACAGGATCTGCAGCAGCGGCGGGATGTTGCGGAACACTTCCACATACACAGTGGCCAGCTTGTTGATCATCCAGTTCGGCGACAGGCGCGCCACGCCGATGATGAAACCGAGCAGCGTCGCCAGGACCACACCAATCACGGTCACCAGCAAGGTGTTGAGCAAGCCGATGACAAAGACGCGGGCATAGCTGTCCGATTCGGTGTAATCGATCAAATGCTGCGCGATGCCGAAGCCGGCACTGCGCTCAAGAAAGTCGAAACCCGAGGTAATGCCCCGGTGTTGAAGGTTGGTCTGGGTATTGTTGAAGAGGTACCAGCCCAGCGAGACCACCGCCACAATCGTGATGATCTGGAAGAGCCACGCACGCACTTTGGGATCGCTGAAGCTGAGCTTCTGCTTTGGTGCGCCGATTTGATTTTGCATGAAGTGCCCCGGAAAGAATGGAACAGAACATCACCCGGCAGTTGGCCCACCGGGTGACAGAACCATCAGCTATCAGCGCACAGGGGGTGCGTATTGAATGCCGCCGTTGTTCCACAGCGCGTTCAGGCCACGGTCGATTTCCAGCGGGGTGCTCTTGCCCAGGTTGCGCTCGAACACTTCACCGTAGTTACCGACTTGCTTGACGATCTGTACGACCCAGTCTTTCTTCACTTTCAGGTCTTTGCCATATTCGCCGTCAGCACCGAGCAGACGAGCAACGTCCGGGTTCTTGGTGGACTTGGCTTCAGCTTCAACGTTTTTGGAGGTGATACCGGCTTCTTCAGCGTTGAGCATGGCGTAGCCCACCCAGCGCACGATGGCCAGCCACTCGTCATCGCCGTTACGCACGACCGGGCCCAGCGGTTCCTTGGAAATGGTTTCCGGCAGAACCACGTAGTCCTTCGGCGAGGCCAACTTGCTGCGCTGGGCGAACAGTTGGGACTTGTCGGAGGTCAGCACGTCGCAACGACCGGATTCCAGCGACTTGGCGCTTTCATCGGAGGTGTCGAAGGTGATCGGGGTGTACTTGAGGTTGTTGCCACGGAAGTAGTCGGAAACGTTCAGCTCGGTGGTGGTACCGGCCTGGATGCAGATGGTTGCACCGTCGAGTTCCTTGGCACTTTTGACGCCCAGCTTGTTGTTAACCAGGAAGCCGATGCCGTCGTAATAAGTGATGAAGCCCGGGAATTTCAGACCCATGCCCGCATCGCGGGAGCTGGTCATGGTGGTGTTACGCGACAGGATGTCGACTTCGCCGGACTGAAGCGCGGTGAAACGCTCCTTGGCGTTCAACTGGCTGAATTTGACCTTGGTTGCGTCACCGAAAACAGCGGCGGCCACAGCACGGCAAACGTCAGCATCGATCCCGAGGATCTTGCCGCTGGCATCCGGTACCGAGAAACCCGGCAGGCCGTCACTCACGCCACATTGCACAAAGCCTTTCTTCTGCACGGCGTCCAGGGTGGCGCCGGCTTGGGCGAAACCACTGACACCCAGTACAGCGGCCGCGGTTACGATGGCCAGGGTGGATTTCAATACCTTCATTCAAACCTCCAGTTGCTCTTGTTGTGTCGGAGCTCCAACCTCAGCGCACCCTTATGAGGCGATATCGACCCGTGTTGGCTTTTTTTGGGGTCAAGCGGCATGAAGTTGTCGCGGTAATTCCAGTTGCTATCCCACAAGCGGCAGTCACTGATAGTGTTACCGTCCTGGGATAGTCCTGACATCGACCTACACATAGCAAGGCGCGTACCAGAGTGAGAGCAGAGTCGTTTCTGCCCATGGTCAATAGAAAAAGATTCAACCTTGCGACATTCTCTTAACAGATCAACCCGTCGCGCACCGTTCCGACGCACTCAATCGGAGCGCACGCACATATATGGAGCAGACATGACCGAACCCTTGATTCTTCAGCCCGCCAAGCCCGCAGACGCCTGCGTAATCTGGTTGCATGGCCTGGGTGCCGATCGCTACGACTTCCTGCCGGTGGCCGAGGCGCTGCAGGAAAACTTGCTGTCCACCCGCTTTGTATTGCCCCAGGCGCCGACCCGCCCGGTGACCATCAATGGCGGCTACGAGATGCCCAGCTGGTACGACATCAAGGCCATGAGCCCAGCCCGTTCCATCAGCCTGGAAGAGCTGGAAGCGTCGACCAAAATAGTTACGGACCTGATCGAAGAGCAGAAGAGAACCGGAATAGACGCCTCGCGGATTTTCCTCGCCGGTTTTTCCCAAGGTGGCGCCGTGGTCTTCCACACCGCCTTCCTTAAATGGCAGGGCCCTTTGGGTGGCGTGATTGCCCTCTCTACTTATGCACCGACCTTCGGTGACGAGCTGGAATTGTCCGCGAGCCAACAGCGTATTCCTGCACTCTGCCTGCACGGTCAGTACGACGACGTGGTGCAAAACGCCATGGGCCGAAGCGCCTACGAGCATTTAAAGAGCCGTGGTGTCACCGTGACATGGCAGGAATACCCAATGGGTCACGAAGTGTTACCTCAAGAGATCGCCGATATCGGTGCCTGGTTGGCTGCACGCCTGGGCTGAAACCCAGCGTTTATGTAGCCGTATGACAGACGCACTACGCCGCGCCCGTTTCTTGCATTACACTGGCCGGCGTACATTCCTTAACCAATTAATGAGATCACCGTGCTCAAAGCACTTAAGAAGATGTTCGGCAAAAGCGAGGCTGAGCCGTTCGCGCCTGTTCCCAGTGCTCCTGTCCCCTCCTCCGACAGCCGCAATGACGGTCAACAGCCAGGCCGGACCGCACCTGTCGCCTCGCCGAAGACACCGCCGGTGACGCCACCTGAACAGGCACTGCCTGCTGCTGCCGCACCAGCGCCAGCGCCAGCGCCGAAAGCACCACGCCGCGAGCGCGCACCCAAACCGCCCGTGATCCCGTGGAAACTCGAAGACTTCGTCGTCGAGCCCCAGGAAGGCAAAACCCGCTTCCACGATTTCAAACTGGCCCCGGAGCTGATGCACGCCATCCAGGACCTGGGTTTCCCGTACTGCACGCCGATCCAGGCGCAGGTGCTGGGTTTCACCCTTGCCGGCAAAGACGCCATCGGCCGTGCGCAGACCGGCACCGGCAAGACCGCCGCGTTCCTGATTTCGATCATCACCCAACTGCTGCAAACGCCGCCGCCCAAAGAACGCTACATGGGTGAGCCGCGCGCACTGATCATCGCCCCCACCCGGGAGCTGGTGGTGCAGATCGCCAAGGACGCCGCCGACCTGACCAAGTACACCGGCCTGAACGTCATGACGTTCGTCGGTGGCATGGACTTCGACAAGCAACTCAAGCACCTCGAAGCCCGTCATTGCGACATCCTCGTCGCCACCCCGGGCCGCCTGCTCGACTTCAACCAGCGCGGCGACGTGCATTTGGACATGGTCGAAGTGATGGTGCTGGACGAAGCCGACCGCATGCTCGACATGGGTTTTATCCCGCAAGTACGCCAGATCATTCGCCAGACCCCGCCGAAAAACGAGCGCCAGACCCTGCTGTTCTCCGCGACCTTCACCGAAGACGTGATGAACCTCGCCAAGCAGTGGACCACCGACCCGTCCATCGTCGAGATCGAAGCGCTGAACGTTGCCAGCGAAAACGTCGAACAGCACATCTACGCCGTCGCCGGCGCCGACAAGTACAAGCTGCTCTACAACCTGGTCAACGACAACGGTTGGGAGCGCGTGATGGTGTTCGCCAACCGCAAGGACGAAGTGCGCCGCATCGAGGAACGCCTGGTGCGCGACGGCGTCAACGCCGCGCAACTGTCCGGCGATGTGCCGCAACACAAGCGCATCAAGACCCTGGAAGGCTTTCGCGAAGGCAAGATTCGTGTGCTGGTGGCCACCGACGTGGCCGGGCGCGGAATTCACATTGATGGCATCAGCCATGTGATCAACTTCACCCTGCCGGAAGTCCCGGACGATTACGTGCACCGCATTGGCCGTACCGGCCGTGCAGGCGCTGCGGGTGTATCGATCAGCTTTGCCGGTGAAGATGACTCGTATCAGTTGCCGTCGATCGAAACGTTGCTGGGTCGCAAGATCAGTTGCGAGACGCCGCCGACGCATTTGCTGCGGGCTGTGGAACGCAAACGCCCGTAAGCTGGAATGCGCTTAAACAGGTGGGAGCGGGCTTGCTCGCGAATGCGGTCTGTCAGGTAAAGGTGTACTGACTGAGACACCGCCTTCGCGAGCAAGCCCGCTGCCACATCTGGATCTCCACACACAGTTAGTCGGCGGTTTATTTCCAGCGATCCGCCGCCGCGTGATCGCTGCCCCGCCCTTCCACCCAGCGTGGCCCTTCTGGTGTGTGTTCTTTCTTCCAGAACGGCGCGCGGGTCTTCAGGTAGTCCATCACAAACGCACAGGCATCAAACGCGGCCTGGCGGTGTGCACTGGCTGCCGCCACAAACACGATGGGCTCGCCCGGTTCCAGCGCGCCGATGCGGTGCAGCACTTCCAGCTTGAGCAACGGCCAACGTTGTTCGGCTTCCACCGCGATCTTGGCCAGGGCTTTTTCGGTCATGCCAGGATAGTGCTCAAGGAACATGCCCGACACATCGCGGCCATCATTGAAGTCGCGCACATAGCCGACAAAACTCACCACCGCGCCCACGCCGACATTGGCGGCGTGCATGGCGTTAACCTCTGCGCCGGGGTCAAATGCCTCGGCCTGTACGCGAATGGCCATGCTCAGCCTCCCGTCACGGGGGGGAAAAACGCCACTTCATCACCGGCCTGCACCGGCTCATCGAGGCTGCACAGCTCCTCGTTTCGCGCACACATCAGGTTGCTCTCGTTGAGCACCGCAAACTCAGGGTCTGCCGCCAACGCCTGTCGCACGGCATCGACGCTAGCGAACTCGCCTTCCATCTCCAGCGAATCAAAGCCTGTCGCCTCGGCGTAACGCGCAAAAAACAATACGTTGATGCTCATGCCTGGTCCGCCTTGAAATGCCCGCTTTTGCCGCCAAGCTTTTCCAGCAGGCGAATACTTTCGATGGTCATGCCACGGTCCACGGCCTTGCACATGTCGTAAATCGTCAGTGCAGCGACGCTGGCGGCCGTCAGCGCTTCCATCTCCACACCGGTCTGGCCGCTGAGTTTGCAACGCGCCAGGATATGCACGGCGTCGATGCCATCAGCGCTCAACTCGACCTTGACGCCCGTGAGCATCAGCGGGTGGCACAGCGGGATCAGATCACTGGTTTTTTTAGCCGCCTGGATCCCGGCAATACGGGCCACGGCAAATACGTCGCCCTTGGGGTGGGCGCCGTCGACAATCATTTTCAGGGTGTCGGGCAGCATGCGCACCCGCGCTTCGGCCACGGCCTCGCGGAACGTCACGGCTTTGTCGGTGACGTCGACCATATGGGCGCGACCTTGGGAATCGAGATGAGTCAGCACAGGGATACTCCTGATCAGGAGCGGCAATTGTAAACCTGTGAGTCAATTTTGCGCAGGGCTGTTTATCCCATCAAAAAGGGGCGCACTGATTGCTCAGTGCGCCCCCTCATAACCAACAACGCAGGATTAGAAGCGGAATGTAAACCCGGCATTGATCCCGTTGTTGTTACCGCGGTTGGACAGCAAACCGCTGTAGTTCAAGGACACCAGCGTGTCTTTGGTCAAGGCCATTTCCGCACTGGCCTTGATCACCGCGCCATCACGGGCCACGGGCACACTGTTGACGGCGAAGGCGCTGTCACTGCCGCTAAACTTCAGCGAGGCATCGCGATCGGTATCGCCGAACTGATGCTCCCAACCGAGCTCGCCGCGCAATGTCACTGCCGACGTCGAGCTGACCGCCAACTGGGTATGCGCGCGCAGGCCGAGGGTCGACAGCGTGGCGTCCTGGCTTTGCTTGCTGGCGTGCAAGGCGGCAGCGCCGCCCTTCTCCTTGAACGAATCGCTCTGGTAATTCAGGTACGTCAGGTTGGCGAAGGGTTCGAACAGGTTCCACTGGGTGTAACCGATCTCGGCAAACACTTGATCCGTGCGGGCGTTGTAGTCGGCTTTGTCATAGTCCGACTGGTTCGCGTAAGCCACACGCCGCGAGGTGTCCAGGCGATGCCAGGTGGTGGCGCCACCCAAGCGCAGGGCGATGGCGTCGAAGCGTTTACCGCCGTAGACCGACAGGTGATAGTTGTCGCTGTCCGCCGACGCCGATTCACCATTGAGATGGCTCTGGGTGTAGCCGGTCGCCGCGCCGACACGCCAGCCGTCGCCGACGTCCGTGTCCAGCCCCAGCAGCACACCGCTGGTGGACGAGGAGTAGCCGCTGGCATTGTTGTCACCGCTGGCGTTATTGCGCCCGCCCAGCAATTGCACCCAGCCACCGTTATCGCTGGCCTGGATTTGCGCGCTGGAATCCAGCGCCTGGGCCTGTTGCAGGCGACCGTTGACCGCTTCGCGAAGGTAACGGCTGTCGGCCATTTGCGCCGCCGCCACATCCGCGTGCAATTGCCCCGAGAGTTGCTTGAACGCAGCCTGCGCCTGGGCGGCAGAGTCCGAGGCCAGGAGGCTTTCATACACCGGGCTGCCGCTGCCCAATGCATCGGCCACGCTTGCCACGGCGCGTTCGTTGCGGGTTTGCGCGACGCTGGCAAAACTCGTCTGGTTACGCGCCACCGCCAGGCTCAGTTGGTTCGGCTGGTAGTTCAGTTGAGTGCCGATAAACAGGTAGTTGGGGGTAATCGCCGCAAACTGACCGTTGATGCCCTGGCTGGCGCTGAGGATGTTGAACTGCTGGCCCAGCAGGCTACGGGCTTCGGTGGCGGACAGCAGGTTGGGGCTGTTTTCCAGCGACACGGTGACAACACCGCCGTTGAGCGTGGCGACGCCGCTGCTCTGGATCTGGTCGCTCTGCCCGTTCGGGCCGACCTCCACGGCATACACCGAACCCGGGTTGAAGGTGACGTTACCGGTGTGCAGCGTACCGATCGAGTGACCCGGCGCCACGCGGCCGCCAGCGTTCACGCTCAAGGCGCCCACGCTGCCGTTACCGGCCAGTGTGCCGCCCTGGGTGGTCAGCACAGCGTTATCCGCGTTCACCGTCCCCACGGCGCTGCCGTCCACCGTCACGGCCGAGGTCAACGAGCCGTCGACCGACAGCTTGCCGCCACGTACCCACGTGCTGCCCGAATAGGTGTTTTGGCCTTCCAGCACCAATTCGCCGTCCCCGGACTTGGCCAGGCTGCCGACATAGGTCGTGCCGGTGAGCAAATCCTTACCGCGTGCCAGCGTCGCCTGTTCCCGGGCGTGGCCGATTTCGTAGTCAAACTGGTCATCCGCCGAGGCATTGGCGGGCAGCCCGTTCAGCCAGCCTTTTTGCTGCTTGGTGGCAGCCCAGGTCGCCTGCTCGGTGGCGTCTTCGACACGACGGGCGCGAATCGCCTCATCGGAAATCGGGTTAGCCCAGATATCGCGAGTACCGGTGGGCAATGCCACCGCCACCGAACCGAGGAACTGCCCCGGCCCCTGCATGGCTTTTTGCAGGTTGGGCAAGCCCCAGCCGCTGACCACACCCGGCACTTGCGGCGTGCCTGGCGCGGCATCGTGCACCGGTTGCAGGTTGTCGTAGGTGCGGCCACCCGTCAGGTTACCGACAGGCGTGTCCGGCCCATCCGGCGCTTGCAGGCTGGAGGTGGTCAGCAACACATCCCGCGCCTGGCTGGCGGTCATGTAAGGGAAGCGCTGAATCACCAGGGCCAACGCCCCGGAAACGCTCGGTGCAGCGGCAGACGTGCCGTTGGCATTGGGGATGATTTCGCCTTCCGGCCCGGTGGACGGAATGCCCGAAACCCCCATCACACACCACCACTTCGAAGTGCCGCAGCGGTTGTACACCTGGGCGCTGGTTTCGTCGTAACCGGTGATCGAGAGGAATTTTGCTTCGATATCCGGCTTGAAAAACGGCAGGTTGGCGTTGGTGTCCGGGTTGGCGCCGTGGCTGTCGTTGCCCGCCGAGATGATCTGGATAAAGGTGTTTTGCCGTGCGGCGTCCGCCATGGCATCCATCCAGGTTTTCTGCCCGGCGTGGGCCTTGTCCCAGAACGGGCGATAAGCGGCGGTCATGTCGCGCAAGTTGTCGGCCGCACTGTCACCGACATTACCGAAGTGGTTCTCCACGTCGTTGCGCGAGTTTTGCCCCCAGCTCTGGTTGACGATCGACACGTTCTTCGCCGCCAAGGCGTTGTAGCTGGCCATGAATGCGTTGTAGTCGAGGTCGTTGGAGCCCTGGAAGCGGTTGTCGTCGGTGCCGCCGGTATTGGCGACAAAAATATTCGCATCAAAGGCAATGCCGTGCATGCCGGTGCCATTGCGGCTGGCGCCCAGTACGCCGGACATTTCCGTGCCGTGTCCGTCATTGATGACCGGGTCGTACTCACCGGAAATACTGAAGTGCTCGCCCTTTTGAAACTCGCCGTCCGGGGTGTCGTGAAGGTAGCGCGGGTGGGTCGCGTAATACTCGCCGCTGGACGTCACCGCCTGCACCCGGTCCTGGCCCTGGGCATTTTTGCCCTGGAACTCAAAGTGCCGGGTAAGGATGCCCGAGTCGAGCACCCCCACATTCACGCCCTTGCCGGTCATGCCCAAGGCATAGGCGTAATACGCGTTGGTGCGGTCCAGGCCAGAGTTGACCTGGGCTTCCGGGGTCTTCCAGGTTTGGGCGTTGGCGCTCCAGTCACGGGTGGCGTCCGCCCAGGACTGGCCTGCATTCAATTGCCCATTGAGGTGACTGCTGACGCCCGGCTCAACGTAGGTATAGGGCTTGGCAGCCGGCAGGTTCGCGAGGATGGCCTTGGAAAAATCGAGAATATTGGTGGTGTAGCGGCCACTGTTGCTGAACAGTCGGCTGCGGTAGTAATCCAGTCGCGAGGCATAGTCCAGCGGGCGCTTGGTATCGCCAAGCATGGCGCCGATGGTCAGGTTTTCCGGCTGCAGTTCGTAATATTGCTTGAGGGGCGAATCGAACTTGCCCGACTGGGCGGCAAAGTCTTTGGCCGCGAGGTCGACAATGTCTGCATAAGCAAACCGCAGGTTCTTGTAGACCTCCGTGTTGGGGCCGAACGATGCAACGGCTTTCCTGAAGGCCGACTCCAGCACCTGCGCCGTGTAAGGGTTGCTGTCATCCGCCCAGGCCATCGAGCCCTGGCCCAGCCAGAGGGCAAGCCCCAGTGCGATGGGCGTGAGGGGGATTGATTTGGAACCGGTGCTGCGCTTGCGATGAAACAAAGTGAAGCCATTACCTGCTACGTCCATTATTCCTTTCCCTTTGGATATGTGCGTCGTCAATGAGCGATGTATCGGGCTTTTTGTAATAGGCAGGGTCACGCGGAAAACCCGCAGGGGGTTCTCAAAACGTCGTCGAATCAATGAGGTTAAGTTTCGACTGGAGTCACACAGCGTTCTTATTATTTTGCGGCGGGAAAAAATGTAACAAAATAATTACAAAGACTACAAGCACCCTGGGCGCATTAACGAAGACAAATGTCGCCCACAACAAAAACCCCGGATTTCGTGAGAAATCCGGGGTGGTTCGTGGCATTTAGCCACCAACTACGCCATGGGTGTGTTTACAGGTGGGACTCGGCGTATTCAGCCAGAATCGAGCGAGGCACCCCTTGCAGCGCAATGTGCACGCCGTTCGGGAAGTCTTTGAAGCGTTCCGTCAGGTAGGTCAGCCCGGAGCTGGTCGCAGACAGGTAAGGGGTGTCGATCTGCGCCAGGTTGCCCAGGCACACCACTTTGGAACCGGCACCGGCACGGGTGATGATGGTTTTCATCTGGTGCGGTGTCAGGTTCTGGCATTCATCGATCAAAATCAGGCTTTGCTGGAAGCTGCGACCTCGGATGTAGTTGAGGGATTTGAACTGCAACGGCACTTTGCTGAGGATGTAATCGACGCTGCCATGGGTGTTTTCGTCATCCATGTGCAAGGCTTCGAGGTTGTCGGTGATCGCCCCCAGCCACGGCTCCATTTTTTCCGCTTCGGTGCCGGGCAGGAAACCGATTTCCTGGTCCAGCCCCTGCACGCTGCGGGTGGCAATGATGCGGCGATAGCGCTTGGTCACCATGGTCTGCTCGATGGCGGCCGCCAGGGCGAGGATGGTTTTGCCCGAGCCTGCGGCCCCGGTCAGGTTGACCAGGTGGATATCCGGGTCGAGCAGCGCATACAGCGCCAGGCTCTGGTAGATGTCACGCGGTTTCAGGCCCCAGGCTTCCTGGTGCAACAGGGGTTCCTGATGCAGGTCGAGGATCAGCAGCTTGTCGACCTGAATCTCTTTGATCCAGCCCACAAACCCCTGTTCGTCGATGATGAACTCATTGATATGCACGGCCGGCAGGTTGTCGGTCAGCTGTACCTGGTGCCAGGTGCGGCCATGGTCCTGACGGGTTTCGACTTTGCTGACGCGGTCCCAGAACGAGCCGGTCATGGTGTGATAACCACGCGACAGCATCGACACGTCGTCGACCAGTTGGTCGGTACTGTAGTCCTCGGCAGCGATCCCACACGCTCGTGCCTTGAGGCGCATATTGATGTCTTTGGTCACCAGCACCAGGCGCAGGTCCTTGTCACGCGCGTGCAGGTCGATCAATTGGTTGATGATTTTGTTGTCGTTCAGATTCTCCGGCAGCAGGCTGTTGGGCTCGCTGCGCTTGTTCATCAAAATCGACAGCAAGCCCTTGGGCCCGCTTTTTCCGCGCTGGATCGGCACGCCGACTTCAACGTCCTCGGGTGAGGCTTCACCCAGGGTCTTGTCGATCAGGCGGATGGCCTGGCGGCACTCGGCGGCAACGCTGTGGTGCCCGCTTTTGAGTTTGTCGAGCTCCTCAAGCACGATCATCGGGATAGCGACGTGGTGTTCTTCGAAGTTAAGCAGTGCGTTTGGATCGTGAATCAGTACGTTGGTATCAAGCACATAAAGGATTGGCTGGTCGGAAGAAGGGTTACGTCCATGATCATCCATACTCGGTCACCTTTGTGGGAGCCAGTCGACGCAATACCACAACAGTGCTGCGCCTCGATTCGACCACCGACTGCACCTGAGTGACGTCAAGCGCAGTGCCCACATGAGGAGTCTTGGAAGACGCCACCTGTGTTGCAGGTTTCGGCGATCTGACTTCGTAATACCGCAAAAACGATGACAGAAAAAAGCACTTTGACACTTTTCTGAAGTTTATTTTTCAGGATGACGAATAGCACTAGCCGAGTGCCATGGACCCCGTTAAAGTCGGAAGTCCGCCTGCTTCGAAATGTCGCACAAAATCGCCCCAAAAAAGCCTCATCCCCAACAGGGCCGGGCACTTCAGCTTTTTCAGCGAAACGCCTCCCGACAGTCCTGCCAACCCAGCCCACTTTGCGCCGTCGCCTGTAGCAACATCGGTAATGCGACCCGCGCCTTGTCCTGGGTGTCGTGAAACACAATCACCCCTTTGCGCCATAGCAACATCAACGTCAGCAGCCGTTGCGCCGCCTCATCAGCCTTGAGTTTGCCCGGCTCATCCTGCGAGTCGAT
This sequence comes from Pseudomonas sp. AP19, assembly GCF_001728855.1. Taxonomy (NCBI): domain Bacteria; kingdom Pseudomonadati; phylum Pseudomonadota; class Gammaproteobacteria; order Pseudomonadales; family Pseudomonadaceae; genus Pseudomonas; species Pseudomonas sp. AP19. The sequence goes on along the minus strand of NZ_LXJP01000014.1, from coordinate 47,402 downwards.
ATCCCACAGCGCCACCTGCAAACCCTGGGACTGGAAGAAGCCCTGGCTGTCGGCGCGACGCTGGCCGTACGGCGGGCGAAACAGCGGCACGTAGTTTTCCGGCATCAGGTTCTGCGCCAGCGATGCACTGCGCGTGATCGAGCCTTGCCACTCGACCCAATGACTGTGGGAGCGATACTGCCAGCCCTGGGTGCCCACGCACTGGCCCTGGTACAACGCTTGTACGTCAGCCGCCGAACTGCGCTCCACGCGGGTTTGCAGACTGCTGCCGAGGACGAAGAAGGTGGCGTTGAGCTTCTGCTTGCGCAGGTAGTCAGTGAGCCAGTCAGTATTGCCGCTGACGGGTGCCGGGCCGCCGTCGAAGGTCAGCAGGAACATGCGGTCGTTGAATTCGTCGCCATTGCGTTCGTGGTCGCCAAAACGCGCGATCTCACTGCTGATCTGCGGGAACAACGCGGCTTTGCGCAGCAGTTCATCCAGGTAGCGCTCATGGAAACTGTGGCTGGGGTTGGCCCAGCCTATATAGAAGGAGTTGTCACTGACCTGGAACTTGCCGGCCTGTTCGCGCAGGTCGTCCATGCTTTCCACCAGGTAGCAGAACGAGGCATCTTCTTCGCAGCTTTGCTGGGCAAACGTGTAGTTCTCCAACAGGCGCTGCCAGAGTTGCCGGCGCAGGTCGTCAATGGAAGCCAGGTTGATGATCTTCAGGCCCAGGCGCTGCTTGAGCACGGCTTCGTCCTGGGCTTCGCTGGCGATCAAGCTATGGGCGAACATCAGGATTTCGGCGCGTGAGGCGACGTCGAACAGCGCGGGGCTGCTTAGCTTCTCCGGCCAGACACCACGGTCCAGGCTTGCCACGTCCACCGGCGCCGCCTGGGCGCCCAAGCACAGCAAACAAGCCGACAGTAAAAACGCAATTCGCACACAGGGTCTCCCTTTCCAGAGTTGTCGGGCACTATAGCCGATCACCTGGGGGAGCTACTGGGTTGGTGTGTATATCCGTTGTTTGGGTAACGGCCACTCAGGGTTCCGGGCTTACAGCGGGTCACGTTTGATAGAGCCTGTACGGAGCGGGCCGCCTAAGATCAAAAGCAGTGCACGGCGCCCCGGTTGCCGACCTCAGTGGTGTAGATCAAAAGCAACGCCGAGGATGCCTGACAGCCGACCTGATCCTGGAAGCTGAACTCGGTTGAATGTGGGAAGGGGCTCGCTCCCGATAGCAGCGTGTCAGTTGATGCATCGGGTGACTGACCCAGCGCATTCGCGGGCAAGTCGAATCGTCGCCCCGCCGCTCCCACATTTGGAACTCAGTACATCAGGCAGAGAGTGTGCTGCTCTTCAGGCTGTACTCGGTCAATGGGGGAGCTGGCTTGTCGGACCGCCGAACCGCTGCGATAGCATCAACTGGGTAGGCCTGATGTACCGAGGTGTCTGTATGCAGGTAAGCCAGCTCCCACAGAAAAGCAGTTCTGCTTCTGATCTGCCCCTGCTGTGCTTTTGCCCTGCTTTTGCTTCTACCACTCAGGTCGGCTACCAGGCCGCCGTGCTCTGCTTTTGATTTGCTGTTGATCTTGATCTGACAGGCCCCGTTAACCACGATGGCCGGAGTGCGGGCATGCCGAGCCTGGGCGAGGCATCGAGTGGTGGGGCAAAGCGTTTTTTGGTTACTTTTTTAGGCGTTTGTAAAAAAGTGACCCGCCGTAAGAGCGGAACCCTAAGCCGCCGTTACCGCAGCAACGGATATGTACACCAACGACAAAGCAGCGCCCTATCACCATCATAGGTGGAGTCTAACCCCCCAACCCCCTAGAATCCCGCCCACGCGACACGCCACGAATTCAGGAGCCAACTTCATGCTGATGGTGATTTCCCCCGCCAAAACCCTCGACTTCGAGTCACAGCCGGTCACCCCGCGCTTCACCCAGCCGCAATACCTCGACCACTCCCAAGAGCTGATCGAACAATTGCGTGAACTGAGCCCGGCGCAAATCAGCGAGTTGATGCACGTCTCCGATAAAATCGGTGGCCTCAACGCCGCCCGCTTCGGCAGCTGGACGCCGGCCTTCACGCCGGCCAATGCCAAGCAGGCCCTGCTGGCGTTCAAAGGCGATGTCTACACCGGCCTGAACGCCGAAACGTTCAGCGATGCCGACTTCAGCTACGCCCAGGACCACCTGCGCATGCTCTCGGGCCTCTACGGCCTGCTGCGCCCGCTGGACCTGATGATGCCGTACCGCCTGGAGATGGGCACCAAACTGGCCAACGCCCGTGGCAAGGACCTCTACGCGTTCTGGGGCACGCGCATCAGCGAGTGGTTGAATGAAGCGCTGGCCGACCAAGGCGATGACCTGCTGCTCAACCTGGCCTCCAACGAATACTTCTCGGCGGTCAAGCGCACGGCCCTGAACGCGCGGATCATCAACACCGAATTCAAGGACCTGAAGAACGGCCAGTACAAGATCATCAGCTTCTACGCCAAAAAAGCGCGGGGCATGATGAGCCGCTTTGTGATCGAAGAGCGCATCAACGACCCGGCCAAGCTCAAGCAATTTGATGTGCAGGGTTATCGCTTCAATGCCGAGCAGTCCAAGCCGGACAATTTGGTGTTTTTGCGCGATCACGCACCGGAATAGCGCCCTGATACGTCCTCACCAACGCTAAAGATCCAATGTGGGAGCGGGCTTGCTCGCGAATGCGGTCTGTCAGTAACAGATATTCTGACTGATACACCGCATTCGCGAGCAAGCCCGCTCCCACATTTTGTTCGCATTCCAAACCCAAAATAGTCATTTATTTGGCGCCAAAAAATCATCAAGTAAATTCCTAACAAATCTTTCACTCGACATTCGTCATTTTTTTTCGTAGTGGCACCACTTTTTTAAAACACTAGTGGCACAAAACTATCCCCTCTCTTCAACTCCCCATAACCACTCGCCCAAATAGCAAGTGCTATCAATATAGTACCAGTGCCATCTTTTCTAATATTTCAAGAAATTTCTGGAAACAGGATGAGCGGCCAGGAACTTCATCCTGATGCACCGCTCATACCACCGGTAACGAAATTCTCTGTAGCTGTAAGAGATGACTTACATGGCGACCAACGGAAGTAGCAAAGTTGTCATATTCAACTTTGACTCAGGGGTCATATTACCAACCGATTAATTAATAACGGCGACAAGGATGAATTGCCACGCACTATAAGGCCAAGGCTCAGCCTCCCCTAATGGGTCAGTGAGACAACCCAAGGCGTTGATAAGTAAAGGCTTAATGCCTCTATCAAAGCCCTGCGGCACTGGCGCCAGGCGCTTCTCCCAAGAAGGCCGGCTGCATTTCAGGGCAGGCCCCAATAACAAGGCCACGTTTCGCACAACTTGAGTGCAATGATTAGTCACTCGTTATTTAACATGCCTGTACACGATAAGTCGGCGTCTATTCGCCCAACTTTCGTGGCATCAGTGACGCTTGCAAACATGAACTCCGGCCATCTAATTGGCATGATTAATATTGAGGTAAATGCGATGCGCATTAGCATATTTGGTTTGGGTTACGTTGGCGCAGTCTGCGCCGGTTGCCTGTCTGCCCGTGGCCATGAAGTGGTCGGTGTAGACATCTCCAAGGATAAGATCGACCTGATCAATGCCGGCAAATCGCCCATCGTTGAACCGGGTCTGGGCGAACTGTTGAGCCAAGGCATCGCAAACGGTCGACTGCGCGGCACGACCAACTTCGCCGACGCCATTCGCGATACCGACCTGTCGATGATCTGTGTCGGCACGCCGAGCAAGAAAAATGGCGACCTGGAACTCAACTACATCGAGTCGGTATGCCGCGAGATCGGGTTTGTCCTGCGTGACAAGACCACTCGCCACACCATCGTGGTGCGCAGCACCGTATTGCCAGGCACGGTGGCCAACGTGGTGATCCCGATCCTCGAAGACTGCTCCGGCAAAAAAGCCGGCGTCGACTTCGGTGTCGCGGTCAACCCGGAATTCCTGCGCGAATCCACCGCCATCGCCGACTACGACCTGCCGCCAATGACCGTCATCGGTGAGTTCGACAAAGCCTCCGGCGATGTCCTGCAGTCGCTGTACGAAGAACTCGACGCGCCGATCATCCGCAAGGACATCGCCGTCGCCGAAATGATCAAGTACACCTGCAACGTGTGGCACGCCACCAAAGTCACCTTCGCCAACGAGATCGGCAACATCGCCAAGGCCGTCGGCGTCGATGGCCGTGAAGTGATGGAAGTGGTGTGCCAGGACAAGACCCTCAACCTGTCCCAGTACTACATGCGCCCAGGTTTCGCGTTTGGCGGCTCGTGCCTGCCCAAAGACGTGCGTGCCCTGACCTACCGCGCCGGTTCCCTGGACGTGGAAGCGCCGCTGCTGAACTCGCTGATGCGCAGCAACGAGTCCCAGGTACAGAACGCCTTCGACATCGTCGCCGGCCATGACAAACGCAAAGTCGCCCTGCTGGGCCTGAGTTTCAAGGCCGGCACTGACGACCTGCGCGAAAGCCCACTGGTCGAGCTCGCGGAAATGCTGATCGGCAAAGGCTTCGACCTGAGCATCTACGACAGCAACGTCGAATACGCCCGTGTGCACGGCGCGAACAAGGACTACATCGAAGGCAAGATCCCGCACGTGTCGTCCCTGCTCAACTCGGACTTCGATGAGGTGATCAACAACTCCGACGTGATCATCCTCGGCAACCGTGATGAGAAATTCCGTGCCCTGGCGCATAACGCGCCGCACGGCAAGCAAGTGGTCGACCTGGTGGGCTTCATGTCCAAGGCCACCAGCGTAAGTGGCCGCACCGAAGGTATTTGCTGGTAACAGCGACGGCAAGTTTCGGGCTGCAGGTGTCTTCATCCCCAGCGCTTGCAGCCTGAAGCCTCCTTCCCTTCCGGATGACGCTTATGTCCAAGTTAAAACATGTACTGCTGCAATCGGCCGGCTGGCTGTTCTTTCTCAGCCTGCTGATGGGACTCGCCCTGCTGTTGCCGGCGAGTACGTTCGACTCAGAGTCGAAGAATTTTATTTTCCTGATTGGCGCCGTCGGTATCTGGCGCTACTCGATGGGTGCTACGCATTTCTTTCGCGGCATGCTGTTCCTGTACGTGGTCTACCCCCACCTGCGGCGCAAGGTGCGCAAGCTGGGCAAGGCGGCAGACCCGTCCCATGTGTTCCTCATGGTCACCAGCTTCCGTATCGATGCGCTGACCACCGCCCAGGTCTACAGCTCGGTCATTCGCGAGGCCATCGAATGCGGCTTCCCCACCACCGTGGTCTGCTCGCTGGTGGAAATGTCCGATGAACTGCTGGTGAAAAGCCTGTGGGAACGCATGAACCCGCCGGACCACGTAAAGCTCGACTTCGTGCGCATCGCCGGCACCGGCAAGCGTGACGGCCTGGCCTTTGGTTTTCGCGCCATCTCCCGCCACCTGCCGGATGACCGCGCAGTGGTCGCCGTGATCGATGGCGACACCGTGCTCGCCGAAGGCGTGGTACGCAAGACCGTGCCGTGGTTCCAACTGTTCGGCAACGTCGGCGGCCTGACCACCAACGAGTTCTGCGAAGTGCGCGGCGGCTACATCATGAGCGAGTGGCACAAACTGCGCTTCGCCCAGCGCCACATCAACATGTGCTCCATGGCCCTGTCCAAGCGCGTGCTGACCATGACCGGACGCATGTCGGTGTTCCGTGCCAGCGTGGTCACCGACCCGGGCTTTATCGCCGATGTGGAAAGCGACTCGCTGCAACACTGGCGCCTGGGCCGCTTCAAGTTTTTGACCGGCGATGACAAGTCCAGCTGGTTCAGCCTGATGCGCCTCGGTTACGACACCTTCTACGTGCCGGACGCCGCGATCAACACCGTGGAGCACCCGCCGGAAAAGAGCTTTATCAAGGCCAGCCGCAAGCTGATGTTCCGCTGGTACGGCAACAACCTGCGCCAGAACTCCCGCGCCCTCGGCCTCGGCGTACGCCGCCTGGGCCTGTTCACCAGCGTGGTGCTGTTCGACCAGCGCGTGTCGATGTGGACCTCCCTGCTCGGCCTGACCGTGGCCGTCATCGCCACCTTCAAGTACGGCGGCGCGTTCATCCTTGCGTACCTGCTGTGGATCGGCATAACGCGCCTGATCCTGACCCTGTTGCTGTCGTGCTCCGGCCACACCATCGGCCCGGCGTACCCGGTGATTCTCTATTACAACCAGATCATGGGCGCGCTGGTGAAGATCTACGTGTTCTTCCGCCTTGATCAACAGTCCTGGACCCGCCAGGACACCAAACTGACCCGCGATTTGGCCAGCTTTCAACGTTGGTTCAACACCTGGTCGTCTCGGACCATGACCTTCTCCGCCGGCAGCATTTTCGTCGCCGTGTTGCTGATGATGGTCTGACCCAGCCAAGCCTGAATTAACTAGGAAATCGAACATATGAACAGCCCAGTAAACGCCAATGTTGTCCACGAATCCGAAGCCCAGCGCCAACATGCCCGGGTGAAAATCCCGGCCAAGCTGCGCTTCTTCAACACCGACCGTACCCAGACCGAAGCACGGGTAATCGACCTGTCCGCCGGTGGCCTGGCGTTCACCGCCACCCAGCCACTGACCGTCGGTGAAGTGCACAAGGGCCGCCTGCAGTTCGTGATCGATAACCTCGGTTTGGCGATGGATGTAGAGCTGCAGATTCGCTCCTACGACCGCCAGAGCGGCCGCACCGGTTGCCAGTTCCAGAACCTCGACGCCCAGGATATTTCCACCCTGCGCCACCTGATCACGTCGCACTTGTCCGGCGACATCGTGACCATGGGCGACGTACTGGCCACCCTGCAACGCGACAACTTCACCAAGGCGCGCAAGGTCAAGGACGGCGGCAGCGGCATGACCGCGTTCGGCCGCCTGCGCGCCGTGGTGTTCAGCGCCGGGATCTTCATTGTCGGCCTCGCCGCGTTCGGTTTTGTGTTCAAGTCGGTCTACGGCATGTACTTCGTCAGCCACGCCCAGGCTGGCCTGGTCAGCGTGCCCGGCATGAACGTGACCATGCCGCGTGACGGCACCGTACAAAGCCTGCTCAAAGGTGACGCGGTCGCGGCCAAAGGCGCGCCACTGGCGACGTTCAGCACCAGCATGCTCGATGTGCTCAAGGGCCATCTGGACGAAGAGCAGTTGCAACCGGCCAAGGTCGAAGAACTGTTCGGCAAGCAAATGACCGGCACCCTGACCTCGCCGTGCGATTGCGTCGTCGCCCAGCAACTGGTCGCCGACGGTCAGTACGCCAACAAGGGCGACGTGATCTTCCGACTGGTGCCACGCGGCAGCCTGGCCAACGTAGAAGCGCGCTTCACCTATCGCCAGTTCGCCGACGTGCGCCCAGGCACGCCGGTGAGCTTCCAGGTCGCCGACGAAGAACAGGTCCGCACGGGCACCATCGTCAGCAGCGCCAGCCTGAACAGCGACGACCTGTCTTCCGACATCCGTGTACAGATCAAGCCGGATGCACCGCTGGACAGCACCTACGCCGGCCGCCCAGTGGAAGTCACCAGCGACCGTGGCCCTTCGCTGAACTGGCTGATCGATAAAGCCATGGCTCACGGTCTGTAAGCGGAGGACATGCCTGTGAACCCTATTTCAAGCACAACACAGAGCACTGTGGGAGTCGGGCTTGCCCGCGATGGGATCGACTCGGTGCACCTGAAAGACCGAGTTGCCCGCGTCGCAGGCAAGCCAGCTCCCACACAGAGCGGGTCGCACTTCGCCTCTGCATTCTGCACATTGGCACTGGCGGTCAGCCTCGCCGGTTGCGCCGGCCTGCCCGACCAGCGCCTGGCCAACGAAGCCCTCAAACGTGGCGACACGGTCACCGCCCAGCAGAACTATCAGCAGCTGGCAGACCTGGGTTACAGCGAGGCTCAAGTCGGCCTGGCGGATATCCAGGTGACCACCCGCGACCCCGAGCAGATCCGCCAGGCCGAGGCCACCTACCGCGCGGCCGCCGATACCTCGCCGCGCGCCCAGGCCCGCCTGGGTCGCCTGCTGGTGGCCAAGCCGGGCGCCACCGAGGCCGAGCAGCACGAAGCCGAGGGCCTGCTGAAAAAAGCCTTTGCCAATGGCGAAGGCAATACCCTGATTCCGCTGGCGATGCTGTACCTGCAATACCCGCACAGCTTTCCTAACGTGAACGCCCAGCAACAGATCAGCAAATGGCAGGCGGCGGGTTACCCGGAAGCGGGCCTGGCCCAGGTGCTGCTGTATCGCACCCAGGACACCTACGACCAGCATCTGGATGATGTGGAACGCATCTGCAAGGCCGCCCTGAACACCACCGACATCTGCTACGTCGAGTTGGCCACGGTCTACCAGAAACAAGCCGCGCCGGAAAAACAGGCCGAGCTGCTCAAGCAGCTGGAAGCCGGCTACAGCCGTGGCACGGTCACGGCCCAGCGCGTCGACAGCGTGGCCCGTGTGTTGGGCGACGCGACGCTCGGCAAGCCGGACGAAAAAACCGCCCAGGCCCTGCTGGAAAAAATCGCCCCCGGCTACCCCGCCTCCTGGGTCAGCCTGGCGCAACTGCTCTACGACTTCCCCGAACTCGGCGATGTCGACCAGATGATGCTGTACCTGGATAACGGCCGCGCCGCCGACCAGCCGCGTGCCGAGCTGTTGCTGGGCAAGCTCTACTACGAAGGCAAGTGGGTGCCAGCAGATGCGAAAGCCGCCGAAGCGCACTTCGAAAAAGCCGTCGGCAAGGAAGTCGCCGCCGATTACTACCTCGGCCAGATCTACCGCCGTGGCTACCTGGGCAAGGTCTACTCGCAAAAAGCCCTCGACCACTTGCTGACCGCTGCGCGCAACGGCCAGAACAGCGCCGACTTCGCCATCGCCCAATTGTTTTCCCAAGGCAAGGGCACCAAGCCCGACCCATTGAACGCCTATGTCTTCAGCCAGTTGGCTAAAGCCCAGGACACGCCAGAGGCCAATGACTTGGCCACGCAGCTCGAAGCCCCGCTGACGCCCGAGCAACGCGCCGAAGGCCAACGCCTGGTGCAGCAGGAGCTGGCCACGCGCGGCACCCTGGCCCAGAGCACGCTGCAACTGCACGCCCTGCAAGAAGAAGACGGCGAGGAATCCCTATGAAGCTCAACCCATTCGTCAAGGCCGGCATCGGCCTGACCTGTGCCCTGCTGTGGTCATGCCCGACCCTGGCCGCACTGACCGAAGCCAAGAACTTCGGCCTCGAAGTGAAAATCACCGGCCAGTCCGAAGACGACCGCGACCTGGGCACCAAGCCCGGCGGCGACGTCAACGGCATCGGCCTCGACCTGCGCCCGTGGGTCTATGGCGAAAGCGGCGCGTGGAGCGCCTATGCCATGGGCCAGGCCGTGACGTCGAGTGACATCATCGAGACCGACACCCTGCAACAGTCCTCCGATGACAGCGCCGCCCAATCGAGCAACGACGACCGCAAGACCAAGAAAAACTATTTGGCCCTGCGCGAGTTCTGGGTCGGCTACAGCGGCTTCACGCCCTACCCTGGCGAGCTCCTCAAGGTCGGGCGCCAGCGCCTGAACAATGACGATGGCCAATGGCGCGATACCAATATCGAAGCGCTGAACTGGACCTTCGACACCACCTTGCTCAAAGCCAATATCGGCGCCGCCGAACGCTTCAGCGAATACCGCACCGACTTGAAGGAACTGTCGCCTGACGACAAGGACCGCAAGCACTTCTACGCCGACGCCGCCTACCAGTGGACGCCGGGGCAGTGGATCGGCCTGCGTGGCCATCACACCCATGACGACGGCAAGCTCGACTACGCCGAACCGGGCGTGGCCACCGACCCGCTGGACAAGCGCGAAAACGGCGACCTGACCTGGCTCGGCATCGAAGCCAACAGCGACGCCTATAACTGGCGCAACACCAACACCGTCAACTACTGGGCCAGCGTCACCGGCATGAAAGGCAACCGCGACACGGTCAACGCCTTGAACGCCGACGGCACCCGCCCGGCACAAGCCAAGCGCAGCGACGACGTGAGTGGCTGGGCCACCGACCTGGGTATCCGCCTGCGCCTCGACCCGCAGTGGCAAGTCGGCGCGGCTTACTCGCGCGCCAGTGCCAACTACGAGCAGAACGGCCTGCAAAGTAACCGTTCGAACTGGACCGGCACGCAATCGCGCGTGCACCGCTTCGGCGAGGCGTTTCGCGGCGAGATGAACAACATGCAGTCCATGAGCCTGTTCGGTTCCTGGCAGCTGCGCGAGGACTATGACGCCAGCCTGGTGTACCACAAGTTCTGGCGCGTCGACGGCAACAAGCCGGTGGGCAGTAACGGCATCGATGCGGTGCAGAACAACACCGATGACGTGACCGGCGCAATCCTCTCCAGCACCTCGTTGCCGCTTGAAGACGGCAAGAAGGACCTCGGCCAGGAGATGGACGTCGTGGTCACCAAATACTTCAAGAAAGGCCTGCTACCGGCCGCGCTGAGCCAGTCGATCAACGAACCATCGGCCCTGGTGCGCTTGCGTGCAGGCGTGTTCAAACCGGGCGACGCCTATGGCAGCGGCGTCGACACGTACATGCACCGCGCCTTTGTCGACGTGATCTGGAAATTCTGATGGGAGCCTGCGCGATGAACCCTCAAGCCCTCAAAGGCTCGGTCAGCCTGCTGGTCGCAGCCATGCTGCTGGCCAGCACTTCGGCCTTTGCCGACGGTGCGGCGGTGAAGGCGCCGACCATCGCCAAAGAGCTGCAACAGGCCAAGACCTACACCATCTCCAGCCCGCCAACCGCGCCGCTGGAAATGCCCAAGCCGGCCCTGCCGGACCTGTCGGGCTACACCGCCGCGGCGATGGAAAAGAAGGTCGTGCGCACCAAGCCCGGCAAAGTCAGCGTCCGCCGCATGATGCAGGAAGACGCCCTCAAGGACTTTATCGGCGGCGACAACAAGATGGCCGAATGGGTGGTGCGCCAGCACGGCATTCCCCAGGCGATCTTTGTCGACGACGGCTACATGAACCTCAAGGACCTGCTCGGCAAAGTGCCCAAGCAGTACCTCAGCGAAACGTCGCCGGGTGTGTTCCTGGCCAAGCTGCCGATCGTGGTCGGGCGCAAGGGCATCCTCGAAATCGACAAGAAGACCCAGGAGCTGCGCCTGTCCCAGCAGGCCGGTTCGTTCCTGATCAACGACGGCCAGCTGTTTGTGCGTGATACCCGGATTACCGGCTGGAACGAAAAGGCCAACGGCCCGGCGACTTTTCAGTCGCCCAAGGAATTCCGCCCGTTCCTGCTGGCCTGGGGCGGCACCCAGACCTATATCGCCAACAGCAAGATGGCCAGTTTCGGCTACGCCAACAGTAAGTCGTACGGGGTGAGTATTTCCCAGTACACGCCGAACATGGCCAAGGTCCTCAAGCGCGCTGAGCCGACCGGCTGGATCATCGATTCCGAATTCTCGGACATGTGGTACGGCTTCTACTGCTACGAGACCACCGGCTTTGTGATCAAGGGCAACACCTACAAAGACAACATCGTCTACGGCATTGACCCGCACGACCGTTCCCACGGCCTGATCATTGCGGACAACACCGTCTACGGCACCAAGAAGAAGCACGGCATCATCATTTCCCGGGAAGTGAACGACAGCTTCATCTTCAACAACCGCAGCTATGACAACAAGCTTTCAGGCCTGGTGATCGACCGGAACAGCGTGAACAACCTGATCGCCGACAACGAGATCTACCGCAACCACACCGACGGCATCACCCTCTATGAGAGCGGCGACAACCTGCTGTGGGGCAACAAGGTGATTGCCAATCGTCGCCACGGTATCCGCATCCGTAACAGCGTGAACATTCGCCTGTACGAGAACAGCGCCATGGCCAACGGCCTGACCGGCGTGTACGGCCACATCAAGGATTTGACCGACACCGACCGCGACATCGCCCTCGACCCGTTCGACGCCAAGGTCTCGCTGATTGTGGTCGGCGGTGAACTGGCGGGTAACGGCAGCGGGCCGCTGTCCATCGACTCGCCGTTGAGCGTCGAGCTGTACCGCGTAGCGATGCTGGCGCCGACCAAATCCAGCGGCATCAGCTTCAACGGCGTGCTGGGTGACCGGCAGGAAGAAATTCTCGACCTGCTGGTGCGCCAGCAGAAAGCCGTGCTGATCGACCCTGTCGAACGCCAGACCCAAATGCAGGACTGAGGATGACCCTTATGCACCCACACATAATCAAACTGCTGAGCCTCTCGGGTCTGACCCTCGGCCTGCTGGCGGCCAGCCAGGGCGTGCGCGCCGATGAAGTGAAAGCGCCTACGTTTACCGCCGAGCCGTGCTGCAGCCTGTGCCCGGCCGCCCATGACGCGAAGAACTACACCACGCGCTACCAGCAGAACTTCACCACCCTGGTGCAAGCCCAGGGCGACTGGCTGTTCCGTACCCAGGAAGATTTGCGTACCGAATTCGACACCAGCCCCGCCGGCTACAAGCGCATGCAACAACTGCACGATGCGTTCAAGGCCAAAGGCGTGGAACTGGTGGTGGTCTACCAGCCGACCCGTGGCCTGGTGAACCGCAACAAGCTCAACCCGGAAGAGAAAGCCAAGTTCGATTTTGACAAGGCGTTGGGCAACTACAAAACCATGCTCGGCCGTTTCGCCAAGATGGGTTATGTGGTGCCGGACTTGTCGCCGCTCACCAACGAGCAACTGCCGGATGAGTTGCCGGCCCACGACTTCTACTTCCGCGGCGACCAGCACTGGACCCCGTACGGCGCTCAGCGCACGGCAAAAATCGTCGGCGCCAAAGTGCGTGCCATGCCGGAGTTTGCCGATATTCCCAAGCGCGAATTCGAAACCAAGCGCTCCGGGCGCATGGGCAAGACCGGCACGCTGCACAACATGGCCGGGCAGCTCTGCGGCACCAGCTACGCGATCCAGTACATGGACCAATTCACCACCGAGCCCAAAGGCGAAGCCGGCGACGGCGACCTGTTCAGCGATGCCGGCAACCCGCAGATCACCCTGGTGGGCACCAGCCACAGCGGCAAGAACTACAACTTCGCCGGCTTCCTTGAACAGGAAATCGGTGCCGACATCCTCAACGTCGCCTTCCCCGGCGGTGGCCTGGAAGGGTCGATGATCCAGTACCTGGGCAGCGATGAATTCCAGAAAACCCCGCCGAAAATTCTCATCTGGGAATTCTCGCCGCTCTATCGCCTCGACCAGGAGACCATCTACCGCCAGATGATGGCGCTGCTCGACAACGGCTGCGAAGGCAAGACCGCGCAGATGAGCGCGAGCACCACGTTGAAACCCGGCAAGAACGAATTAATGGTCAACCGTTCGAACAAAGACCTGCGCAACAGCAGCCATCAGGTCGACATCCGCTTCGCCGACCCGTCGGTGAAAACCCTGCAAGCCACCCTCTGGTACATGAACGGGCGCCACGAGGACATCAAGATCGACAAACCCGAAACATCCGATACAGACGGGCGTTTCGCCTTTGAACTGCGCACCGATGAAGACTGGGCCTCGCAAAACTTGCTGGCCGTGGAAGTGCAGGGCCCAGAAGAGGGTGCTGCCGCGCAGAAAGTCGAAGCGAAAATTTGCACACGCAACGTATTCCCCGCCGGTGGTCAACAGACCGCCTCAACCGGGCAATGAGGTTACCTATGCAGAAGTTAGTGATCCCAACCTTACTGGGCCTGGCGATGTTCGCCGGCGCCGTGAATGCAGCCGCGCCACTGCGTCCACCCCAGGGCTATTTCGCCCCGGTGGAAGCCTTCAAGACCGGCGATTTCAAGAATGACTGCGACGCCATGCCGGCGCCGTACACCGGCTCGCTGCAATTTCGCAGCAAGTACGAAGGTTCGGACAAAGCCCGTTCCACGCTGAATGTGCAATCCGAAAAAGCCTTTCGCGACAGCACCGCCGACATCACCAAGCTGGAAAAAGACACCAGCAAGCGCGTGATGCAGTTCATGCGCGACGGTCGCCCGCAGCAGTTGGAATGCACCTTGAACTGGCTCACGAGCTGGGCCAAGGCGGATGCGTTGATGTCCAAGGACTTCAACCACACCGGCAAGTCCATGCGCAAATGGGCGCTGGGCAGCATGGCGTCGGCCTATGTGCGCCTGAAGTTTTCCGACTCGCACCCGCTGGCCAACCACCAGCAGGAGTCGCAATTGATCGAGGCCTGGTTCAGCAAAATGGCGGATCAGGTAGTGAGCGATTGGGACAACCTGCCGCTGGAAAAAACCAACAACCACTCCTACTGGGCGGCCTGGTCGGTCATGGCGACGTCTGTCGCCGTGAACCGCCGTGACCTGTTTGATTGGGCGGTGAAGGAATACAAGGTCGGCGCCAATCAGGTCGATGCCCAGGGCTTTTTGCCGAATGAATTGAAGCGCCAGCAACGTGCCTTGTCGTACCACAACTACGCGCTGCCGCCGCTGGCGATGATCGCCAGTTTTGCCTTGGTCAACGGTGTGGACCTGCGCCAGGAAAACAACGGCGCGCTCAAACGCCTGGGCGACAAGGTGCTCGCCGGGGTCAAAGACCCGCAGATCTTCGAGCAGAAGAACGGCAAAGAGCAGGACATGAAGGACCTCAAGGAGGACATGAAATTTGCCTGGCTTGAACCCTTCTGCACCCTCTACACCTGCGCCCCGGATGTGCTCGAGCGCAAGCACGGGATGCAGCCGTTCAAGACCTTCCGACTGGGCGGTGACCTGACCAAGGTCTTCGACCCGACGCATGAAAAAGGCAACAAAGGTTCCTGAAAAAACAGCTGACGAAACTGGGTCCCCGTGTGGGAGCGGGCTTGCTCGCGAAGGCGGAGTGTCAGTCAACACATCCGTTACAGAACCACCGCTTTCGCGAGCAAGCCCGCTCCCACAGTTTGAGCCGGTTTCGTCAGTAGGAATGTAGTACCGCTCTCTGCGCTTATTCGCGTGGGGGGTTTGGGGGGGCCGTTGGCCCTTGACTGTTGGTTAAACATGGAGAGATCGGGATGGTTTTCTCGTCCAATGTGTTCCTGTTTCTGTTCTTGCCGATCTTCCTCGGCTTGTACTATTTGAGCGGGCAACGCTATCGCAACCTGCTGCTGCTGATTGCCAGCTACGTGTTCTACGCCTGGTGGCGAGTGGACTTCCTGGCGCTGTTCGCCGCCGTCACGCTGTGGAATTACTGGATCGGCCTCAAGGTCGGTGCGGCAGGCGTGCGCACCAAGCCGGCTCAACGCTGGCTGCTGTTGGGCGTGGCGGTCGACCTGTGCATTCTCGGCTACTTCAAATACGCCAACTTCGGTGTCGACAGCATCAACGTGATGATGAAGTCGGCGGGCCTGGAGCCGTTCATTCTCACCCACGTGCTGTTGCCGATCGGGATCTCGTTCTACATCTTCGAGTCCATCAGCTACATCATCGACGTGTACCGTGGTGACACCCCGGCCACCCGCAACCTCATCGACTTTGCGGCGTTCGTGGCGATCTTCCCGCACTTGATTGCCGGCCCGGTGCTGCGCTTTCGCGACCTGGCCGACCAGTTCAACAACCGCACCCACACCCTCGACAAGTTTTCCGAGGGCTGCACACGCTTCATGCAGGGCTTCATCAAGAAAGTCTTCATCGCCGACACCCTGGCGGTGGTGGCCGACCATTGCTTCGCCCTGCAAAACCCGACCACCGGCGATGCCTGGCTCGGCGCGCTGGCCTACACCGCGCAGCTGTACTTCGACTTCTCCGGCTACAGCGACATGGCCATCGGCCTGGGCTTGATGATGGGTTTTCGCTTCATGGAAAACTTCAAACAGCCGTACATCAGCCAATCGATCACCGAGTTCTGGCGCCGCTGGCACATCAGCCTGTCCACCTGGCTGCGCGATTACCTGTACATCACCCTGGGCGGCAACCGGAAAGGCACGCTGACCACCTACCGCAACCTGTTCCTGACCATGCTGCTCGGTGGCCTGTGGCACGGCGCGAACATCACCTACATCGTGTGGGGCGCCTGGCATGGCATGTGGCTGGCAATTGAAAAAGCCATCGGCCTCAACACCGCGCCGCGCAGTTTCAACGTGGTGCGCTGGGCCTTCACCTTCCTGCTGGTGGTGATGGGCTGGGTCATCTTCCGCTCGGAGAACCTGCACGTCGCCGGCCGTATGTACGGTGCGATGTTCAGCTTTGGCGAGTGGTCGCTGTCGGAACTCAACCGCGCCAACCTCACCGGCCTGCAAGTGGCAACCCTGGTGGTGGCCTACGCAACGCTGGCGTTCTTCGGTCTGCGCGATTTCTACACCCAACGCCCTGCGGAGAAAGCCAAGCCCGCCGACCCGAGCCTGATCAAGGCCGTGCCGGGCGACAACCCGGGCAGCATCCACCAGCCAGGTTTCACCGTCGGCCAGGATGCCGCCGTGCAACCGGCCTACTGGACCGCTGACTGGCCACGCTACGCCATGCGCGCCGCAGTGCTGCTGCTGTTCGTGGCGTCGATCCTGAAATTGTCGGCGCAGAGTTTCTCGCCGTTCCTTTACTTCCAATTCTGAGGGAGCCGACCATGACCCGTTCATTCCGCGTCCTCTATATCGCGCTGTTCCTGCTGGTGCTGCTGGCCCTGGGCGCCTGGTCGATGCGCAGTTTCTTCGGCTTCAGCACCAATGCCGACGCGACGGTGCTCAATGGTCGCTGGACCAAGGCCGTCGAAACGCATTACGACGACCAGTTCCCGATCAAGCGTATCGGCACCAACCTGTGGGCTGCGCTGGACTACAAGCTGTTCAACGAAGGCCGCCCTGGCGTGGTGCTGGGCCGCGATCACTGGTTGTACAGCGACGAGGAGTTCAACCCCGCCGTCAATGAAGACCAGAACCTGCAAGGCAACTACGCGCTGGTCGAAGGCGTACGCCAGAAGCTCAAGGCCCAAGGCATTCAATTGGTCATGGCGATTGTGCCGGCCAAGGTGCGCCTGTACCCGGAACACCTGGGTGACGTGAAACCGGCAAGCATCCACGCCAACCTGTACCAGGACTTCCACGCCCGTGTGGCTGCCGACACGATCATCGCCCCGGACCTGCTCGGCCCGCTGCAACAGGCCAAGCTGGGCGGCAAGCAAGTGTTCCTGCGCACCGACACCCACTGGACCCCGGACGGCGCCGAAATCGCCGCCAAACAACTGGCCAAGGTGATCAGCGAAAAGACCCCGCTCAGCGGCGAACCGCAGCGTTTTGTCACCGAAGCTGAAAAGACCGAACCGCACAAAGGTGACTTGCGCCTGTTCCTGCCGCTGGACCCGCTGTTCGAAAACCTGATGCCGCCCAAAGAGCCGCTGCAAAAACGCGTCACGCACCTGGCTGAAAACACAGGCGACGACGCCCTGTTCAGCGACAGCGAAACCCCAGTGGCACTGGTCGGCACCAGCTACAGCGCCAACCCCAACTGGAACTTCGTCGGTGCGCTCAAGCAAGCCTTGCACAGCGACGTCATCAACTACTCGGAAGACGGCCACGGCCCGATCCTGCCGATGCTCAGCTACTTGAAAAGCGACGACTTCAAGAACAGCCCGCCACAGGTGCTGATCTGGGAGTTTCCTGAACGTTATCTGCCCGTCAACAACGAAATCGGTGACGCCGACCCGCAGTGGGTTGCGCAGCTTAAACAAGCCGGTTCGCGCCAACAAAACATGGCACTGAACACCCCAGTTAAACACCAAAAATCCGAGACGCCCGACCGGGCGCAAAACTGAAAGAGAGGTAACTCACATGACTTTCACTACTACTCCGCGTCGTCTCGCCAAGACCCTGGCCATTGCTGCCGGCTTGAGCTTCGTATCGATGTCCGCCTTCGCCGGGGGCGACGCCGCCCTCTACGGCCCAACCGCGCCGAAAGGCTCCAGCTTCGTGCGGGTCTACAACGCCAGCAACCAGGAAGTCAGCGCCACCGTCGGCGCCACCAACCTGAGCGACGTTGCACCGCTGGCCAGCAGCGACTTCAGCTTCATGCCGGGCGGCGACTACAGCGCCAAGGTCGGCAGCCAGACCGTGCCGGTCAAACTTGCCGCTGACCACTACTACACCTTGGTTAACAGCGGCAGCGGCCAGCCGCAATTGATCGAAGAACCGCCGTTCAAGAACAAGCAGAAATCCCTGGTGCGCGTGCAGAACCTCAGCGACAAGGCGCTGACCCTGAAGACCGCCGACGGCAAAACCGACGTGGTCAAGTCGGTGGCCGCCAAAGGCCGTGGCGAGCGTGAGATCAACCCGGTGAAAGTCAGCCTGGCGTTGTATGACGGTGACAAGAAAGTCGGCGATGTGAAGCCGGTGGCGTTGGAACGTGGTGAAGCGGCGGTGCTGTACGTGACCGGCTCGGGTTCGAGCATTTCGCCAGTGTGGGTAAAACGCCCGGTGTCGACCCGCTGATTAGATTTTCAATTTGACGCTCCCCCTGTGGGAGCGGGCTTGCTCGCGAATGCGCTGGTTCAGCAACAGATGTGCTGACTGAAACACCGCTTTCGGGAGCAAGCCCCCTCCCACAGGCTCTGACCCAATCGATTCAAGGAGAAACACCCATGATCCCAGTAATCCTTTCCGGTGGTAGCGGCTCACGTCTTTGGCCGCTTTCCCGTAAACAGTTTCCCAAGCAATTCCTGGCCCTGACCGGCGAGCACACGCTGTTCCAGCAAACCCTGGAGCGCCTGGTGTTCGAAGGCATGGACGCCCCGATCGTGGTCTGCAACAAGGACCACCGCTTTATCGTCAACGAGCAACTGAGCACACGTAAGCTCGAATGCCAACGCATCCTGATGGAACCGTTCGGGCGCAACACCGCACCGGCCGTGGCCCTGACCGCGATGATGCTGGTCAACGAAGGCCGCGACGAACTGATGCTGGTGCTGCCGGCCGACCACGTGATCGACGACCAGAAAGCCCTGCAACGTGCGCTGGCCCTGGCTACCGTGGCGGCCGAGCGTGGCGAGATGGTGCTGTTCGGCGTGCCGGCAACCCGTCCGGAAACCGGTTATGGCTACATCAAGTCCACCAACGATTCGCTGCTGCCCGAAGGCGTGAGCCGCGTGCAACAGTTCGTGGAAAAACCCGATGAAAAACGTGCTGTGGAGTTCGTCAAAAGCGGTGGTTACTTCTGGAACAGCGGCATGTTCCTGTTCCGCGCTAGCCGCTTCCTTGAAGAGCTGAAAAAACACGACCCGGACATCTACGACACCTGCGTGCTGACCCTGGAACGCAGCGAGCAGGATGCCGACACCGTGACCTTCGACGAAGCCACTTTCGCCTGCTGCCCGGACAACTCCATCGACTACGCCGTGATGGAAAAAACCCAGCGCGCCTGCGTGGTGCCGCTGAGTGCCGGCTGGAGCGACGTGGGCTGCTGGGCCTCGCTGTGGGCGGTCAATGACAAAGACGTCAACGGCAACGTCAGCAAAGGCGACGTGGTCATCCAGGACAGCCGCAACTGCATGATCCACGGCAACGGCAAACTGGTGTCGGTGATCGGCCTGGACAATATCGTCGTGGTGGAAACCAAGGACGCGATGATGATTGCCCACAAGGACAAGGTCCAGGGCGTCAAGCAGATGGTCTCGACCCTCAACGACCAGGGCCGCAGCGAAACCCAGAACCACTGCGAAGTCTATCGCCCGTGGGGCTCCTACGACTCGGTGGACATGGGCGGGCGTTTCCAGGTCAAGCACATCTCGGTCAAGCCGGGTGCGTGCCTGTCGCTGCAAATGCACCACCACCGCGCAGAACACTGGATCGTGGTCAGCGGCACGGCCGAAGTCACCTGTGACGAAAACGTGTTCCTGCTCTGCGAAAACCAGTCCACCTACATCCCCATCGCCTCGGTGCACCGCCTGCGCAACCCGGGCAAGATCCCGTTGGAGATCATCGAAGTGCAATCGGGCAGCTATTTGGGCGAAGACGATATCGAGCGGTTTGAAGATATCTACGGGCGCTCCACGCCGATTGAACGTGGCGTGTCGGTGAAAACTATCGCGCAGTAACACGGTCGTACAAGAAGCCCTCACCCAGCCCATTGCGTCCCCTATCCGCAGTGGGCTGGGTGGGGGCTGATCGTTCCCACGCTCCGCGTGGGAATGCCGCCTGGGCCGCTCCGCGTCCCGATTCACACCCGGTGCATGGGTGACACAGAGCGTCACGGGATGCATTCCCACGCAGAGCGTGGGAACGATCGACAAAGCACCCCGCCAGCATTGACCCTTGCCCCCATCCTGCCTATCCTCGCGCCTGTCACGACTCATTCGTGATGAGGTTTGACGGCCTCGCAAATTCATAGGATCCCATTTTCATTAGGAGATCCACCATGTCCAAACAAACCACGCGCCCCACCACCTTCGGCCCCAGCGACCGCAGTGAAGCCCCCCTTTTTTGCGTACAACCCGGCATTCCCATCGAACATGCACTGGAACATGCCAGTTATGTTTTGGGCACCGCGCGCGTGCTCACCCTGGCGGCTCAAGACTTATGCACCGAACACCAGAGCTACCTGAATTGGGCCAGCCTGCAATTGGCTGAAACCGGTTTGGCATTGGTTGAGGCTTCCATCGAAGGCTTGCAGGCGGACTCTTCTGCTCAGTAAGCAAGTCATCGGGAGCAAGCCCCCTCCCACATTATTTGGACCGTATTCCAAGGGTGTACCCGCTCCAAATGTGGGAGCGGGCTTGCTCGCGAAGGCGTCCGCCGGGCCAACACACCTCTCACGCTACCCAATCCCACCTACGCTTAAGTTAGGATGCTCGTTCCCTATTCGAGGTGGTCTCCATGTTCTTCGGCGTTCTCCTGATCATCACCTGGCTGATCCTGCTGCTGCGCTACCCGGCCAAAGCCTTGCCGGTATCGCTGGCCGCTGCCGTCGGCCTGGGCTTCGTGGCCATTTGGGTTGTGTGGCTGGACAACCGCGAAGCTTCGCAACTGTCGCGCCTGGAATTGCGCATCAGCTACGCGCCACAGGAATGCCCGGCCGATCGCCCCTTGAAACTGGTGCTGATCAACGGCAACGACGTGCCTCTGACCGAGCTGCGCTGGCGGCTCGCCGCGTATGCGCCGGGCGACACCGTGAACCTGGCCGACAACGTCTATGCGGCCCCACGTTATCGCGGCCCCGGCGAACTGCAGGCCGGCGCTACCTGGGAAGATTGCCTGCCCACCCCGCCCCTGCGCCCCGGCTACCGCCCGCAAACCCTGGAATTTCGCGCCGAGCACCTGCAAGGCAGCTTCTCGGACTGATAAAGGACTGATCCATGCCCAACGTACTCATCACCGGTTGCTCCAGCGGCATCGGCCGCGCCCTGGCCGACGCGTTTAAATCTGCCGGCTTCGACGTCTGGGCCAGTGCCCGCCGCGAGTCAGATGTCGCCGCCCTTGCGGCAGCCGGCTTCAACACGGTGCAACTGGACGTCAACGACAGTGCGGCGCTGCAGCGCCTGGCCGAACAGCTCGGCGAACTGGACGTGTTGATCAACAATGCCGGCTACGGCGCCATGGGGCCGCTGCTCGACGGCGGCACCGAAGCCATGCAGCGCCAATTCGAGACCAATGTATTTTCCATCGTCGGCGTTACCCAGGCGCTATTTCCCGCGCTGCGGCGCAGTAAAGGTTTGGTGGTGAATATCGGCAGCGTTTCGGGTGTACTGGTCACGCCGTTTGCAGGTGCGTACTGCGCATCGAAAGCCGCGGTGCATGCCTTGAGCGATGCCTTGCGCATGGAACTGGCACCCTTTGCTATTCGGGTGCTGGAAGTGCAGCCGGGAGCCATCGACACAAGTTTCGCGAAAAACGCCGGCGCCCAGGCCGAACTGCTGATCAACGAACAATCGCCCTGGTGGCCCTTGCGCGACGGCATTCGTGCGCGCACCCAGGCTTCGCAGAACAACCCGACTTCGGCCAAGCAATTTGCAGCGCAAGTGCTCAAGGCTGTGCAACACCCAAAACCGCCACGAATGTTACGTGCGGGCAATGGCAGCCGGGCGCTGCCGTTGATGGCGGCGCTGTTGCCAAAAGGGTTGCTGGAGAAAGTCCTGAAGAAGCGGTTCGGACTCTCTGGCTCACTCTAGCCCTTCATAAAATCAATAAACGCCCGCACCTTCAGCGGCAAATGCCGTGTATCCGGGTACATGGCGTAAATCCCTTGCGACGCGAAGCGATGGTCCGCCAGTAAGCGCACCAGCCGCCCCGCCTTCAGATCATCCTGTACCAGCCATTGCGGCAGTACTGCGACGCCGTGACCACGCACGGCGAACGCCTGGAGGACGGCTGCACTGTCGGCCACCAGTGCAGCAGGGCCGGAACGGTATTGATGCTCGCCGCCGGCCGGGTCGGTCAGGCTCAGCTCCGTCAAACGGCCATGGCCTAACTTGGGCACGCGCTCCAACGCATCCAGGGTTTGCACCAGGGCAAACTCAGGCGCGGCGACAGCAAACACCTCAAAGGTCGACAGCTGCACCGCCCGGTGATTGGAGTCGAGCAGTCGCCCCAACCGAATCGCCACGTCAAAGCGTTCGGAGATCAAATCGGCATGGGTGGAGGATGTGGATAAGTGAATGTTCAAGTCCGGGTGCAGGCGCCGAAAAGCCTCCACCGCAGGAGCAACGACTGCCAGTGCGTATTCCACCGTGGTGGTGATGCGTAAGGTGCCTTTGAGCTGGGCATGTTCGGAGCGGGCTTCTTCCACTGCCAGCCGGGCCTCTTCCAACATGCGTGTGCAACGCAGGTAAAAGCGCTCACCGGCATCTGTCAGCGCCAACTGGCGCGTGTTGCGAGTCAGCAAGGTAACGCCCAGTTCTGCCTCAAGGCGCTTGAGGTTGAAGCTGACCACGGCGCGGGTCTGGCCCAGCAGGTCCGCCGCGGCGGTCAGCGAGCCGGCCTCGACCACGGCCTTGAAGGTGTCGAAACGGTCCAGGCTGACCATCGGCCGAGCCCTCCTTTGTCAAAATATTTTTGACAAACTAACAGTCAAATCACCGTATCCCAAACGCTGCTTGCGACCTACCCTGCCCGCTTCACTCGCAGGATCGCGTTCATGACCTACCGCTCGAAAGTCGCCTGGATCTTTTTACTCGGCTTTGCCCTGGACCTGGTGAACATGTTTGTCGCCACCGTTGCCTACCCGGACATCGCCCGCGAACTGCACGCCTCGGTCACGCAATTGGCGTGGATCAGCAACGCCTACGTACTCGGGCTGACCGTGATCATTCCGTTGAGTGTGTGGCTGGCGGCGATCATGGGCGAACGAACGCTGATCGCGGCGAGCCTGCTGTTGTTCGCGGGCGCTTCGGTGATGGTTGGCCAGGCGGGTTCCATCGAAACGCTGATTGGCTGGCGGGCGCTGCAAGGTTTGGGCGGTGGCTTGCTGATCCCCGTGGGCCAGGCCATGGCTTACCGGCACTATCCAGCGGCAGAACGCAGCCAATTGACAGCCAGTGTGATGTCGGTGGCGCTGCTGGTTCCAGCATTGTCGCCGGCTTTGGGCGGGCTGATCGTCGACAGTGTGTCATGGCGCTGGATCTTCTACGCCAACCTGCCGCTGGCGTTGCTCACGTTGCTGCTGGCACTGCTGTGGATAAAACCTGATGCACCTGTAACAGTGCGCCCGGCCCTGGATGTGGGCAGTATTTTCAAACAGATCCGCAGCCCGATGCTGCGCGTGGCGATGTTGGTCTATCTGTTCATCCCCGGCATATTTATCGGCACCAGCCTGATCGCTATTCTCTACCTGCGAGGCCTGGGCTACGACGCGACACACACCGGCGCGCTGATGTTGCCGTGGGCGCTGGCGTCGGCACTGGCGATTTTCCTGAGCAAAAAACGCTTCAACCGCTACGGCCCAAAACCCTTGCTGCTGGCGGGCATGGCCCTGCAATGCATCGGCATCCTGCTGCTGACAAAACCCGAACCGGCCGTAATTATTCTGGCCTACGCGTTGATGGGCCTGGGTGGCAGCCTGTGCAGCAGCACCGCACAGACGCTGGCGTTTCTCGACATTCCCGATGCACACATGGGCCACGCCAGCGCCCTGTGGAATATTAATCGGCAAGTCAGCTTCTGCCTCGGCGCTGCCGCCCTCAGTGCGTTGTTGTCGGCCTTGGATTCCTTCGCCATAACCTTCACGATAGCGGCAGCCCTGACACTGTTGCCCCTCTTTGCAGTGTTGCGCCTGGATGCGTCCAGAGTCCGCACACTGCTTCACCCTGCCAGCGAGCCACAGCCATGATTGATTACAGCGATTTTTTTGAGGAAGTGACCCAGACCCACGTCGAGATCGAACAGTGGTTTGCCGGGGTTGCGCCAGAAGGCACGTTGCAGCGTTTGCTCGCGCGCTTTTCACCTGAATTCAGCATGGTTGCCCCCGCCACGGGCGCGCGGGTGAATGCAGCCGGACTGAATGCGTTGTTCACACGCCTGGGCGGCATGCGCCCGGGGTTGAAAATCACCTTGAGTGAAATGGTCGGGATTGACCGGCATGCGCGTGGTGCCACGGTGACTTATCGCGAACATCAGGTTGACGACAGCGGCACCCAGACCGATCGCCGCGCCACCGTGGTGTTCGAAAAACAGGCCAGTGGCGCGCTGCTGTGGCGCCACCTGCATGAAACCTTCATCAAGGCATAACACGATCAACTGTGGGAGCGGGCTTGCTCGCGAATGCGGTGGATCAGTCAATACTTGCGTTAACTGACACACCGCATTCGCGAGCACGCCCGCTCCCACACAAGCCAGCTCCCACCGTTCAGTTGTGTGTTGGGTTGACGATAACGGTGCAGGTGATGCCCGCCGCCAGCAACACGCCGTCCGGCACTTCATCAATGTGAATCCGTACCGGCACCCGCTGGGCCAGGCGCACCCAGTTGAAGGTCGGGTTCACATCCGCCACCAGCTCACGGCTCTGCGGGTTGTCGCGGTCGTAGATACCGCGCGAGATGCTTTCCACGTGGCCCTTGAGCGTCTCGCCGCTCATCAGTTGCATATCCGCCTCGTCACCGACTTTAACGTGGGGCAGCTTGGTTTCTTCAAAGAAGCCATACACCCAGAACGAGTTCATATCGACCACGGCCATCTTCGCTTCGCCAATGCGCGCGTAGTCGCCACGGTGCACGTTGAGGTTGGTGACGTAGCCGTCCACCGCCGCCACGACTTGCGTTCGCTTCAAGTTAAGTTCTGCGGCTTCCAGCTGCGCCAGCGCGTGTTGGTAATCCGCCAGTGCCGAGTCAGCTATGTTGCTGGCGTCATCGCGGTTTTCCCGGGAGATCACCAACGCGTCGAGGTCGGCGCGGCGGTGGGCGTTGACCTTGCGCATTTCCCAGGTGGCTTTACGGGACGCTACCAGGGATTGGGCTTGCTTGACGGCGATGCGGTAGTGCTCGGGGTCGATCTGCATCAGCAGGTCGCCCTTTTTCACCAACTGGTTGTCCCGCACCGGCACGTCGACCACTTCCCCGGTAACGTCGGCGGCGACGTTGATGATATCGGCGCGCACGCGGCCGTCGCGGGTCCACGGCGTCTCCATGTAGTGCACCCACAATGTGCGGCCAATCCAGATCGCCAAAGCCAATACCAGCAAGGTCGCGAGCAGGCTGAAAAACTTTTTCATCGGGGCATTCTCAACGGTAGACGGTCAGCGCCAACGCGCCGAACAGGCAAACAAACAGGCTTAGGCGCAGCAGCGCCGGGTGCCAGAAAAAACGGTACAGGTCGAACCCGGCCAGGAAGCGATCCAGGGCCCAGGCAAGCGCGGCCGCGATCAAGAACATCAGGGTCATGGTCGGCATGTAGAGGCCGTGAAAGGCTATTTCACGCGGCATGTGGAGATCCTTTGAGAGCAGCCAGGGGCGATTGCGGGTCGAGCAACGAAGTGCGAATAAAGTGCAGGTAGCTTTTCACCCGACGCAGGGCCGAGGTGTCGAAGTGCGGGGCGAAGGGTTCGTCGGTGGCCTGCACGCGGCTGATCGCATGGTCGACGGCAATCAGGCCGCGCTCCAGGTTGCTCGCACTGGGCTGCAGGAACAGCCGCACCAGCGAGCGGCCCATCACGCGGATTGCCTGGCGCCATGGCTGGGATTCGGCATAGGCCGGGTGCACCGGCAAAATCGCCTGTTCCTTGCGCAGCTCAATGATCGCGTGGCCGACTTCCAGCACCACGAACATCCAGCGCAGCAGGTCGCGCTGCACGCGCGGCTGGCCGACGGCCAGGCCGTAAGCCTGGTGCAGCAGGTCGCGGGTACGGCTTTCGAAACTCGACGCCAGGCCCTTGAGCTTGCCACTGATCGCATACACCACCTGTTCGCGCAGGTCCTGTTCGAGGCGGCGCCACAGCCAACGGCTGTTGGGCGGCAGAATGATCGCCCCCGCCGCCGCGCACACCAGCATGCCGATGACCATGGCGATGTAGTCGTTGATAAAGGTGTAGGGGTTGTAGACCGTGAGGTTGTCCGGCACCGAGCCGGTGCTGAAGAAAATCAGCAGGCCAACGCCGACACCCGCGTATTTTGGGCGTGACGCGAGGAAGGCGCCGAAGATGATCACTGGCGCAAGCATTACGCACAGCAGCGGGAAGCCGTCGATCCAGGGGAACACGAAGAACATTTCGACGAAGCCCACCAACGCGCCGATCAAGGTGCCGCAGGCCATCTGGAATGCCATGCGTTTGGGGTTGGGCGTGGCGGCGGACAGGCCGACGGTGGCGGCGGCGATCAGGGTCATGGTCGCGCCACTCGGCCAGGCGGTGGCCACCCAGTAGCTGCCGAGCACGATCAGGATGAACGACGCACGAATCCCCGAGGCGGCGCAGGCCAGCCAGTTGGTTTTGGGGATAAAGGTTTCATCCCACTGCTCGCGTGCATGGCTGTGATCAGCCAGGGAGGCGTGGGTCTGCGCGTAGTTATGCAGGTCGTCGACGAAGCGGTACAGCAGCTCGTAGGCCGTATGAAAATCCAGTTGCTCGGCTTCGCTCGGATTGCCTTCCTGGAAGGTGGCACGCAGGCTGCGCACCTTGGCGGGCAGACCGTCCTTGTAGGCGCTCAGTTGGTTGACCAGGCGCGCGGCGTCCGGGCTGGTGAGGGCGCGCCCGGAGAAGCTGTCGAGCACTTCGGCGAGGTCCTGCAGGCCGGGCTTGATGGCCGCCACCACATGATCGGCGTCAACCGTGCGCAGGCGTTCCAATAGCTGGTGCAGGGCGTTGAAACGCGTAGTAATGCTCATGAATTCGCTGTTGAGGCGACTGAGCCGACCGTTGCGCCGACGCATATGCGGGTCTTCAAACACGGTGACGCTGCGCAACCCTTCCAGGCCCACGGCTTCGGCGATAAAACGCACGTTGCTGGCCTCGAAACCTTCGCGCTGGCTGCGCCCTCGCAGGCCGTCGGTGACGAACAGCGCGAACACGCCGAAGCGCTGATACAGGGCGTTGCGCATCGCCGCGCTGCTGGTCTGCGGCAGGATCGCGGCGCTGACCAGCGTGGAACAGAGAATCCCCAGGGAGATTTCCAGCACCCGCCACACCGCCGCCATAAACGCGCCGTCCGGGTGCGCCAGGGCGGGCAAGCCCACCATCGCCGCCGTGTAGCCGGCCAGCACAAAACCATAGGCGCGGAAGTTGCGGTTACGCGTTGCGCCAGCGGTGCAAATGCCGACCCAGATCGCCAGCGCGCCGAGGAACAATTCGGTGTTCTGCGCAAACAGGGCAATCAAGAAAACCATCACCGCCGAACCCGCCAGGGTGCCGAGGAAGCGGTAAAAGCTCTTGGCGAACACCTGGCCGCTCTGCGGTTGCATCACGATAAACACGGTGATCATCGCGGTACGCGGTTGCGGCAGTTCCAGGCGCATGGCTAACCACAGCGTGAGGAATGCAGCGATCAGCACCTTGAAGATATAAACCCAGGTCACGCCATCACTGCGTGCCCAGTCGAAAAAACCACGGCGCCACTCAAGGGCGTACAACCCGCGCAGCGGTGCAGACAAGAACGTCATGAATGCCTACTCAGTGATCAAACACGGCAAGCGCCGCCGGGGTTTTACCGGGAAGGGTCTTGGCCGCTTGCGGCACATCGTTACCCGCGCCGAGCCCGCCACCCAGGGCGGTCACCAGCTCGGCATGCGCGCTCAGACGCGCGGCCTGCACCTGTTGCTCAACCTGTTGCTGGCGGAACAGCAGGGTCTGGGCGTTCAGCACATTGAGGTAGTCGGTGAGGCCGCGCTGATAGGCGATCATCGCGATGTCGTAGGTTTTCTGTGCCGAGGCCACCGACTGCGCGGCGAAGGCCGACTGCTTGTCCATGGATTCGCGGCGGATCAACTGGTCGCTGATGCCCTTGAGCGCATTGACCAGGGTCTGGTTGTACTTGGCCACAGCGATGTCATAACCGGCGCTGGCCTCGCCCAGTTGCGCGCGCAAACGGCCGCCGTCGAAGATCGGCAAGGTCATCGCCGGGCCGACGTTGTAGTTGAATTTCTGGCCGCTGAGAAAGCCCAGCAGAGTGCCGCCGGTAGCGACGAAACCCAGGCTGCCGACCAGGTCGACGTTGGGGTAGAAACCAGCATGGGCCACATCGATGCCGCGGGCCTGGGCGGCGACTTGCCAACGGCTGGCGACCACGTCAGGGCGCTGGCCGAGCAATTGCGCGGGCACGCTCGATGGCAATTTCAGCGGCGCGGCGAGGGCCAGACTCGGCCGTTGCAGTTGCGCGCCGTCACCCGGGCCTTTGCCCGCCAGCGCCGCCAGTTGGTTGCGGCTCAGGGCGATGGCTTCGTCCAAGGCGTCGAGTTGCCGATGGGTTTCCGGCAGCGGCGTTTCCGCCTGGCTGACATCAAAGTGAGTACCGATTCCCGCATTCAGGCGTTTGTTGGCCAGGTCGAGAATCTGTTGTTGCTGGGCCAACGTGGCGGCGACGATATCGCGGTTGGCGTAGTGCAACGACAGCTGGATATAGGCGCGTACCACGTTGTTTTGCAATTCAAGCTGGGCCTGACGCGCCTCGGCAACGCTCATATGGGCGAGGTCGACGGCACGCTCGGTGCTGTTACTTTCGCGGCCCCACAGGTCGAGGGCGTAACTGAGGCCCAGTGACGAACTATTGTCCCAGGTGTTGGCGCCGCTCAATTCGCCCGGACCGTAGAACTGATCCTTCGGCCAATTGTGGCGCTTGAGGGCAGTGTCACTGTTGATCTGCAACGACTCGGCCGACGCTGCAATCCCGGCCATGGCCCGCGCCTCACGCACCCGCGCGGCGGCCATGGCCATGCTTGGGCTGTTTTGCGTGGCAAGTTCCACCCAGCGATTCAATTGCGGGTCACCGTAGGCTTGCCACCAGCGTGTGGTGGGCCAGTGGGCGTCCCGGGCGGCGCTCTGGATCGCTTCGTCAGTGACCAGGTTATTGGCGTTGAGGGCCTGGCCTTGGGGGGCGATTCCTCCGGTTCCGATGCAGCCGCTGATTGCTAACGATAAGGCCAAAACACTGAGAGCCTTCAGCTCTCTGTTGATGCGACGCGGCACGGCAAGCGTATTCCTGAGGTGGTGTTGCGGGGAAGGTGGCGCAATTCTAGGCGGCGCGATGGAGGACGATAAGCTGGCATTCCTGTGAATCTTTGTTACCGTTCAGGCGATAATCCGTTGGTAGGGATCACTGGACGGCGTAACTTTCTGTCACAATTTGTTATCTCCCTTGAGAACACTCCATGGACACTTTGCAAAACATGCGCGCGTTCAGTTGCGTGGCCGAAGCCGGCAGCTTCACCGCCGCCGCCGTGCAACTGGACACCACCACCGCCAACGTCTCGCGCGCGGTCTCCAACCTTGAGGCCCATCTGCAAACCCGCTTGCTCAACCGCACCACCCGACGCATTGCACTGACCGAAGCCGGCAAACGTTATTTGCTGCGCTGCGAACAGATCCTCGCCTATGTCGAGGAGGCCGAGGCCGAAGCCAGCGACGCCCACGCGCGCCCGGCCGGGCAGTTGAAAGTGCACACCATGACCGGCATCGGCCAGCATTTCGTGATTGACGCGATTGCCCGCTACCGCCGCACTCACCCCGACGTGACCTTCGACCTGACCCTGGCCAACCGTGTGCCGGACCTGCTCGACGAGGGCTACGACGTGTCCATTGTGCTGGCCAGTGAACTGCCGGATTCGGGCTTCGTGTCCCAGCGCCTGGGCATCACCTACAGCATCGCGTGCGCCTCGCCGGATTACGTCAAGGCCAAAGGCTGCGCGCAACGGCCACAGGATTTGCTCAACCACGCCTGCCTGCGCCTGGTGAGCCCGGTTATCCAGCTGGATAAATGGACCTTCAATGGCCCCGAAGGCCAGGAAAGCGTGGCGATCAACACCTCGCCGTTTCTGGTCAACTCGGCCGATGCGATGAAAACCGCGATCACCAGCGGCATGGGCGTTGGCCTGTTGCCGGTGTATGCGGCCATCGAAGGCCTGCGCAACGGCACACTGGTGCGCGTAATGCCCACCTATCGCTCGCAAGAGCTGAACCTGTACGCCATCTACCCGTCACGCCAATACCTGGATGCGAAGATCAAGACGTGGGTGGAATACCTGCGCGGCTCGTTGCCGGAGATTCTGGCGGCGCATCAGGCGGAGTTGGTGGCGTATGAACTGAGCGGCAGCCTCAGCGGCGCACGGCTGGCGAACTGATTTCCGGCCTTCGATATAACTCAAATGCGCGAGCTGGCTTGTCGGACCGCCGACCCGCTGAGAGGGCATCAACGGTTATGCCCGATATCCCGAGGTGTCTCCAGCGCCCACAGAAAGCAGAGCACAGCGGTGCTGGCAGTTGAACTCGGTAAAAGGGTGGGCGCGGGCTTGCTCGCGAAGGCGGCGTATCAGTTACAGATAAGCGGGCTGACCCATCGCATTCGCGAGCAAGCCCGCTCCCACATTTGGATCTAGGTACATCAGACAGAGCGTGTGCCGCCGTGCGCTTGCGTTTGATCTGACCGGCCCGTTAACCACGGATTCAAGCCGCACAGAGGGCATGCCGAGCCTAAGCGAGGCAACGAGTGGTGGGGTAAAGCCAGCGCCCACTGTTAAACGGTCGTCCTGACAATCGTCGACAGGAATGTTAGCGTGCTTGGTATTCTTCCGTAGTCGATGAGCCCGCCTGCAATGAAAAAGACTGTCCTCGCCTTCAGCCGTGTCACCCCGGAAATGATCGAACGCCTGCAACAGGACTTCGAGGTCATCGCGCCAAACCCCAAGCTGGGTGACATCAATGCTCAATTCAACGAAGCCCTGCCCCACGCCCATGGCCTGATCGGCGTGGGCCGCAAGCTGGGCCGTGCACAGCTGGAAGGCGCGAGCAAACTCGAAGTGGTCTCCAGCGTCTCGGTGGGCTACGACAACTACGACGTGGCGTACTTCAACGAGCGCGGGATCATGCTCACCAACACCCCCGACGTACTCACCGAAAGCACCGCCGACCTGGCCTTCGCTTTGCTGATGAGCAGCGCACGCCGTGTGGCCGAACTGGACGCCTGGACCAAGGCCGGCCAGTGGAAAGCCAGCGTCGGCGCGCCGTTGTTCGGCTGCGACGTGCATGGCAAGACCCTCGGCATCGTCGGCATGGGCAATATCGGCGCGGCTGTCGCCCGGCGTGGTCGCCTGGGTTTCAATATGCCGATTCTGTACAGCGGTAACAGCCGCAAGACCGAGCTGGAACAGGAACTGGGCGCGCAATTTCGCAGCCTGGACCAACTGCTGGCCGAGTCGGACTTCGTCTGCCTGGTGGTGCCATTGAGCGAAAAGACCCGCCACCTGATCAGCACCCGCGAGTTGGGGCTGATGAAGCGCAGCGCGATCCTGATCAATATCTCCCGTGGGCCGGTGGTGGATGAGCCGGCGCTGATTGAAGCCCTGCAAACCCAGCAAATCCGTGGCGCCG
This sequence comes from Pseudomonas sp. AP19, assembly GCF_001728855.1. NCBI lineage: Bacteria > Pseudomonadati > Pseudomonadota > Gammaproteobacteria > Pseudomonadales > Pseudomonadaceae > Pseudomonas > Pseudomonas sp. AP19. Next base: position 15,482 of record NZ_LXJP01000014.1, on the reverse strand, counting down.
GGCTGGATGTGTATGAACAGGAGCCGCTGGCTGAATCGCCGCTGTTCCAGCTGAGCAATGCCGTGACCCTGCCGCACATCGGCTCGGCCACCCATGAAACCCGTGAGGCGATGGCCAACCGCGCTCTGGATAACCTGCGCAGCGCCCTGCTGGGGCAGCGTCCGCAGGATCTGGTGAACCCGCAGGTGTGGAAGGGCTGACACCTGAGCCGCGTGGCAGCGGCCCCCTGTGGGAGCCGGGCTTGCCGGCGATGCAGGCGCCTCGGTGTCTCAGTCACACCGAGGTTGATGCTATCGCAGGCCAGCCCGCGCCCACACACGCCAACACGCTTCACCTGACAAATACGGTTAAAGCCTGGCGCGCCCAAGTCGATAACCCTCTATAGATCGTCATCCCTGATCCACAGAAGGTTTTTATGTCCACCACCAAAGCCCGCGCAGATTCACTTTCGCTTCTGCTCTTTACCTTGCGCAGCGGCAAGTTGATGGCGATTAACCTGCTTAAAGTCAGTGAAATCATCCCGTGCCCGCCGCTGACCAAGCTGCCGGAGTCCCACCCCCACGTCAAAGGCATCGCCACACTGCGCGGCGCCTCACTCTCAGTGATCGACCTGAGCCGCGCCCTCGGCGAAATGCCCCTGCAAGACCCGAACGGCGGCTGCCTGATTGTGACCGACGTGAGCCGCTCCAAGCAGGGCCTGCACGTGCAGGCGGTGAGCAAGATCGTGCACTGCCTGACCACCGACATCCGGCCGCCGCCCTATGGTTCCGGCGGGAATCGCTCGTTTATCACTGGGGTAACCCAGGTTGAAGGCGGGCTGGTGCAGGTGTTGGATATCGAAAAGGTCATCCACGGCATCGCCCCGGCGCCGATTGAAGTGGCACCGACCGACTTGACCATGGAAGAGGCCGAAGTGCTCGGCAACGCGCGGATTCTGGTGGTGGACGACAGCCAGGTCGCCCTGCAGCAATCGGTGCACACCCTGCGCAACCTCGGCCTGACGTGCCATACCGCACGCAGCGCCAAGGAAGCCATCGATGTACTGCTGGAGCTGCAAGGCACGGTCGAGCAGATCAACGTGGTGGTGTCGGACATCGAAATGTCCGAAATGGATGGCTACGCCCTCACCCGCACCCTGCGCGAAACCCCGGATTTCCAAGAGTTGTACGTGTTGCTGCACACCTCACTGGACAGCGCGATGAACAGCGAAAAAGCCCGCCTGGCCGGCGCCGATGCGGTGCTGACCAAGTTTTCGTCGCCCGAACTGACCAAGTGCCTGGTGGTCGCTGCCAAGGCTGTGGCGCAAAAGGGCCTGTAACCGGTGGCGGAATACTTCCAACTGCTGCGCCGCGACCTCACCGCCAGCCTGCCGGCGCCGCAGTGGCCAGCAGATACCCGGCTGGATCATTACCGCGACGAGCTGGCCCCGGCGATTCATGCGGTGTTGCGCATGACTCAGGATCAAGGCGGTGGCCGTGTCGCGAGCCTGGCGCAATGGCAGCAGCGGTTCGTCACCGATGCCGAATTCGACCCGACGCTGTGCCTGGTGGCCAGTAACCGCGACGGTATTCTCGGCGTGGCTCAATGCTGGACCAGCGCGTTTATCAAGAACCTCTCGATACACCCCTGCGCCCAAGGCCAGGGGCTGGGTCGCGCGTTGTTGCTGCACACCTTTCATGTGTTCAAGCAGCGCGGCGAGCCTTACGTAGACCTCAAAGTACGCGAGAGCAACCTGCGCGCCCGGCAACTGTATGAAAGTGCAGGCATGGTCTTTGTGCTGCGCGACCTGGTCCCCGAAGACTGACAGGCACTGGCGCATAACTTGCTTCCAGAGAGCCAGAACCGTGAATAGAGGCAAAATCCCGTCACTGTTCAAGAGTGCCCTCTGACCTTGCCTGGTGACAGATCCTCCATGAACACTCATTTTTCCTGTGTAGGTTGCGGCAAATGCTGCACCGACCATCATGTGCCCCTGACCCTTGAAGAGGCCCGCAGTTGGGCGGCTGACGGCGGTAACGTGATTGTTCTGGTGGAGGGTTTTCTCGGCAATGGCCTGGGCTTGCCCGTGCAACAACGCGAACACGCCGAGCGCCGTTCGGTGGTGGTGCCCAGCGGCAATACCGAGGCGTTTGTGGCCATCACGTTTGCCGCCTACAACGCCGGGCGCTGCCGGAATCTTGACGAAGACAACCGTTGCGGCATTTATGCGCGCCGCCCGTTGGTGTGCCGTATCTACCCGATGGAAATCAACCCGCACATCCCGCTGAACCCCGCCGCCAAGGACTGCCCGCCGGAATCCTGGGAACAGGGCCCGGCGCTGATCGTGGGCGGTGAGTTGGTGGACCAGGAACTGGCGGAACTGATCCGCCGCTCCCGCCAGGCCGACCGTGACGATGTACACACCAAGGAGACGGTGTGTGCGCTGCTGGGTATTCGCACCACCGCGCTAAAAGGCGACGGGTTTACCGCGTACCTGCCGGATATGCACGCCTTTGCCCAGGCCATCGAGCTGGCGCTTGAGCAGCCCTCGGTGGCCAGTGAGTGGGTGTTTCATGCGTCCGGCCTGGACATCGCCGAGCAGTTGCTGGATGCCGGCGCACAGATTGCTACCGAGGTGCCGGCCAACTACGCGTTTATTTCCTTGCGCGCGGCTTGAGCCCCGGGTGGCAAGGCCTCAGAGGCTGGCCATGAACCTGCCCGGCGCCCATGGCGCGTAGCGTTTGCGCCAGCACGCGCAGTGAATGAACCGTCACGGTGTTTCCAAGTGGTAGGGCGCGAGGATCCGTTGGTATTCGCCATTTTGCATCAGCTCTTCAAGGGCACGGTTGAGTTGACTGCGTAACGCCGTATCAGGCTTGCGCACCGCGATTGCCACGCCATTGCCCAACAGTTCGGCCGAAATCTCAGGGCCCATGAAGTTGAAATCCTGGCCGGCGTCGGTGTCGAGCAGCGCGCCCCGAATTTCCACGGTGCCCTGCAAGGTTGCATCGATATCACCGGCCACCAGGCTGCGGACCAACTCGTCATTGAGCCAGAAACTCTCGATGATCACGCCCTCGGGCGCCCACTGCGACAGGGTAAAGGCTTCGCGGTTGCTGCCCAGCAATACCCCCACTCGCTTGCCCTTGAGCGAACTGATGGTCGGCATCAGGCCCGAGGATCGGCGGGCGACCAGACGTGTAGTGAAAGGATAAAGATTGTCGGTGAAGCCCACCCAACGCCGCCGTTCAGACGTGGGGGCCATCCCCATGATCGCATCGAATTGCCGGGCATCAAGCGCCGGGACGTTTTCGACAATCACCTGGTCGACCCAGGTGCAGCGCACATTCAACTGCTGGCACAGGGCGTTACCCAGGTCGATATTCAGGCCGACCAACTGGCCTTGCGGGTTGCGGCTTTGGAAGGGCGGGAATTGCGCGGCGACAGCGAAGCGGATTTCGCGCCGAGGCGGTTCAACCACCGCAACCGCATCAATCGAGAACAACAGGGCAAGCAGTGCAAAGCGCTGTATCAGTGCCACGAGAAACGTCCTTTTCCTGAAAGACCAGCCTCTCTGCACCCCGCCCCGTTCAACTAAGGGGGGCGGTGCGGAGGCTGTGCAAACTTTCAAGAAACGGTCGCGGACCTACAATCAGAAATATAAGCAGAACCTGTAGGCAAACACCGCTACAGCGTTCGCTGACTTAGTCTCAGCGTTTACCCATCGAGCGACGAGTACCCGGCGGGGCCATGCCTGGCGATTTGGTGTGGCCGTTTTTAGCACCATTTTTATACCAAGGCTGGGCGGCATTCTTGGCCCCGGCCAGTTCACCCGGCTTGAACGGAAACTTGAACGCCGGGATCTCGGCTTTTTCAACGCTTTCAGCGCTGGCCGGATCGACGAGGTCGGCCGCTTCAACAGGGGGTTGTGTCGGGGAAGTCATGAAAGCTCCGGGGCGTGCAAAAAATGAGGCAGGGCCAACTTGCGGGCCACGCTGGCGCGCAGTATACCTGCGCGCCTGGCATCTTTAACCACCGCTGGTACGAATGGTCAGAGTTTACTGACAGCCCTGTCAGTTAGCAGTCACCGTGCTGACCGGGTCGGCAGGCTATAAATCACCTTCATTCTCCCAACCCTTTGCCTCGGCGCCCCACCCCATGCACATTCAACGAAAAACCGCCCTGATCGTGGGTGCCCTCGTAGTCGTGGCAATTACCGCCTGGGTAGTCAACCGACCGGCCAAGACCAAACTGGCGGCGGCGACCGCCATTCCGGTGCGGGTGGTGAGTGTCACGCAACAGGACATCCCTCGGTTCGTCAGCGGTATCGGCTCGGTGCTGTCGTTGCACAGCGTGGTGATTCGCCCGCAAATCGACGGCATCCTCACCAAGCTGCTGGTTAAAGAGGGCCAGTTAGTCAAGGCCGGTGACTTGCTGGCGACCATCGATGACCGCTCGATCCGCGCCAGCCTCGACCAGGCCAAGGCGCAATTGGGGGAAAGCCAGGCGCAGCTGCAAGTGGCGCTGGTCAACCTCAAACGCTACAAAGAACTGAGCATCGACGACGGCGTCTCGAAGCAGACTTATGACCAGCAACAGGCCCTGGTCAACCAGCTCAAGGCCACGGCGCAAGGCAATCAGGCGGCGATTGATTCAGCCCAAGTACAACTTTCCTACACCCAAATTCGCTCGCCGGTGACTGGTCGCGTCGGTATCCGCACGGTGGACGAAGGCAATTTCCTGCGCATGAGTGACGCCCAGGGCCTGTTCTCCGTGACGCAAATCGACCCGATTGCCGTCGAGTTTTCCTTGCCGCAACAAATGCTGCCGACCCTGCAAGGCTTGATCGCAGCGCCGACCCAAGCCAGCGTCGACGCCTACCTGGGGGCCGACACTGACGGCCAGACCGGCGACCTGCTCGGCGAAGGCCACTTGAGCCTGATCGACAACCAGATCAGCTCCACCACCGGCACCTTGCGCGCCAAGGCTGAATTCCAGAACGCCTCGCAGCGCCTGTGGCCTGGGCAACTGGTGACCATCAAGATCCAGACCGCCCTCGACAAAAACGCCCTGGTGGTGCCACCGACCGTGGTGCAACGCGGCCTGGACTCGCACTTTGTGTACCGCGTCAACGGTGACAGGGTGGAGATTGTGCCGGTGCAGATCACCTATCAGGACAGCGATGTGAACATCATCAAGGGCGTGCAGGCCGGCGATGTGCTAGTCAGCGACGGCCAGTCGCGGCTCAAGGCCGGCGCCCAGGTGGAGGTGCTCAAAGAGCCGCCTCAAGTCATCCATACCGTCGACGCCAAGGTGCAGCCATGAGTGGCAGCCGTTCGCCGTCCGCCTGGTGCGTTGACCACCCGGTTGCCACCCTGCTGTTGACCTTTGCTTTGGTGCTGTTGGGGTTGATTGCCTTCCCCCGGCTGGCCGTCGCCCCACTGCCGGAAGCGGAATTTCCGACCATCCAGGTCACCGCGACCCTGCCCGGCGCCAGCCCCGACACCATGGCGTCGTCGGTTGCAACGCCGCTGGAGGTGCAATTCAGCGCCATCCCCGGCATGACCCAAATGACCTCCAGCAGCGCCTTGGGCTCAAGCCTCTTGACCCTGCAATTCACCCTGAACAAGAGCATCGACACTGCCGCCCAGGAAGTGCAGGCGGCGATCAACACCGCGTCCGGCAAACTGCCCAGCGATATGCCGAGCCTGCCGACCTGGAAGAAGGTCAACCCGGCGGACAGCCCGGTGCTGATCCTCAGCGTCAGCTCCGCCAACATGCCCAGCACCGAGCTGAGCGACTATGTCGAAACCCTGTTGGCCCGTCAGATCAGCCAGATCGACGGCGTCGGCCAGATCAACATCACCGGCCAACAGCGCCCGGCGATTCGCGTACAAGCCTCGCCGGACAAACTTGCGGCGATCGGCCTGACCCTCGCCGACGTGCGCCTGGCCATTCAACAATCCAGTTTGAACCTGGCCAAAGGTGCGATTTACGGCGAGAACAGTGTGTCGACCCTGTCGACCAACGACCAATTGTTTCACCCGGAGGAATACGGCCAGTTAATCGTTTCCTACAAAAATGGCGCGCCGGTTCAACTGCGTGATGTCGCCAAAGTCATCAACGGTTCGGAAAACGCCTACGTGCAGGCCTGGTCCGGCGATACACCAGGGGTCAACCTGGTCATATCGCGCCAGCCCGGCGCCAACATTGTCGAGACCGTCGACCGCATTCAAGCCGAGCTGCCGCGCCTGGAAGGCATGTTGCCGGCGTCGGTGCAGGTCAGCGTGCTGACCGACCGCACCAAGACCATCCGCGCCTCCCTGCATGAAGTGGAAGTCACCTTGCTGATCGCCATCTTGCTGGTGGTGGCGGTGATGGCGCTGTTCCTGCGCCAGCTATCCGCGACGATGATTGTGTCCAGCGTGTTGGGTGTGTCGCTGATCGCCAGTTTCGCCTTGATGTACCTGATGGGCTTCAGCCTGAACAACCTGACCCTGGTGGCGATCGTAATCGCCGTGGGCTTTGTGGTGGACGATGCCATCGTGGTGGTGGAGAACATTCACCGCCACCTGGAAGCTGGACTCGACAAGCGCGAAGCCGCGATCAAGGGGGCTGGCGAGATTGGCTTTACCGTGGTGTCCATCAGCTTCTCGCTGGTGGCGGCCTTTATTCCGCTGCTGTTCATGGGCGGCGTGGTCGGGCGGCTGTTCAAGGAGTTTGCGCTGACAGCCACCTCGACCATTCTGATTTCGGTGGTGGTCTCGCTGACACTGGCGCCTACCCTGGCCGCGTTGTTCATGCGCGCGCCGACGCATCACGCCCACGACAAACCCGGTTTCAGTGAACGCCTGCTCGCCGGCTACGCACGTAACCTGCGCCGTGCATTGGCCCATCAACGCACGATGGCGGCCATTTTCATTGTGACCCTGGCCTTGGCCGTGGTCGGCTACGTGTTTATCCCCAAGGGGTTCTTCCCGGTGCAGGACACCGGTTTTGTACTAGGCACCAGCGAGGCGGCGGCCGACGTGTCGTACCCGGACATGGTCGCCAAGCACAAAGCCCTGGCCGAAATCATCAAGGCTGACCCGGCGGTGGAAGCCTTTTCCCACTCGGTGGGCGTCACCGGCAGCAACCAGACCATCGCCAACGGCCGCTTCTGGATCGCCTTGAAAGACCGTGGTGATCGCGACGTGTCCGCCAGCCAGTTCATCGATCGCATCCGCCCGAAACTGGCGAAGGTGCCGGGTATCGTGCTGTACCTGCGCGCCGGCCAGGACATCAACCTCAGCTCCGGCCCCAGCCGCGCCCAGTACCAGTATGTGCTCAAGAGCAACGACGGCCCGACGCTGAACACCTGGACCCAACGCCTGACCGAAAAACTGCGCGCCAACCCGGCCTTCCGCGACCTGTCCAACGACCTGCAACTGGGCGGCAGCATCACCCACATCAGCATCGACCGCCAGGCCGCTGCGCGCTTTGGCCTGACCGCTACCGATGTCGACCAGGCGTTGTATGACGCATTCGGCCAGCGGCAGATCAACGAGTTCCAGACCGAGATCAACCAGTATCAGGTGGTGTTGGAACTGGACAGCCAGCAACGCGGCAAGGCCGAAAGCCTGAACTACTTCTACCTGCGCTCGCCGCTGACCAACGAGATGGTGCCGCTGTCGGCGCTGGCCAAGGTCGACCCACCGACCGTGGGGCCGTTGTCCATCAGCCATGACGGCATGTTCCCCGCCGCCAACCTGTCCTTCAACCTCGCGCCTGGCGTGGCGTTGGGCGATGCTGTGATCATGCTCAACCAGGCCAAGAATGAAATCGGCATGCCGGCCACCCTGATCGGCACGTTCCAGGGCGCCGCCCAGGCGTTCCAGAGTTCGTTGGCCAGCCAGCCGTGGCTGATCCTCGCCGCGCTGGTGGCGGTCTACATTATCCTCGGCGTGCTGTATGAGAGCTTTGTGCACCCGTTGACGATCATCTCCACCTTGCCCTCGGCGGGCCTGGGGGCGCTGATCATGCTGTGGCTGCTGGGCCAGGACTTTTCGATCATGGCCTTGATCGGCCTGGTGTTGCTGATCGGCATTGTGAAGAAAAACGGCATCCTGATGATCGACTTTGCCCTGGAGGCCCAGCGCGTACGCGGGCTGGCGCCTGAGGAGGCGATTTACGAAGCGTGCGTCACTCGGTTCCGACCGATCATCATGACCACCCTCGCCGCCTTGCTCGGCGCAGTGCCGTTGATGCTGGCTTCCGGACCCGGTGCGGAACTGCGTCAACCGCTGGGTATCGCAGTGGTCGGCGGCTTGCTGGTGAGCCAGGCACTGACTCTGTTCACCACACCGGTCATATACTTGTACCTTGAACGGTTTTTCCACCGGCCCAAACCAGCCCCTGCGCTGGCGACCACACACTGAGGCTGAGGCCCCGTCCTGGAGCAAAAGGCTCATGCGCGTCCTGATTATTGAAGATGAAGAAAAAACCGCGGACTACCTGCACCGCGGCCTGACAGAACAAGGCTACACCGTCGACGTGGCGCGCGAAGGCGTCGAGGGTTTGCACCTGGCGCTGGAGAACGATTACGCGGTGATCGTGCTCGACGTGATGCTGCCCGGCCTCGACGGCTTTGGCGTATTGCGTGCACTGCGGGCGCGCAAGCAAACGCCGGTGATCATGCTCACCGCCCGCGAGCGCGTCGAAGACCGCATTCGTGGCCTGCGCGAAGGTGCCGATGACTACCTGGGCAAACCGTTTTCGTTTCTCGAACTGGTGGCGCGTCTACAAGCCCTGACCCGTCGCAGCGGCGGCCATGAGCCGGTGCAGGTCACCGTCGCCGACCTGTGGATCGATTTGATCAGCCGCAAGGCCAGTCGCAACGGCTTGCGCCTGGACCTGACCGCCAAGGAGTTCTCGCTGCTCAGCGTATTGGCGCGACGCCAGGGTGAGATCCTGTCCAAGACCGCCATTGCGGAGATGGTCTGGGACATCAATTTCGACAGCGACGCCAACGTCGTCGAAGTGGCAATCAAGCGCCTGCGTGCCAAGCTCGACGGGCCGTTCGAACACAAGCTGCTGCACACCATTCGCGGCATGGGCTACGTGCTGGAGAACCGCAGTGTCGGCTAACTCCATTGCCCTGCGCCTGAGCGGCATGTTCACGCTGGTGGCGCTGCTGATCTTCGTGTTGATCGGCGGTGCGCTGTACCAGCAAGTGGACCGCGGCCTGGGGTTGTTGCCAGAGGCCGAACTGGAGGCGCGCTATAGCGTGCTGGAATCGTCGGTGAACCGCTTCGGCACGCCGGACCACTGGGCAAAAATCACCGCCAAACTGAAATTGCTCGGCGAGGAAGACAAGCGCATCCGCTTCTGGGTAGTGAGCAGCGACCCGAACTACGAGTACGGCCACCCCGACGCACAGATCCGCGCGTTCGCCCAAGGGCCGACCGGCAAGCGCGACCTGCGCCTGCCTGGGCATGAATACCCGTTCAAAGTATTGCTGACCCAGTTCTCGGCCAAAGAACAACGCCCGCCGCTGCGCTTTATGATCGCCATCGACACCGAGAACTTTCGCATCACCCAGCACCATCTATTGATGGCCTTGATCGGCCTGTCGTTTGTCGGCGTGGCGCTGGCCGCGCTGCTGGGGTTCTGGGTCTCGCGTATCGGCCTCAAGCCGCTGGGCAAACTCTCGGATGAAGCGCAAAAACTCGCACCGCCCAAACTCTCCGGGCGCCTGCACCTGTCGCCGTTGCCGCCGGAGCTGAGCCAGTTCGTCAACTCGTTCAACTCAACGCTGGATCGGGTTGAACAGGCCTACTCGCGCCTGGAGTCATTCAATGCCGACGTGGCCCACGAACTGCGCTCGCCGCTGACCAACCTGATCGGCCAGACCCAGGTGGCGCTGACGCGCGGCCGTTCTGCCGAGCATTACTTCGAGGTGTTGCAATCGAACCTCGAAGAGCTGGAGCGCCTGCGCTCGATCATCAATGACATGCTGTTTCTCGCCAGCGCCGACCAGGGCAGCAAGGCCACCAAGCTGATTGAAAGCTCACTGGCCGATGAAGTCGCCACCACCCTCGATTATCTGGACTTCATCCTCGAAGACGCCCAAGTCAAGGTTCAGGTGCGCGGCGATGCCGTGGTGCAGATCGAAAAAGCCCACCTGCGCCGCGCGCTGATCAACCTGCTGAGTAATGCGGTACAGCACACCGCGCCAGGGCAGATCATCGAGGTGAACATCGACGTGCAGGCGCATCAGGTGGCCATCGGGGTGACCAACCCTGGCGATGAAATTGCCAGCGAGCATTTGCCACGGCTGTTCGAACGCTTCTATCGGGTGGACGCGTCGCGCAGCAACAGCGGGGCAAATCACGGCTTGGGGCTGGCCATCGTCAAGGCAATTGCGTTGATGCATGGCGGTGATGTGTTTGTGCGCAGTGACGGTGGCGGCAATACGTTTGGCATTACGTTGCCGGTTTAGATCTTTAGAACACCTCAGTCAGTGTGGGAGCGGGCTTGCTCGCGAATGCGCAGTGTCAGTCGCCACATGTGCTGGCTGACCCACTGCTTTCGCGAGCAAGCCCGCTCCCACATTTAGATCTCGGCGCATCGACCCAGACATTGACTGTTGCGGTTTGGGCAACAGTCATTATCTTGTTACACTCTGTATCGCACCGCTCGCCTGCGTTACTTTGACGCACCGATGAGCGCGACGGCAAACACAGCTTCCCGCTCACCCGAATTTCCCTCGACTTATTTCCAGGGCTCTACACTGGGAATCTGTTTAAAGCCGCTGACTTCAGCGGCTTTTTTTTGCCGTAAAAAAGGCCAGGCATACCCCACGACATTGGCCGTTTTCGATTGACCAAAGGAGCTTTACCGGTGAAGAACTCGCTGACGTTCACCCCGTTATTCCTCGCGATTGCAGCAACGATCATCCCCCTTGCCCACGCGGCAGACACGCCTCAAGCTGACGGCTTCGTTGAAGGCTCAAGCCTCAACATCAATACCCGCAACTACTACATGAACCGCGACCGTCGCGACATTCACACCGATGACAGCAAGGAATGGGGCCAGGGTTTTATCGGCACCTTCGAGTCCGGCTTCACCCAGGGCACCGTCGGCTTTGGCCTAGACCTCAACGCCATGCTGGGGCTCAAGCTTGACGGCGGTGGCGGCACGGATGGCTCCAGCATCCTGCCCGTAGGCTCCGGCAACGGCAAAGCCCCAGGTTCGTTCTCCACCGCAGGCGCCACCTTGAAAATGCGCGCGTTCGACACCGAACTGAAGGCCGGTGACCTGTTCCTCAACAACCCGGTCATCGCCGGCGGCATGACCCGCATGTTGCCGCAGGACTTCCGTGGCGTCAGCTTGACCAATCACAGCTTCGACGGCTGGATGATCGAAGGCGGCCAGGCCAGTTTCACCAAGCTCTACAACCAGAGCGGCCACCGTCGCATCGGCACCAGCTACGGCACGCTGCCGGACCACGCCGACAGTCAGCACCTGAACTGGGCCGGCGTGTCGTTCAGCGGTGTTGCGGGCCTGACCAGCAACCTGTATGCCTCTGAACTCAAGGATGTATGGCATCAGTATTACTACGACCTGGACTACACCTACGCGCTGAATGATCTGGTCAGCCTCAACCCCGGCCTGCACTACTACCACACACAGGACACCGGCCAGTCGCTGCTGGGCACTCTCGACAACAACACCTACAGTCTGCATTTCACCGTCGGCGTGGGCAACCACAGCGTCACCGCTGCCTACCAGCGGGTCAACGGCAACACGCCGTTCGATTACATCGGCCAGGGCGACAGCATTTATCTGGACAACTCCCAGCAATACTCGGACTTCAACGGCCCCAACGAGCGCTCGTGGAAACTCAAGTATGCCTACGACTTCGCCGGCCTCGGCATGCCCGGGCTGACGTCCGCCGTGTCCTATATCAGCGGTAAGACCGATCTCACCAAAGTCGACCCGAACAGCCGTGGCTACAGCACCTGGTACAGCGCCGACGGCAAGGACGCAAAACACTGGGAGCGGGATATCGACCTGAAGTACGTGGTGCAAGGCGGCAAAGCCAAGGATTTGTCCGTGCGCCTGCAGTGGGCGACCAATCGCGGCGGCAACGGCTACTCGGCAGTGGACCGGGATGTGGATGAATACCGGGTGATCGTGGACTACCCGATCAACGTGTTCTAAGGCACTGATCTTTCTTTTTAACCCATGATTTAATTTTCATCGCGTAGAACTAAACTGCCAGTATCTTCCCTGCTGAAGCCTGCGCGATGAGTCAACCCCGCACTCCTGCCCTGCCTGCACGCCCAGAGCTTTTGCTGATTCTGGGCAGTAGCCTCACCGTCACCCTGATCGTGGTTATCGTCGCCGCGTTGCTGACCCGCGAACACGCCAGCACCGTACTGGCGGCCCAGCGCGCCACCACCAACATTACGCAACTGATCAACGCCGATGTGCTGCGTAACGTCGAACTCTATGATCTGGCGCTACAGGGCCTGATCACGGCTACCGAGCGCAAGGATCTGTCGCAGACGTCCCCGGACATCCGCCACACCGTGCAGTTTGATCAATCCACTGCGGCGCCCTTCAAAGGTGAAGTGCTGTTGCTGGATGCCAATGGCAAGGTGATCGCCGACTCCTCGACCCTCCGGCCGACGCCGCGCAATTTCGCCAACCGTGACTATTTCCAGATCCATAAACAAAACGCGCAGGCGGGGCTGTTTATCAGCCGCCCGTTCAAGATCCGCTGCGCCTGTGATCAGGTGTGGCGCATCGCGTTCAGTCGCAGGGTGACCGGCCCGGACGGCGAATTCATTGGCGTGGCCGTGGCGACGATGCGCCTGGCGTATTTCGATCAGTTGTTCAACCGCCTGACCATCGGCAACGGCAACGGCAGCTCGGTCAACTTGCTGAACAATCAGGGCATTCTCCTCGCCCAGCAGCCGTTGCTGGAGCGCGACATGATTGATAAGGACCTGAGCGATCGGCCCAATTTCAAACGCATATTGCGCGAAGGCGAAGGCAGCTTCCGGGCGATCTCGACCCTCAGCGGTACTGAGCGGTTGTACACCTTTACCAATGTCGGCGACTTGCCGCTGATTGTGGTGGTGGCGCTGTCCAGCGAGGACGTGTTCGCACCCTGGAAGCGCGCCGCACTGCTGACCGGTGGCGCCACCGGCGTACTGTGTATTGGCCTGCTATGGCTGACCTGGATGCTGCGCCACGAACTGCGCCGCCGCTATCGGGCCGAACAGGAACTGTCTGAACTGGCCGCCACCGATGCCCTGACCGGGCTGGCCAACCGACGCATCCTGGACCAGCGCCTGCGGCAGGAATGGGACCGTGCGCAGCGCTCGACCGAGCCGCTGACCCTGCTGATGATCGACGTTGACCACTTCAAAGCCTTCAACGATCGCCATGGCCACCGCGGTGGCGACGAGGCATTGCGCACGGTCGCCCAAGTCATCGGCAGTAACATCCGGCGCCCCGCCGACTTGGCCGCACGGTATGGCGGGGAAGAATTTGCAGTGGTGCTGCCCAACACAGATGCCAAGGGCGCCTGGGTGATCGCCGAACATATCCGCAGCAGTGTCGAACACTTGCCACGGGTGGCCGGCGCCGAGCAGCCGATTACCGTGAGTATCGGCATGAGCACCTGGGACAAGCACACCCGCTTGCCTTTGGAAGCGTTGCTGCTGCGGGCGGATCAGGCGCTGTATGAGGCCAAGCACAGTGGCCGAAACCGGATTGTGGAGGCTGCTGCGCGCTGAACCGGCCCTGCAAGGTCATACAAGGACTACGCTATTGGCATCCTCGAAGCAGAAGTAAGCCCGATGAGCCCACGCCCGTCCCGCCCCATACGTCGCCCGGAACGCTTGTTGATCCTGGGCAGCGCGCTCACGGCCCTGCTGATCGTCGGGATGGTTGCAGCGCTGTTGATTCACGAACACGCCACGGCCCTGCAGACCGCCAAACGCACCGCGAACAACATCACCCAACTGATCGACGCCGATGTGCAGCGCAACATCGAGCTCTACGACATGGCCCTCAAGGGGCTGATCGCCGCGACCGAACGCAGTGACCTGCAAGACGTTTCCGCCAGTATTCGCCACCTCATATTGTTCGACCGCGCCACTGCCGCGCCCTACAAGGGCGATATTCTGCTGCTGGACGCCAATGGCGAGGTCATTGCCGACGCTTCGTTACTCGCGCCAAAGAAGGAAAACTTTGCTGATCGTGACTACTTCAAGGCTCAACGGAAAAATCCGGACCTCGGGCTGTATATCAGCCGCCCGTTCATGGCGCGCTGCGTGTGTGACGATAAGTGGCGTATTGCATTCAGCCGCCGCCTATCCGGGCCGGACGGGCGCTTCCAGGGCGTCGCGGTGGCCTCCATGCGCCTGTCGTACTTCAATCAGTTGTTCAGCAGCCTGAATATCGGCAGTAACAGCACCATCAACCTGATCAACCACGAAGGCATTGTGCTGGCACAGCACCCGCTGCTGGTTCAGGACCTGATCAATCAGGACTTCAGCCGGCGTCCCAACGTGGCGCGGATGCTCAAGGAGCGTGAGGGCAACTTTCGCGGCATTTCCAGCGTTGACCAGCAGGAGCGGCTTTACACTTTCTCCAGCGTCGGCAACTTGCCGCTGATCGTGGCGGTGGCCCTGTCCAGCGACGAAGTTTTCGCCCAATGGCGGCGAGCAGCCCTGCTGGTCGCCGTCGCCACCGGTGTGCTGTGCATGGGTCTACTGTGGTTGACCTGGATGCTCGGCAAAGAACTGCGCCGTCGCCATAGCGCCGAACAGGTGCTGTCAGAACTGGCAGCCACTGACGCGCTGACCGGCCTGGCCAATCGCCGCACCCTGGACGAGCGCCTGCGCCTGGAATGGGACCGTGCGCAACGCTCGGCCGAGCCGCTGACGCTGTTGATGATCGACGTTGATCACTTCAAGGCCTTCAACGACCGCCATGGACACCACGGTGGCGACGAGGCATTGCGTACGGTGGCTCACGTCATCGACAACAACATCCGCCGTCCGGCTGATCTGGCGGCACGATTTGGCGGGGAGGAGTTTGCGGTGGTGCTGCCGCACACCGACGCCAAGGGCGCAGGGGTGATTGCCGAGCATATCCGCAGCAGTGTCGAGCACTTGCCACGGGTGGCCGGCGCCGAGCGGCCGGTTACCGTGAGTATCGGCATGAGTACCTGGGATAAACGCAGCCGCACTTCATTGGAAGCATTGTTACTGAGTGCGGATCAGGCGCTGTATGAAGCCAAGCACAGGGGGCGCAATCGCATTGTGGATGCTGCAACGCTTCGAGATTCGTGAGTCGCAGCCAATCGATATGGGAGCTGTCGAGCTTCAGCGCGGCTGTCAGGCAGGCGCCTCGGTATGACGTAGACACCGCGGTGATGCTATCGCAGGCAAGCCAGCGCCTGCATTGGAACGGCGGCCTCAAAAAAGACCGGCATAAAAAAA
>NZ_LXJP01000013.1:0-126170 GCF_001728855.1 Pseudomonas sp. AP19 | reverse complement strand
GCTTAATTTTGTCTTTCTATCAATTAGTTAGAATTGATTAAAAAACAATCGACATAGCGTTGTTCACACGCTCTATATAGAAGAAGCGGCTCAGATAACGCCTGCCTCCTTTAAGGCAGCCACATTCGCCGCCCCCAGCCCAAGCACGCCCTGCAATACCTGAACCGTATGCTCTCCTAATAAAGGAGGCGCACTCCGATACTCGACCGGTGTCTTGGACAACCGTATCGGACTGGCCACCTGCGGCACCATCCCTGCCAGCGCATGAGGCAGCGTCATCGCCAACCCACGTGCCTTGACCTGCGGATCGGCAAACACCTGCGCCAGATCATTGATCGGCCCACACGGCACGCCGACTTGCTCCAACTGCGACACCCACTGCGCCGTGGTCTTGAAGACGGTAGCCTGGCGAATCAACGGAATCAGTTCGGCACGATTGGCCACCCTCATCTTATTAGAAGCAAACCGCGGGTCATCGGCCCACTGCGACTGCCCAGCCACCTCAGCGAACTTGCGAAACTGGCCGTCATTACCCACCGTCAGGATGAAATCACCATCAGCCGTAGGAAAATCCTGATAAGGCACTATATTCGGGTGAGCATTGCCCAAGCGTTTTGGTGACACACCCGTCGTCAGGTAATTCATCGCTTGGTTAGCCAGGCAAGCCACCTGCACATCCAGCAAGGCCATATCGATATGCTGCCCACCACCGTCGTGGTCCCGGTGAGCCAATGCCGCCAGGATCGCCACAGTCGAATAAAGCCCCGTCAAGATGTCCGTCAGTGCAACCCCCACCTTCACCGGCCCAGCCCCATCATCGCCCTCTGGCCGCCCCGTCAGACTCATGAGCCCTCCCAGCCCCTGAATCATAAAGTCGTAGCCCGCTCGCGTCGCATAAGGGCCCGTCTGGCCGAAGCCCGTGATAGAGCAGTAGATCAACTCCGGATTGATCTCTTTGAGCGACTCATAGTCCAGC
Organism: Pseudomonas sp. AP19; assembly: GCF_001728855.1. Lineage (NCBI taxonomy): Bacteria > Pseudomonadati > Pseudomonadota > Gammaproteobacteria > Pseudomonadales > Pseudomonadaceae > Pseudomonas > Pseudomonas sp. AP19. The sequence goes on along the minus strand of NZ_LXJP01000013.1, from coordinate 125,194 downwards.
CCATATGCCGCCAGACCACCTACCTTGAAGTTCTCGATCAGAATGTCGGACTTGGCAGCCAGATCACGTACCAGCTTCTGCCCCTCCGGACGCGTGAAGTCGATAGTCACCGATTCCTTGTTACGGTTAGCCGACAGGTAATACGCCGCCTCACTGGTGTTCTCGCCATAAGCGTCCTTCAGGAAAGGCGGCCCCCATGCACGCGTGTCATCGCCATTACCCGGCCGCTCGACCTTGATCACCTCAGCCCCAAGGTCCGCAAGTATCTGCCCGGACCAAGGGCCCGCCAGCACTCGCGATAAATCCAGTACCCGCAGATGTGAAAGCGCGCCCATGCCGTGCTCCTATTAATAGAACGCCTGAAGACCAGTTTGCGCGCGCCCCAGAATCAAGGCGTGCACGTCATGAGTGCCCTCATAGGTGTTAACCACCTCCAGGTTGACCAGGTGTCGCGCCACCCCGAACTCGTCGGAAATACCGTTGCCACCCAACATGTCCCGCGCCATACGCGCGATATCCAGAGACTTGCCGCACGAGTTGCGCTTCATGATCGATGTAATCTCGACAGCCGCCGTGCCTTCATCCTTCATACGCCCCAGACGCAGGCAGCCTTGCAAGGCCAGAGTGATCTCGGTCTGCATGTCGGCCAACTTCTTCTGGATCAACTGGGTGGCCGCCAGCGGGCGACCAAACTGATGACGGTCAAGGGTGTATTGGCGAGCGGTATGCCAGCAGAACTCGGCGGCACCCAGTGCCCCCCAGGAGATGCCATAGCGCGCCGAGTTGAGGCAGGTGAATGGCCCCTTCAATCCACGGACATCCGGGAAGATGTTCTCTTCCGGCACAAACACGTTATCCATGACAATTTCACCGGTAATCGACGCCCGCAGGCCGACCTTGCCGTGAATCGCCGGAGCGCTCAGCCCCTTCCAGCCCTTCTCCAGGACAAAACCACGAATGTCGCCGGCATCGTCCTTGCCCCACACCACAAACACATCCGCGATCGGGCTGTTGGTGATCCACATCTTGGCACCCGTCAGGCTATAGCCGCCGTCCACCTTACGGGCACGGGTAATCATCGCGCCAGGATCGGAACCGTGGTTGGGCTCCGTCAGACCAAAGCAGCCAATCCATTCACCAGAGGCCAGCTTCGGCAAGTACTTCTGCTTTTGCGCCTCGGTGCCGAACTCATTGATAGGCACCATGACCAGCGAGGATTGCACGCTCATCATCGAGCGATAGCCGGAGTCGACACGCTCCACCTCACGGGCAATCAACCCATAACTGACGTAGTTCAAGCCGCTGCCACCGTACTGCTCGGGAATCATCGCGCCCAACAGGCCGGTTTCACCCATTTCGCGAAAGATCGCAGGGTCGGTCTTTTCATGCCGGAAGGCTTCGAGCACACGCGGCGCCAGCTTGTCCTGGGCAAATTGCTCAGCACTGTCGCGCACCATGCGCTCTTCTTCGGTGAGCTGCTGATCCAGCAGCAGTGGATCAATCCAGTTGAAGCTTGCCTTACCAGCCATGAATAAGCCCTCGCGCAATAAATCAGAAGTCGTGGATGCAGCCTAGGCCGGGCACGCGCAGAGGGCAAACGAGGTTTGTGCATAGGGTTGTGCTAATTTCTCACTCCGAAACGACTGAGAATGGCGCAGACGCGCTTTTTAAGTGAGCACTACGTACATGCGCAGAAAAATTCCCAGCACCACGGCCCTTGTCAGTTTTGAAGCGGCGGCCCGCCACGAGAGCTTTACCAAGGCGGCGCACGAGCTTTCCATCACCCAGGGCGCCATCTGTCGACAGATAGCCAGCCTTGAGGAGTTTTTGAGTGTCGAGCTGTTTCGGCGCTCACGACGCGGAGTGAAGCTGACGGAAGCGGGGCTGTCCTATAGCCGTCGAGTCGCCATGCAATTGGACGCCGTTGAACGTGACACCCTGTCGGTAATGGGACAGCAAGGCACCAACGTCATCGAACTGGCCGTGGTTCCAACCTTTGGCACCCAATGGCTGATCCCCCGCCTCAAGGACTTTCAACATCGGCACCCGGAAGTGACGGTCAACCTCACCAACCGCACGCGCCCCTTTCTATTTGCCGATACCGAATTCGATGCCGCGATCTACTTTGGCGATGCCGACTGGTCCGGTACCGAGTCCCATCGGCTGATGGGAGAAAACCCCGTCCCCGTGTGCAGCCCAGGATTACTGGGCACCCGAACCCACTTCAGCCCCCAGGAAATCGCAGAACTGCCGCTGCTGCAGCAGACCACCAGGCCTTACGCCTGGCGCCAATGGTTTAACGCGCAACAACTGAACATACCCCGCGACATGACAGGCCCTCGTTACGAGCTATTCTCGATGTTGTCCCAAGCCGCCATGCATGACATGGGGATCGCGCTGATTCCACCCTTCCTCATCCAGCGCGAACTCAAGGAGAACCAACTGGTGATCGCAAGCCCCGAGGCACTGCACAGCGCCAAGGCTTACTACCTGATGATTCCGGAAAGAAAAATCGAATCTGCATCAATGCACGCTTTCAGGGACTGGCTAATTGACCAGTCACACCGCTACAGCCCAGGTATTTAAAGGAGAAAACGTATTTGTTGACCTTGTAGTCAATTAAATCTAAAACCTACAGATATACGTATATGTCGCTTTTAGACAGACTGTACTTATCAGCCATAAAAAGGCTAAGAGCCATGATCAACATGGCTTTCAGGGCCTAGCGCCGGCCAATGCCCAACCATTCACACCGGCGATTGAAAAAGCATCAATAAACCTCTGCAACCCTTTAAACACCTGTATTTAAAGAGGTTATTTGCGCACGTTGCGACAATCAGTCACAGGGTGACTTGTAGTTAATTTTTCGTCACCGGTCATAATCCCTTGAAGGCCGTAAAGTTCGCCTGCAAAATGCCGCGCCCCGCTGTCATTTCAGCGGGATCGTGCTGATCGGCCGCCCCAGATGCGCCACTCACGGTGCACTGGCCTTTTTACAAAAAGATCAAAAGCAAAAAGATCATGCAGGAGATTTGACGTGCACATTGGTGTTCCTCTCGAAACCCAGACCGGTGAAACGCGGGTGGCTGCCACCCCGGAAACCATCAAGAAGCTGATCGGCCAGGGCCATAAGGTCACTGTTCAAAGCGGAGCAGGCCTCAACGCCAGCATCGTCGACAGTGCCTATGAAACGGCAGGCGCAACCATTGGCAGTGCCAACGATACGTTTGGCGCCGAGCTGATTCTCAAAGTGGTTGCCCCCAGCGACAGTGAACTGGCGCTGATCAAAAGCGGCACTGTGTTGGTGGGCATGCTCAATCCGTTCAGCAACGAAACCATTGCCAAGTTGGCCGAGCGTGGCGTCACGGCCTTCGCGCTTGAAGCCGCCCCCCGTACATCGCGAGCCCAGAGCCTCGACGTGCTGTCGTCCCAAGCCAACATCGCCGGTTATAAAGCGGTCCTGCTGGCAGCCCACCACTACCCGCGTTTCATGCCGATGCTGATGACCGCCGCAGGCACCGTTAAAGCAGCGCGCGTGCTGATTCTCGGCGCGGGTGTCGCCGGACTGCAAGCCATCGCCACGGCTAAGCGTCTGGGTGCGGTGATCGAAGCATCTGACGTGCGCCCTGCGGTAAAAGAGCAAATCGAATCGCTTGGCGCCAAGTTCGTCGACGTCCCTTATGAAACCGACGAAGAGCGCGAATGCGCCGTCGGTGTCGGCGGATATGCTCGCCCAATGCCGTCCAGCTGGATGCAGCGCCAGGCCCTGGCCGTACACGAACGCGCCAAGCAAGCCGACATCGTCATCACCACTGCATTGATCCCAGGTCGCAAGGCACCCACCCTGCTCAGCGCCGAGACCGTCGCGCAAATGAAGCCGGGCTCGGTGGTCATCGACCTCGCCGCAGCCCAAGGCGGTAACTGCCCGCTAACGGTGGCCGATCAGGTCGTCGTGGAAAACGGCGTGACCATCTGCGGCCCGACCAACCTGGCGGGTGCCGTAGCCGCCGATGCTTCTGCGCTATACGCGCGCAACCTGCTGGACTTCCTGAAGCTGGTCTTCACCAAGGAAGGGCAGTTTGAAATCAACCTCGAAGACGACATCGTCGCCGCGTGCCTGATGTGCCGCGACGGCCAAGTCATCCGCAAAAACGCCTAAGCAGGGATTCAGACGATGGAAGAGCTTATCTCCCCCGGTATCTACAACCTGATCATCTTTGTGCTGGCGATTTATGTCGGCTACCACGTGGTATGGAACGTGACCCCCGCGCTTCACACGCCGCTGATGGCGGTGACCAATGCGATCTCCGCAATTGTCATCGTCGGCGCCATGCTCGCCGCCGCGCTCACCGTAACGCCACTGGGCAAGACCATGGGCACCCTGGCCGTGGCGCTCGCGGCGGTTAACGTGTTTGGCGGTTTCCTGGTCACTCGCAGGATGCTTGAGATGTTCAAGAAGAAAGCCCCGAAAGCAAAAGAAGAGGCGCCATCGTCATGAGCATGAATCTCGTCACGACGCTCTACTTGATCGCGTCGATCTGCTTTATCCAGGCCCTTAAAGGCCTGTCACACCCCACCACATCGCGACGCGGCAACCTGTTTGGCATGCTCGGCATGGCGCTGGCGGTACTCACCACCGTCGGCCTCATCTATAAACTGGGCGCTGAACTCGCCACCGCTGGTATTGGCTACGTCATCGTCGGCCTGCTGGTCGGCGGCACCGCCGGTTCGATCATGGCCAAGCGCGTAGAAATGACCAAGATGCCAGAACTGGTCGCGTTCATGCACAGCATGATCGGCCTGGCAGCGGTGTTCATCGCCATCGCCGCCGTGGTCGAGCCACAATCCCTGGGCATCGTGAAACATTTGGGCGACTCGATTCCGGCCGGTAACCGCCTGGAGTTGTTCCTCGGCGCAGCCATCGGCGCCATCACCTTCTCGGGTTCGGTGATCGCGTTCGGCAAACTGTCGGGCAAGTACAAGTTCCGTCTGTTCCAGGGCGCACCGGTACAGTTCGGCGGCCAGCACAAGCTGAACCTGGTACTTGGCCTGGCCACGCTCGGTCTCGGCCTGGCGTTCATGTTCACCGGCAACCTCAGTGCCTTCGCATTGATGCTGGCCCTGGCGTTCGTGCTCGGCGTGCTGATCATCATCCCGATCGGCGGCGCCGACATGCCGGTTGTCGTCTCGATGCTTAACAGCTACTCCGGTTGGGCAGCAGCAGGCATCGGTTTCTCGCTGAACAACTCGATGCTGATCATCGCCGGCTCGCTGGTAGGCTCCAGCGGCGCGATCCTGTCGTACATCATGTGCAAGGCGATGAACCGCTCCTTCTTTAATGTACTGCTCGGTGGTTTCGGCAACACGGTGGATGCCGGCGCAGCGGCAGGTTCGAAAGAAGCGCGCCCGGTAAAATCCGGCTCCGCGGACGACGCCACCTTCCTGCTGACCAACGCCGACACCGTGATCATCGTTCCAGGCTATGGCCTGGCGGTCGCCCGCGCGCAGCATGCGCTCAAAGAGCTGACCGAAAAGCTGACTCATCGCGGCGTCACCGTGAAGTATGCGATCCACCCGGTAGCGGGCCGTATGCCTGGGCACATGAACGTACTGCTGGCCGAGGCCGAAGTGCCTTACGACCAGGTATTCGAGATGGAAGACATCAACTCCGAGTTCGGCCAAGCCGACGTGGTGCTGGTGCTGGGTGCGAACGACGTGGTCAACCCGGCCGCCAAGAACGATCCAAACTCACCGATCGCCGGTATGCCGATCCTGGAAGCGTTCAAGGCCAAGACCATCATCGTCAACAAACGCTCGATGGCCAGCGGCTATGCCGGCCTGGACAACGAGTTGTTCTACCTGGACAAAACCATGATGGTCTTCGGTGATGCCAAGAAGGTCATCGAAGACATGGTCAAAGCTGTCGAATAACACTGCGCCAGCGCAATACCCGAAACCCTGGCCTCCAGTAGGCTGGGGTTTTTTATTATCGGATGAAACCCGACCAAAGGCTCTAAATCGCTGCCCGGCATTCGACCATGGTAGCGGGCCGAATTTTTTTGAAATCACTACACTGCCCACCTTGCTTCCGTAGCCTGAGATAACAATTCATGTACCGTGATCGTATCCGCTTGCCTTCGCTGTTGAACAAGGTCATGAGCGCGGCAGACGCCGCCGCACTGATCGAGGACGGCATGACCGTCGGCATGAGCGGCTTCACCCGCGCCGGTGAAGCCAAGGCCGTTCCCCACGCCCTGGCCGAACGCGCCAAGACATCCCCGCTGAAAATCACCCTGATGACGGGCGCCAGCCTGGGCAATGACCTGGACAAGCAACTGACCGAAGCCGGTGTGCTGTCCCGACGCATGCCCTTTCAGGTCGACAGCACCCTGCGCAAAGCGATCAACGCAGGCGAGGTGATGTTTATCGACCAACATCTGTCGGAAACCGTCGAGCAACTGCGCAACAACCAGCTCAAGCTGCCGGACATCGCCGTCATCGAAGCCGTCGCGATCACCGAACAAGGGCATATCGTGCCCACCACCTCCGTGGGCAACTCAGCCAGCTTCGCGATTTTCGCCAAGCAGGTGATTGTTGAGATCAACCTTGCGCACAATCCGAACCTGGAAGGGCTGCACGACATCTATATCCCGACCTATCGGCCGACACGCACGCCAATTCCGCTGGTTAAGGTCGACGACCGCATCGGCAGCACCGCGATCCCGATCCCGCCCGAGAAGATTGTGGCCATCGTCATCACCAACAAGGCAGACTCCGCCTCTACAGTGACGCCGCCGGACGCTGACACCCAAGGTATCGCCAACCATCTGATCAACTTCCTCAAGCAGGAAGTGGACGCCGGGCGCATGACCAACAAGCTCGGCCCGCTGCAGGCCGGCATCGGCAATATCGCCAACGCGGTGATGTGCGGCTTGATCGAATCGCCGTTCGAAGACCTGACCATGTACTCGGAAGTGTTGCAGGACTCAACGTTCGACCTGATCGATGCGGGCAAGCTGAGCTTCGCCTCGGGCAGCTCGATCACCTTGTCGGAGCGACGCAACGCCGATGTGTTCGGCAACCTGGAACACTACAAGGACAAGTTGGTACTGCGCCCACAGGAAATCTCCAATCACCCCGAAGTGGTTCGGCGCCTGGGCATTATCGGCATCAACACCGCGCTGGAATTCGACATCTACGGCAACGTCAACTCCACCCACGTCTGCGGCACACGGATGATGAACGGCATTGGCGGCTCCGGAGACTTCGCACGCAACGCGCACCTGGCGATCTTCGTCACCAAGTCGATAGCCAAAGGCGGTGCGATTTCCAGCGTGGTGCCGATGGTCAGCCACGTGGACCACACCGAACATGACGTCGACATATTGGTGACCGAGATCGGCCTTGCCGACCTGCGCGGCCTGGCACCGCGTGAGCGGGCCCGGGTGATCATCGACAACTGCGTGCACCCGGCATACCGCGATGCGCTGAACACTTACTTCAATGCCGCCTGCGCGATCGGCGGGCATACACCGCATATCCTGCGTGAAGCACTGAGTTGGCACATTAACCTGGAAGAAACCGGGCATATGCTCAAGGCTTGATTGATACAGATCCAGCCTGATGCCATCACCGTTTCACCCGCTCGGGAATCTCAGCAGTACTTTTTACAAAAACTGTACTGCTGTACGGGTCATTTCCTACTGAATTCTCCTACGCCCCTCGCCTAAAATGCCTATTTCGCACTGTTTCAGTGCGGACAGGTACAGTTGCCCCGTTTATGTACCGTACAGCCGCTATAAACAGTTAACTGGCCCCTCACAATACAGGTGAACTGTATCTAGAGAGTCTTGCGTCGGAGGAGGATCATTGGCATCAGTTAAACCACTACCTAATCCCGCCACAAGCGGAAGGATGTCATCATGGAACGTACACTCAGTTCCGATCTGTTCTTCGAAGAAAAAGCTGTAAACACCCAGGCTTCCCTGCCTTTGCGCGTTCTCGCCAACCTGATGTTGTGGCAGCGCCGCATCTCCAGCCGCCACCAACTGGCTCGTCTGGATTCGCGTCTGCTGGCTGACGCCGGTATCAGCGAAGCTCAACGCTACGAAGAGCTGAGCAAGCCGTTCTGGCGCTAATTGGCGCCCGCTGGCCCTGACCCACCGGGTCCACCGCCAGCACTCTGATTTGTCAAAGCAAAGCCCGCCCCGGGTAACTGGAGGCGGGCTTTGCTGTTTCTGGCGTTCAACTTTTTCTAACGTTAAACAGATGCACTTCATGAGTACCAGTACAGTTTAAAAATAACTACAGTTAAGCGGTACAATTTAACTTCGGTGTATCTGTATCGGTGAACTCGCGCCAGCCAACATGGTGTCCCAAGACCTCATGAAAGGCTCCAGCCATGAAGACAGACACGTCATCTTATAAGCCGTTGATAGTGCGTATGGCCCGTGCGCTAGGCAGATGGGGGCGAAAGGCCCACGAGCGGCGCCAACTGGCACAACTTGACCCTCGCGAGCTGTCCGACGCTGGAATCAGTTGGGGAGACCGAACCGCCGAGCTGTCCAAGCCGTTCTGGCGTGACTGAACAGTGAAGAAGCTTCCCGAACGGATAAGCGGCAGCTTAAGATTCCATCACCACGTGGCGAACCTTGTAGAACGGGCGTCTGATCCTCGACAGCAACACTGTCCGTTTCACAGTGGCCGCTTTGCGCCGCTTTATTTGATCATCTACAGGAGTCATTCCATGTCCCGTCTTCGCCTGCTGAGTGCTGCCGCCCTGTTGGCCGTAGCTGCCAACGCCCACGCGAGCAGCCTTATCGTGACCACTGATTCGATCGTCGGCGCACTGAAAGCGACGTCCGATGCCAGCTCCGATGCCACCTCTTCCCTGCGCGACAACAAGGTCGTGCAAGCGGCCCGCGACGACGCCGCCAGCTTTGTCGCCAGTGAAGGCGCCATTCGTGGTGTGAAGCTGGAAAGCGCCCTGGCCCAGATCCGCCAGCAGGCTCCGCAGTTGAACACCGCAACGGACGCGCAGTTGGCACAGGCCATCCTGGCCATCTGACGCCAAGTCGACCCACGAGAGCGCCAGCTACCAGCAAATGTGTCAGCGCTGGCCCTCGCCCGGGCGTTGCGCTAGCCTTGGCGCTCGCTTTCAGTTGTCGAGTCCCATGGCTTTTTCATACCGCCTGTTGATCGTTCCCGTGTTGTTTTGCGCCTGCTGGTCACCCTTGGCGTCGGCCTTTGACGTGTCCACTCAGAGCACCGTCATCAGTGCGTATGCCACCAGCAAGGTGACGTCAGCGCCTTTTGACAGAAAATTGATACTGGCCGCCCAGGATGACGCTGCCGCATTTATCGCCACTGACGGCCAATGGCGGGGAGCTCGCCTGGAATCCGCGCTGGATTATCTGCGCCGGACCCAGCCAAAACTTCATGCCAGCGACCTTGAACTGGCGCAAGCAATTCTCGTCCAATAATCATCTTTGTATTTCCATCTTTGTATTTTGGAGTCATCCCATGCGTAGCCCGCTGATCGCCGCCGCTCTCGGCCTGCTGTTGTTGGCCGATGTTGCCCACGCGCAAACCCTCAAGGCCACCAGTAACATCGTCGTGCGTGCCTCGGCCCGCACCATTGATTTCACCTCGGACACCACCACCTCCATCCGCGACTCCAAAATCGTGCGCGAAGCCCACGATGACGCCGCCAGCTTCGTCGCCACCAATGGCGAGATCCGTGGCGCGCAGTTGGAAGCCGCCTTCAACACCCTGCGAACCCGTGTACCGGAAGCTCGCGACGCCAGTGACCAGACCCTCGCCGAAGCTATCCTCGCTCTGTGAGGCGGCTAGTCGCCTGGCTACTGGCCGGGACTGTGCTGCTCTGTGCCAGCGCAGCCCAGGCCAGCCTGCAACTGCGGCTCAAGACCGAAGGTTTGAGCCCGGCCGAACAGCAGGCCAGCCAGGCATTGCTCGATGAGGCGATGCGCGCTTTGCCGCCACGCTTTATCGAGCAGCTGGACCGGCGGATTGATGTCGGCTGGACCGACAAGATGCCTGAAAACGCGTACGGCCAAGCCTCTCTGGTGTCCGAACTGGACCTTAACCAAAACCTGCTTGCCAGCCTGACCGACGGCAGCGCGGCCACGCAGAAGACCCACCGCCCCCACGGCACCGTACGCCGCGAAATGCTCGCCACCGTTCTGCATGAACTGACCCACATTTATGACCGTGCGCGCCTGTGGACCAAAGACGAGCGCCGGCTGATCCAGCGCTGCAGCCGCCAGAACAACATCACCGGCCTGATCGGCCTTCCCGATCAATGCCGAGGCCAGAATGACCGCCGCTTTACCTTAAGTGACGACCCGCGCCTGCTGGACCTTGCCGGCTGGCCGCAATACGTGGGGCGTCGCGGCGAACGGGAGCAGCACAACCATCAGGTCGCCCGCAGCCCGGACATCTACGAAACCACCAGCCCGCTGGAGTTCGTGGCCGTCAACATGGAGTACTTTCTCCTCGACCCAAGCTACGCCTGCCGTCGCCCCGCGCTGTTTCGCTATTACAAGGAACACTTCGGCTGGGCGCCGCCAAAGCAAGACACCTGCGCCACCACCTACGCGTTCCTGAACGCGGGTAACGATTTCGCCAAGACGCCACTGGGCCAGATCGATCCGGAGCGGGTGTATGAAATCGATTACCTGCTGGCCGAAGCCAACCAAAACCTGGTCAGCCGCTGGGGCCACAGTATGTTGCGCCTGGTGATATGTGCGCCTGGTCGCCCACGTGGCCCGGATTGCCGGCTGGACCTGGACCAGCACCTGGTGCTGTCCTACCGCGCATTTGTCGGTGACGTACAGCTGTCGAGCTGGGATGGCCTGGTGGGCAAGTACCCTTCACGGCTGTTCGTGCTACCGCTGGCCCAAGTGATCGACGAATACACCAAGACCGAGTTGCGTGGCCTGGCGTCCGTACCGCTCAAGCTCACACGTCAGGAAATCAACGACACCGTCGAGCACGCCGCCGAAATGCACTGGAGCTATGACGGCAACTACTTCTTCATTTCCAATAACTGCGCAGTGGAAAGCCTGAAACTGTTACGCAGTGGCAGCGCCAACCCGCAATTGACCGGCCTGGACAACATCACCCCCAATGGTCTGCTGGAAGTGCTCAGCGCCCGTGGCCTGGCCGACACCCGTGTGCTCAATGACAAACGCGAGGCGTTGCGCCTGGGTTATCACTTCGACTCGTTCCGCGAGCGCTACCAGGCAATGTTCGACGTGCTGCGTAAACATCTGCCGATCAAACAGACCCAGGTGGAAGACTGGCTGGCTCTCAGCGCCGACGAACGCCGTCAGTGGTTCAGCCAGGCCGACCTGCGCACCAGCGCTGCATTGTTGTTGCTGGAGCAGGCAAGCTATCGCAGGCAACTGATGCTGGCCCAGGACGAAGTCAAACAACGCTACCTCGGTGCACGCGAACTGAAAAACGGCGGCATGGAAAAAGCCAACAATACGTTGCAACAGATCCTCGCCAACAGCGGCTTCCTCAGTCGCCCCGCAGAACTGCTGGGCACCAGCGGCTACGGCCTGCCACAACCTTCGGAAGCCAAACGTCTGGAATCGGAAAGCGCCGAACGCCAGAAGCAACTGCAATCCTTGACCGGCGACCTAGATAAAGAGGTGCGGATGCTGCTGGAGCCGTCCCGCGCTGCCGAGATCGCCGCCTGCGAGGCCAACCTGAAACAGGTAGGTGAACATCTGCGCGCCCTGCACAAAGCCGCAGGTGGTTTGGAACTGCCTTAACCCACCTTAAAGAAAAGTCCTACAAACCTCTGATCGTCTGAGTGCTCAGCGAAAGCTGGCTGAAAGCTTCCCCGTCTAGGATCGCCCCACTGCCGGCAACAGACCGGCTGTTAACAACAACAATGGTGATTCCTGATGTCTGTTCGTACCCGCCTGTTCGCTCCAACTCCCACCGTACGCTACGTGCCTTTCGTACTGCGCTAACCCCCAACCGGTTCGCCATTCCCTAGCCGCGCTACGCCTGGAGTATTCCTATGCTGACTTTCCTTGGCTTTGCCATGGTCATCACGTTCATGTTCCTGATCATGACCAAGCGCCTCTCTGCGCTGATTGCTTTGATCATTGTGCCGATCCTGTTCGCCCTGTTTGGTGGCTTTGCACCGGAAATCGGCCCGATGATGCTGGCGGGTATCACCAAGCTTGCGCCGACCGGCGTGATGCTGATGTTCGCCATCCTCTACTTTGCGCTGATGATCGACTCCGGCCTGTTCGACCCGGCCGTGCGCAAGATCCTCAAGATGGTCAAGGGCGACCCGCTGAAAGTGTCGGTCGGCACCGCGGTGCTGGCCTTGGTCGTCTCCCTTGACGGTGACGGTGCCACCACCTACATGATCTGCGTGGCTGCCATGCTGCCGCTGTACCAGCGTATCGGTATGAGCCCACGCATCATGGCCGGCCTGATCATCCTCGCCGGCGGCGTGATGAACATGACGCCTTGGGGTGGCCCGACTGCCCGTGCCGCCAGTGCGCTGCATGTGGACCCGTCAGATATTTTCGTTCCGATGATCCCGGCCATGGCCGCCGGTGTAGTGGCGATCCTGGTGATTGCCTACATGTACGGCAAGCGCGAACGTGCCCGCCTGGGTGAGCTGCACCTGCAAGGCGATGAAATCGACCACAGCGAGATCAGCGTGTCGCAATTCCCGGACGCCCGCCGTCCAAAGCTGATCTGGTTCAACGGCGCCCTGACCTTCGCCCTGATGTGCACCCTGATCGCCGGCCTGTTGCCGCTGCCAGTGCTGTTCATGGTGGCGTTCAGTATCGCGATGATCGTCAACTACCCGTGCCTGCAACAGCAGAAAGACCGCGTCGCCGCCCACGCCGGCAGCGTGCTGGCAGTCGTCGGGCTCATCTTCGCCGCGGGCATCTTCACCGGCATTCTGTCCGGTACCGGCATGGTTGATGCCATGTCCAAGAGCTTGCTGGCGGTTATCCCGGAAGCGCTGGGCCCGTACCTCGCAGTGATCACCGCGCTGGTAAGCATGCCGTTTACGTTCTTCATGTCCAACGACGCGTTCTACTACGGCGTACTGCCAGTACTCGCCGAAGCGGCCAGCCATTACGGCATCACCGCCGTTGAAATGGCCCGCGCCTCGATCGTTGGCCAACCCGTGCACTTGCTCAGCCCGCTGGTACCTTCGACCTACCTGTTGGTGGCCCTGGCCGGCATCGAATTCGGCGACCACCAACGCTTTACCCTCAAGTGGGCAGTACTGGTGTGCCTGTGCATAATGTTCGCGGCTCTGCTGATGGGGATTTTTCCGCTATTCAGCACTCTATAATCTTACCGACCTAACCGCGCGGCGCTGCAGCTTGCGCGGTTTCACACTAGCTCAAAGGAATACACATGGAATGGCTGACCAATCCGGAAATCTGGATTGCCTTCTTCACCCTGACGGCCCTCGAGATCGTCCTGGGCATCGATAACATCATCATGATTTCGATCCTGGTCAGCCGCATGCCCAAGCATATGCAGGCGCGCACCCGGATCTTCGGCCTGGCCCTGGCCATGGTGACGCGAATCCTGTTGCTGCTGTCGATTACGTGGGTCATGCAATTGACCGCCGACCTGTTCGTGGTCTTCGGCCAAGGCATTTCCGGGCGCGACCTGATTCTGTTCTTCGGCGGCCTGTTCCTGCTGTGGAAAAGCTCCCAGGAGATGTATCACGCACTGGAAGGTGAAGACGAAACCCACGATGAGCCGAAGGGCGCCGGTGGCAAGTTCATCTACACCATCATCCAGATCGCGATCATCGACATCGTGTTTTCCCTGGACTCGGTCATCACCGCGGTGGGCATGGTTTCCCATGTACCCGTCATGGTCGCCGCGATCATCGTCGCCGTACTGGTGATGATGCTGGCTGCCGGCACCATCAGCGAATTCATCGATAAGCACCCGTCGCTGAAAATGCTCGCGCTGTCGTTCCTGCTCGTAGTGGGTACCGTGCTCATCGCCGAATCCTTCGGCGTACACGTGCCAAAAGGCTACGTCTACTTCGCCATGGCGTTCTCGCTCGCGGTGGAAGCGGTCAACATCAAGATGCGCACCTCGATTGCGAAGAAGAAGAAACAACAGGACCCGGTGAAACTGCGCAAGGACATTCCGGGTCAATAAACCCGAGCCAGACAAAAAGGGGCTTCTATAAGCCCCTTTTTTTCATCCGCAAAAAGCTGATTTCATGACAGTTTTGTTTCAATACCTTCTTTAGCTATGCGATGCTGGCGCAGAGCGTATCCGCCAACTACAGCTTAAGTACAAGACGTAGAACGGCACGCGGAAACTTTCCTTCGCCCCAATTGGGCGCACCTACACGGGGGGGCCGAGCATGCTGACCTTGCTCAATCTGCTTTCCGCCGTGACCCTGCTTATCTGGGGCACGCACATTGTCCGTACCGGCATCTTGCGGGTTTACGGTTCCAACTTGCGCCAAGTCATCGGGCAGAACATGTCCAAGCGCTGGCTGGCTTTCGTCGCCGGTATTCTGGTGACGGCCATGGTGCAGAGCAGCAACGCCACGGCAATGCTGGTGACCTCGTTTGTCGGCCAGGGCCTGATGGGCCTCACGCCCGCGCTTGCGACCATGCTTGGCGCCGACGTCGGTACGGCATTGATGGCGCGGGTGCTGACCTTCGACTTGTCCTGGCTGTCACCGCTGCTGATCTTTCTGGGGGTGATTTTCTTCCTGTCGCGCAAACAGACGCGAGCGGGCCAGATGGGACGGGTCGGGATCGGCCTGGGCCTGATCATTCTCGCCCTGCAACTGATCGTCGAAGCCGCCGGGCCGATTACCCATGCCCAAGGCGTCAAAGTCATCTTCGCCTCGCTGACTGGCGACATCTTGCTGGACGCCTTGGTCGGCGCGTTGTTCGCAATGATTTCCTACTCCAGCCTGGCCGCCGTATTGCTGACGGCAACGTTGGCCGGCGCCGGAGTGATCGGCCTGCACGTGGCCATCGGCCTGGTGATCGGCGCCAACATCGGCAGTGGCGTGCTGGCCTTCCTCAGCACCAGCATGCAAAACGCCGCCGGTCGCCAGGTCGCGCTGGGCAGCCTGCTGTACAAACTGATCGGCCTGCTGCTGATCATCCCCGTACTCGACCCGCTCGTGCGCTGGATGGACGGTCTGGACTACAGCGCCCAAGGCATGGTCATCACCTTCCATCTGCTCTACAACACCATCCGCTGCCTGATCCTGCTGCCGAGCATCAGCCCGATGGCACGCCTGTGCGCCTGGTTACTGCCGGAACAAGCAGAGGTCAACGGCAAAGCCAAGCCGCGCCACCTGGACTTGGCCTCACTTGCCACGCCAAGCCTTGCGTTGGCCAACGCCGCCCGCGAAACCCTGCGTTTGGGCGACCTGATCGACAACATGCTCACCGCCATGCTCGAAGTGCTGCGCGGCAAGCAAACGGCTATTACCCAGGAAATGCGCAGCCTCAGCGATGACGTCGAGGCACTCTACAGCGCGATCAAGCTCTACCTCGCGCAAATGCCCCGCGAAGACCTCAGTGAACAAGACAGCCGCCGTTGGGCCGAGATCATCGAGCTATCAATCAACCTGAAACTGGCTGGCGACCTGATCGAGCGCATGCTGCGCAAGGTCCAGCAGCAGAAAACGTCACAGCGTCGCCAGTTTTCTGAAGTGGGCCTGGAAGAACTGGCCGGCCTGCATACACAGTTGATTGCCAACCTGCGCCTGGGCCTGTCGGTGTTCCTCAGCGCCGACCCCGAAAGCGCCCGCCAATTGCTGCGCGAGAAGCGCCGCTTTCGCGCCCAGGAACGCCGCCTGGCGCATGCTCACGTCAGCCGTCTGCAACGCAAAATCGTACAGAGCCTGGAGACCAGCTCCTTGCATCTTGAGCTGATTGCCGACATGAAACGTCTCAACTCACTGTTCTGCAGCAGCGCCTATGTGGTGCTCGAAACCTCCGATACCGGCGCACTCTCCGCTGAAGATATTGCTGACATCACCCATTCGCCCTGAACGTACGGGCGACTGCACAGTCAGTAAAAAATGGACTTAAAACCAAACCGGCAATGTGGGAGCGGGCTTACTCGCGAAAAAAGCCGTGTGTCAGTCTACGATTCAGCCGACTGAACCACCGCCTTCACGAGCAAGCCCGCTCCCACAGTCATTCGCCAGGAAGCTTGTTATGCGTCGCCTGTTATTCGCCTGCCTGCTGTGGGGCTCTGCACACGCCTTTGCCTTTGATCGTCTGCAAGTCGAGGGTTACACCCTGCCCAACGGCCTGCAATTACTGCTCAAACCGGGCACCGAGCGCGGGCACGTGGCTATCCGCCTGGTCGTAGGCGTAGGCCTGGATGACTTCCGTTGTGAAGAAAAGGAGTTGCCGCACCTGCTCGAACACCTGTTGTTCAGCGGCATCGACGGCGGCGGTGAAGGCGACCTGGAAGACCGCATGCAAGCCCTCGGCGGTGAGTGGAACGCCTACACCAGCAACGCCGACACGACCTTTGTGATCGAAGCGCCCGCGCAGAACCAACGCAAGGTACTCGACTTGCTGCTGGCAATCGTCACCCGCACTGAACTGACCGATGCCAACATCAACGCAGCCAAGCAGGTGGTCGAACGCGAAGATGGCGGCCACTACTCACACCTGCAACGCCTGCTCGACCGCCAGGACCTTGGCCACACCGCCAGCAACCAACTGGCCGTCGAACTGGGGCTCAAATGCGCCGAACGTGCGCAAGTCGACCACCTGACCCGCGATCAATTGGAGTCCCTGCGCAAGCATTGGTATGCGCCCAACAACATGACCCTGATTATCGTCGGCGACCTCGACAAACTGCTGCCGGCGTACCTGGAGCGCACCTACGGCCAACTCGACCCGGTCGAGCCGAGCGAGCATTTGCCGCTACCGGAAATCCAGCATGCCGCGGCCAGTTACCGTGATCTCGTCCACGGCTGGGTCGGTGACAGCGCCAAGCTGCACTGGCTGTTCCCGGAACCGGTACTCGACGACCAACATGATGAAACCTACGACTTGCTCAAGGACTACCTGGACTGGGCGCTCTACCGTCAACTGCGCCTCAAGCACGGTTTGTCCTACGGCCCATGGAGCGAGCGTGAAGTGCTCGGCGGCGTGGGTTTCCTGAGCCTGAATGCCGACCTTGAGCGAGACAAGCTGCCTGAAGCCGAACAGGTGCTGCAAAATCTCAAGGCGCACCTGCTTAAAGACGGCCTCGACCCGGCGACATTCGCCCGCCTGCAGCAAGCTGCCATCGCCCGCCAAGCCTGGGCAGTGCAAGGCAACAGCGCCCTGGCCGACTATTACTGGAGTGCCTCCGGCGACTACAACGACGGCCATTTCAGTGACCCGGTGAAGCGGATCAAGGCCGTGACCCTGGCACAGACCAACCAGGCCATGCGCCAGGTGTTCGACCAACCGGGCTATTGGCGCGTGGAAAAACCGCTGCTCAGCTATGACACGCTGGCCTGGATCGGCGTCGGTGCGCTTGGGCTGATTGCCAGCGGGTTGATCGGCGTTCGTCTTTATCGCAAACGGATCGCGTAATGAAGCACCGAGCCCAGGACTAAGACGTTATTCTGTCGGGGTTTTTTCCTACATACACTGTGAACTGCCCATGCCAAACCTGCCGCCCCTCATCCAGCGCATCCTCGTACTGATCAAGCGCTACCCAGGGGTGATCGCACTCGGCGGTTTTATCTCGGGTGTGTCCAGCTTCATTCTGGTGGATCGCCAGCAAGGCATGGCCAGCTGGATCGCCGTGATTATGCTGGTGAGCTGGCTGTGGCTGATGCTGGAAAACAGCTTTACCCAGCTGTTCGCCAAAGTCTTCAAGCGGGAAATCCCGGAACCGCTGCTGCGCTATGCCACCCAGATGATCCACCAGGAAAGTCTGTTTTTTGTATTACCGTTCTTTTTCATCACAACCACCTGGAACAGTGGCCAATCGATTTTCACTGGCCTGCTCGGTGCGGCGGCGCTTGTGTCGATTACCGACCCGCTGTACTACAAATGGCTGGCTCCCAAGCGCTCATTGTTCCTGGCGCTGCACACCCTGACCCTGTTCGCGGCGCTGCTCACCGCGCTGCCGATTATCCTGCACCTGACCACCGCCGAAAGTTACAAGCTCGCGCTGGGCGTCGCCATGGCATTGTCGATCCCGAGCCTGGCCACAAGCCTGCCGCTGCGCAGTATCAAAGGCTGGGCGATGCTGCTGGGAGTCACCGCCGCCATTGGTTGCGCCGGTTGGTTCCTGCGCAGCTGGGTACCGCCGGCCACGTTATGGATGACCGAAGTCGCGATCAGCACCCAGTTGCAAGACCGCACGCCAGGCGACGACCTCAAGGAAGTCAGCGCCGCCCAACTGCGCAGTGGCGGGCTGTACGCCTATACCGCGATCAATGCCCCGCGCGGGCTGGATGAGCGGATTTACCATGTGTGGAAATTCAACGGCCAAGAGGTCGACCGCATCGCCCTGGATATCCACGGTGGGCGCAAGGAAGGCTACCGCGCCTGGACCCACAAACAGAATTTCCCAGCCGATGCGGTTGGGCGCTGGCAGGTGCGGGTGTTGACGGAAGACGGGCAGGTCATCGGCGTACTGCGCTTCAAAGTCACTGACACAGCACAAACGGACACGCCAAAGTAGGCCGGATCGTGCTATTACGTAGGGATTGTGGATAGCCAAACAAGCTCGGAGCTTATGACCACTCGTACGACGGCCGGCGCAGCCCACCTCGATTCGTCTACTGTTCCCCCGTTACTCAGGATTACAGGGGACTGGACGCTTGCCCACTATGCAAACCTGAAGAAGCTGTCGGACAAACTCGATGGCCAATACGACGCCGGTGCCCGCATTGACCTCAATGGCCTCGGCGCCCTGGACACTGCCGGCGCGTCGCTGTTGGTCGAGTTGCTGGGCCCCGACCGCATCGAGCAATCTGCCGAGCAAACCGACTGCAGCCTGTCCGCCCCCGACCGCGCGTTGCTCAAGACCGTCTACCGCTCCCTGAATGATTTTTGTGTGCCGGACAAGGCCCCCGAGGAAACCGCCGGCATCCAGGTGCTGGCACGCATCGGCCGGGCGGTGGACACCGTCTGGCAGGACAGTAATCAGCTGCTGGGCTTTATCGGGGTGATCCTCGAAACCTTCGCCCGCGGCATTTTCCGCCCCAAGCGCTGGCGTATCACGCCCATGGTCGCGCATATCGAACAAACCGGCCTCGACGCCGCGCCCATCGTGGCACTGCTGACGTTTCTGGTTGGCGCGGTCGTCGCGTTTCTCGGCGCCACGGTGCTCAAGAGTTTCGGCGCGACCATTTTCACCGTGGACTTGGTGGCGTTCTCTTTCCTGCGTGAATTTGGTGTATTGCTCACCGCCATCCTGATCGCCGGGCGCACCGCCAGCGCGTTTACAGCGCAAATCGGCTCAATGAAAGCCAACGAAGAAATCGACGCCATCCGTACCCTGGGCCTGGACCCGATGGAGTTGCTGGTTCTGCCGCGCGTAATGGCGCTGCTGGTGTCGCTGCCGATGCTGACCTTCCTGGCAATGCTCTCGGGGATTATCGGCGGCGGCGTGGTGTGCGCCGTCACGCTGGATATTTCGCCGGCAATGTTTCTCTCGCTGTTGCAATCGGACATCGGCGTACAGCATTTCCTGGTCGGCATGGTGAAAGCCCCCTTCTTCGCCTTCCTGATCGCGGCGATCGGCTGCCTCGAAGGCTTCAAAGTCAGCGGCAGTGCCGAGTCGGTCGGCGCCCACACCACCTCCAGCGTGGTGCAATCGATCTTTGTGGTCATTGTGCTGGATGCGGTCGCCGCGCTGTTCTTCATGGAGATGGGCTGGTGAGTCGTCTACGCCGTGCGCCCTCCGAGGCGGTGATCGAAGTGCGCGGCCTGTGCAACCGCTTTGGCAGCCAGAGCGTGCACGAGAACCTCGATCTGGATTTGTATAAAGGCGAGATCCTCGCAGTGGTCGGCGGCTCCGGCAGCGGCAAGTCCGTGCTGTTGCGCAGCATCGTCGGCTTGCGCCGCCCCAGCGAAGGCGACGTGCGGGTGTTCGGCAAGAACCTGCCGAGCCTGCCGGAACATGAACGCTCGCTGGTGGAACGGCGCTTTGGCGTGCTGTTTCAGAAGGGCGCGCTGTTTTCCTCACTGACTGTGACCGAAAACGTCGCCCTGCCATTGATAGAGCACGCGGGCCTCAGCCGTGCCGACGCCGAGCACCTGGCCGCGGTCAAACTGGCGTTGGCCGGGCTGCCTCTTTCAGCTGCCGACAAGTACCCGGCGTCACTCTCCGGCGGCATGATCAAGCGCGCGGCATTGGCACGCGCCTTGGCGTTGGACCCGGACATCCTGTTCCTCGATGAACCCACCGCCGGCCTCGATCCGATTGGCGCGGCGCAGTTCGACCAACTGATCCTGACCCTGCGTGATGCGCTGGGCCTGAGCGTGTTCCTGGTCACCCACGACCTCGACACGCTGTACACCATCACCGACCGCGTCGCCGTGCTGGCGCAGAAGAAAGTGCTGGTGGCCGGCGCCATCGATGTTGTCTCGGAAACGGACGACGCGTGGATTCACGAGTATTTCCACGGCCCCCGAGGCCGCGCGGCATTGACTGCCGCTCAATCGTTCAACGAGGTATGACATGGAAACCCGAGCCCATCATGTGATGATCGGTCTGTTCAGCGTGATCGTAGTGGTTGGCGCCATGCTGTTCGGCCTGTGGCTGGCCAAGTCCAGCGTGGACAGCGCCTTCCAGGAATACGAGGTGGTGTTCAACGAGGCGGTCAGCGGCCTGTCCCAGGGCAGCTCGGTGCAATACAGCGGGATCAAGGTAGGCGATGTCACCAGCCTGCGCCTGGACCCGAAAGACCCGCGCCGTGTGCTCGCACGTATCCGCCTGGCCGGGCAAACGCCGATCAAGGAAGACACCCAGGCCAAACTGGCACTGACCGGTATTACCGGCACTTCGATCATCCAGCTCAGCGGCGGTACCCCGCAAAGTCCTGAACTCAAGGGCAAGGACGGCAACCTGCCGGAAATCATCGCGTCACCATCGCCGATCGCACGCCTGCTCAATAACAGCAACGACCTGATGACCAGCATCAACCTGCTGCTGCACAACGCCAACCACATGTTCTCCCGGGAGAACGTCGAGCGCCTGAGCAATACGCTGGACAACCTGCAGCAGACCACCGGCGCCATCGCCGAACAGCGCGGCGATATCAAGGTGGTGATGCAGCAACTGATGCAAGTCAGCAAACAGGCGACTGCGGCACTGGAGCAAACCACTGTGCTGATGCGCAATGCCAACGGCCTGCTCAACGAGCAAGGCAAACAGGCCTTCGGCAGCGCCGAACAGGCAATGAAATCCCTGGAGCAAAGCACCGCGACCATCAACACCTTGCTGACCAACAACAAGGACTCGGTGAACAGCGGCATGCAGGGCCTCAACGAATTGGCGCCCGCCGTGCGCGAACTGCGCGAAACCTTGGGTTCGCTGCGCGCCATCTCCCGCCGCCTCGAAGCCAACCCCAGTGGTTACCTGCTGGGCAGCGACAAGAACAAGGAGTTCACGCCATGAAGCGTGCTTACCAAATGATCGCCCCTCTGGCCCTGGCCCTGATCAGCGCGTGCTCGATCTTGCCCAAGCCGGACCCGTCGGATGTCTACCGCCTGGCTTCAGCACACACCAGCACCCAAGGCACGCCGGTCAGTTGGTCACTGCGTGTGTCTAAGCCCCAGAGCAGCGAGTTTCTCGACAGCCCGCGCATTGCCGTGGTGCCCAACGGCGACCTGATCAGCAGCTACGCGAACTCACGCTGGAGCGACCCGAGCCCGGTGCTGCTGCGCAATCGGTTCATGGACGGTTTCCAGCGCGATGGGCGGGTAACGCTACTGAGCACCGACGAGACCAACTTGCAGGCCGACTATGAGCTGGGCGGCCAGTTGCAGGCTTTCCAGAGTGAATACCGGGGCAATCAGGTGGACGTGGTGATTCGACTTGACGCACGGTTGGTGCGCGCAAGTGATCAGCGGATTATTGCCAGCCGTCGGTTTGAGGTGAGGCAGGCTGCGGGCGATACCAAGGTGCCGGCGGTGGTCGCCGCGTTTGGGCAGGCCGGGGATCAGCTGAATAAGCAGGTGGTGGATTGGGTGGTGCAGCAGGGCAATGCCGTTGCGAAACGCTGACGGCCTCTTCGCGAGCAAGCCCGTTCCCACATTTTGAATGTATTCATCGTTCAAAATTGGAAGCGGGCTTGCTCGCGATAGCTATTCAAGCCTTAACCAAAGAACCAGTAGCACACCGCAATCGCCGCCACGACGCCGGCAAACTCCGCCAGCAACGCACACCCCACCGCATGCCGCGCCCGCTGTATTCCTACCGAACCGAAGTACACCGCCAACACATAAAAGGTAGTTTCCGTGCTGCCCTGAATGGTCGCTGCCACCAGCGCAGGGAAGCTGTCTACGCCCTTGGTTTGCATGGTCTCGATCAACAGCGCGCGTGCGGCACTGCCGGAAAACGGCTTGACCATCGCCGTCGGCAGCGCGTCGACAAAACGCGTGTCCATGCCGCTCCAGGCCACCACATGGCGAATGCCCTCCAGGCCGAAGTCCAACGCCCCGGAGGCGCGCAACACACCCACGGCACACAGCATCGCCACCAGGTACGGCAGCAGGTTCTTGGCAACGTCGAAGCCCTCTTTGGCACCTTCGACAAATGCCTCATAAACCTTCACCTTGCGCAGCGCGCCGATCACCAGGAACAGCATGATCAACCCAAACAGCGTGAGGTTACCGAGTATCGAAGAAAGGCCGGCCAGGGCCGTGGCGGACAGGGTCGCCAGCAGCGCCATAAAACCACCCAACACCAGTGCACCGGGAATCAGGTAGGCCAGCACCACCGGGTCCCACAGGCGCAAGCGTTGCATCACGGCCACCGAGAGCAGGCCGACCAGGGTCGAGGCACTGGTCGCCAGCAGGATCGGCAGGAACACCAACGTCGGGTCCGCGGCACCTTGCTGGGCGCGGTACATGAAGATCGTCACCGGCAACAGCGTCAGCGAAGAGGCGTTAAGCACCAGGAACAGAATCTGCGCGTTGCTCGCAACGTTCGGGATGGGGTTGAGTTCCTGCAACGCCTTCATGGCTTTCAGGCCGATAGGCGTCGCGGCGTTGTCCAGGCCCAGACCGTTGGCGGCGAAGTTGAGGGTGATCAAGCCGATAGCGGGATGGCCGGCGGGCACTTCCGGCATCAGCCGGCGAAACAGCGGCCCGAGCGCCTTGGCCAGCCAATCGACGATCCCGGCCTTTTCGGCGATGCGTAAAAAGCCCAGCCATAAGGTCAGGGTGCCGAACAGCAGCACCATCACTTCCACTGACAATTTGGCCATGGCGAAAATACTTTCGACCATCGCCGCAAAAATCCCGGCATTACCGCCAACCAGCCACTGCACCAGTGCTGACACCATTGCCACGACAAAGAAGCCAAGCCACAGGCCATTGAGCATCAGTTGAATCCCCCGAAAGATGGAGCGAATGATAACGGGGCTGGCAGAAACGACAAACCCCGGATTTCCCGGGGTTTGTTTCACATCACTCGCGCATCAGCCGCGGCTGGCCTCGCCGGCCGGCAGCGCTTCTTTACTGCGCCAGTGCGGCAGGGAATTCCAGTAGCGCTCGCCCTTGGCGTCGTCGTACATGCCTTCCCAACGGGAGATGACCAGTACGGCCAAGGCATTGCCGATCACGTTCAGTGCGGTACGTGCCATGTCCATCACACGGTCGACACCGGCGATGAACGCCAAGCCTTCCAGCGGAATGCCCACGCTGCCCAATGTGGCCAGCAGCACCACGAAGGACACGCCCGGCACGCCGGCGATACCTTTGGAGGTGACCATCAGGGTCAGCACCAGCATCAGTTGCTGGCCGATCGACAGGTCGATGCCATACAGCTGGGCGATAAAGATTGCAGCAATGCTCTGGTACAGGGTCGAACCGTCGAGGTTAAACGAGTAGCCGGTCGGCACCACGAAGCTGCAGATGGCCTTTGGCGCACCGTACGCCTCCATCTTCTCGATCACCCGAGGCAGCACGGTTTCCGAGCTGGCGGTCGAGTAGGCCAGTACCAATTCGTCCTTGAAGATACGCATCAACTTGAGGATCGAGAAGCCAAACAGGCGTGCGATCAGGCCCAGTACCGCAAAGGCGAAGAACAGGATGGCCACGTAAACCAGGATCACCAGCTTGGCCAGCGGCAGCAAGGAAGCGAAGCCGAAATTGGCAACGGTCACCGCGATCAGGGCAAAGACACCGATAGGGGCGTACTTCATGATCATGTGGGTGACTTTGAACATGCTCTCCGACACGCCCTGGAACATGGTCACCAGCGGCTCGCGCAGCTCAGGCTTGAGGCTCGACAAGCCCAGGCCGAACAGCACCGAGAAGAAGATGATCGGCAACATATCGCCGCGTGCGACCGCCGCGAAAATGTTCGACGGGATCAGGTTGAGGATCGTCTCGATGAACGCATGCTCATGCTGCACTTCGGCGGCGGTGGCGGTGTATTTGGAGATGTCGACGGTACCCAGGGTACTCATGTCGATGCCAGCGCCCGGGTGGAACAGGTTGGCAAGCAGCAGGCCGACCACAATGGCGATGGTGGTGACCACTTCGAAGTAAAGGATGGTTTTGACACCGATTCGGCCGAGCTTCTTCGCGTCCCCCACACCGGCGATGCCCACGATCAACGAGGAAATCACAATCGGGATCACGATCATCTTGATCAGACGGATAAAGATATCGCCCGCTGGCTGCAACACATTGCTGATCCACCAGGCTTTTTCAGCACTGAAATGGTTGAGCACTGCACCGATTGCGATCCCCAATACCAAACCGATGAGGATCTGCCAGGCGAGGCTTAGCTTTGCCTTCTTCATGTCATTACCCTTACTTCAAGTGGACTTAAGGCGGATGCGCCATCTGGAACGCTCGGAAGCGAAAAAGTGTGTGCATCTGCCTCCGTAGAAGGTCACCGCAGCGTGGCCGAAATGGCTTACTGGCAGGCGAAAAAAGGCGCAACTATTCCCATGCAAGGGAGCGACGTCTAATGCCGTAAACGCCTACCCTATGCCGAATCGGCATGGCTTTTTATGAAAATAACTGTCCGAACGGTCAGTTCAAATACGCCAATTCAGCAGGTGAATATGCCGTTAACCGGCCAATACAGGCTCGCTCAGAGATGTTGGACGACCTCAGGTCACTGGCAGAAATGCCTGGGATTTGATGAGCTTGGCGTCGGAGAAGTCCTATAGCGTGCGGAAAATTTTCTAGATAGAAGGTCGCTCCGACACACCAAGTAATGGTTGAGCGGAAGCACAAAAGAAAATAACGGCTATAGACGACATACAAGATGGGCAATGAGAGTCATAAGCCCGCCGCAAGTTCAGCAAGCTTGAGGACTTGTGAACTTGCGTCGCAGCTTTTCACCTGACCCGGCCCTTGCGCAGGCACTCCCTGTACCCGTAGGTCACGCCGATCTCGATTGATCAGAGCAACCCGGCCCCCTGGTCAAGCACCGCCTTTGGCGAGCGGTGCAAGTGGAAGGAAGCAAAGTGGCCTCTTTCCATGGACGCCGGCTCCGTAGACGGCAGATGCGTCAGACGGAACCTAGTACCAATTCGGATCTTTCTTGAGCTGCTCCATCAGCAGCTTCTGCATGCCTTCGTCCGGCTTACCGAGGAAACGGTAGTCAGCGTGCCGCGTCGGTGACTTGTCTGCCGGCAGACCTGCCGGGACCTGTACCAACATGGCGTAGGCATGTTTCTTGTTGTAGCTGAAGGCAACGACCAGACGCTTGTTCAGGCACGTGTCTGCTGTCTCGCAGAGCGGCCCGACCAGGTACTTGTCGCCATCTTCTTCCACGGCATTCATTTGTTCGGCCGTACCGGAGAGGTTCATCACCCATTCCGGCAGCCGCTCTTCTTTCTTCACAACGCCTTGCCAGGTCTCACGAAACTGTGGATCGGAGCTGAGCAGTTCGTTGGCCCGGGTCTGACCGTCATTGGCGGCCATTACCAGGCCGCTGCCGCCCAAGAGCAGGGCGGCAGCTAGCGCTTTGAGAGACAAAGTGGTCATTTTCAGCCTCGGCCGCGACGACCAAAGAAGAACGAAGCGATGAACATCACCAGGAAGACCACAAACAGAATTTTTGCGATACCCGTGGCAGTGCCCGCGATGCCGCCGAAGCCCAGGACTGCAGCCACAATGGCGATGATCAGAAATGTGATTGCCCAACTCAACATGGTGATTCTCCTTACGCTTTTATAGGGGTAACAGCGGTAGTGCGGTGCAGCCGCTCAACTCAGCGACGTTTTGTTGCCTAGAACACCCAACGCTCCTGAGTTGGCAATTCACCCAGGGTGGAATCCTGGTCAGCCACTCTCAATTGCGGGGCGGTTACGTCGGCGGTAGCGCTGCCAACGGAACGGAAATGGGTCTGGGTCATGAGCGGGCGTTCAAACTGCGGGGTTTGTTGCTGACTCTGTTGCCGATGCTGCAACTGCTGGCCGGCGATCAACGTGACCATCAAGGCCAGGCTGGCGAACAGACCTTGCTGCAAACGCACTGGCGATACACGCAATTGGCTGCTGAGGCTTTGGCGAGTCATGCTGCATTTCTCCCGCATTCTGGTTATTCGTTCATGACGCTGTCAGGAGAGGTATTGCAGGGTGCATGCCAGATTTTTTACAAAATAAATCCCAATAAAATCAGCATGTTATGAATTAGCGACGGTTATAGAGGCCAGCATCCTGCACGATGCCTCTGTCCAGGCCGTGCGAAATGCACGACGGCCAATGGTCGGATCAACGGATCGAAAGCAGCAGTTGAGTTGCCGAAGTGGCAAGAAGGGATGAAAACGCTATCAAACGGCGTGTTTGTAGGAGAGCGTGAAGATACCTGCGCGCGGACGCCGTTTATCAATCAGAATAAACCATGCAACTTGCCCGATTATTCCGGGACTAATCAGCATCATTTATAGTTAAGGAGCGCGGGACAGATGGAATCAGCCAAGGAACTTCAAGGCCGCATTCTTTTAGTGGATGACGAATCCGCGATCCTTCGCACCTTCCGCTACTGCCTGGAAGATGAAGGCTACAACGTAGCGACCGCCAACAGCGCCGCCCAAGCCGATGCCCTGATGCAACGCCAGGTGTTTGACCTGTGCTTCCTGGATTTGCGCCTGGGCGAAGATAACGGCCTGGATGTATTGGCGCAGATGCGTATCCAGGCGCCGTGGATGCGCGTGGTCATTGTTACCGCGCATTCCGCCGTAGACACCGCAGTCGATGCGATCCAGGCCGGCGCCGCCGACTACCTGGTCAAACCGTGCAGCCCTGACCAATTACGGCTGGCCACCGCCAAGCAGTTGGAAGTGCGCCAACTGTCCGCCCGCCTGGAAGCGCTGGAAGGCGAAGTACGCCAGCCCAAGGACGGGCTCGACTCCCACAGCCCGGCGATGATGGTGGTACTGGAAACCGCACGCCAAGTTGCCGGGACTGACGCCAATATCCT
The DNA here is from genome assembly GCF_001728855.1 of Pseudomonas sp. AP19. NCBI lineage: Bacteria > Pseudomonadati > Pseudomonadota > Gammaproteobacteria > Pseudomonadales > Pseudomonadaceae > Pseudomonas > Pseudomonas sp. AP19. The sequence goes on along the minus strand of NZ_LXJP01000013.1, from coordinate 97,538 downwards.
GATTCTGGGCGAGTCCGGCACCGGTAAAGGCGAGTTGGCGCGGGCCATTCACGGCTGGAGCAAACGTTCGAAAAAATCCTGCGTGACCATCAACTGCCCGTCACTGACCGCGGAACTGATGGAAAGCGAATTGTTCGGCCACAGCCGCGGCGCGTTTACCGGTGCCAGTGAGAGCACATTGGGCCGCGTCAACCAGGCCGACGGTGGCACGCTGTTTCTCGACGAAATCGGCGACTTCCCCCTCACTTTGCAACCCAAATTGCTGCGTTTTATCCAAGACAAGGAATATGAGCGCGTAGGCGACCCGGTCACCCGGCGCGCCGATGTGCGCATCCTGGCGGCCACCAACCTGAACCTGGAAGACATGGTGCGCGACGGCCGCTTCCGGGAAGACTTGCTCTACCGCCTCAATGTCATCACCTTGCACCTGCCGCCGCTGCGTGAACGCAGTGAGGACATCCTGACCCTTGCCGACCGCTTCCTGGCACGCTTCGTCAAGGAATACGCCCGACCGGCACGCGGTTTCAGCGACAGCGCGCGTGAAGCGCTGCTCAACTACCGATGGCCAGGCAATATCCGCGAACTGCGGAACGTGGTGGAACGCGCCAGCATCATCTGCCCACAGGAAAAGGTTGAAATCAGCCACCTCGGGATGGCCGAACAACCGACCAACAATGCCCCGCGCATCGGCGCAGCACTGAGCCTGGATGAGCTGGAGAAAGCGCATATCGGTGCAGTACTCGCCACCAGCGACACGTTGGATCAAGCGGCACGCACCCTCGGCATCGACGCATCGACCCTTTATCGCAAACGCAAACAGTACAATTTATGAGCTGTACTTTATGAAGCTTGCGATGAAACTGCGCACTCGGTTATTCCTGAGTATCTCAGCGCTGATTACCGTCGCCCTGCTGGGACTGATTCTGGGACTGGTCAGCGTCATGCAAATGGCCAAGAGCCAGGAGTCGCTGATTCGCAGCAACTTCATCACCCTGGACCTGGGCCTCAAGCTGCGCCAGAGCTTGGGCGATCAGTTGATCCTGATGCTGGAGGATCGACCGGACCCCGCAGCCCTGCAAACCTCCAAAGAGCAATATTTCGCCCTGCTGGATCAAGGTATCGCCCACGAACAGCAAGACGGCAGACTCAGCGGCTTCGCCCAGGCACGTGCCGACTACCTGAACTTCCTCAAGGCGTTTGACGAGGCCCAGCAAAGCTCGCAGGCGAACAATAAAAACCAGAAACTGACCGAAACCTTCAATGTATTGCGCAATGGCCTGATCGCCGAACACAAACAAGCGCTGGAGAATATCAACACCAGCGAATACAAATCGCGAGACCGAGCATTGCTGATTGCCGGCCTTTTAGGGTTGGTTGGCCTCGCGGTACTGATCATCGGCTTCGTCACTGCACACGGCATCGCACGGCGGTTTGGCGGGCCGATCGAAGCCTTGGCCAAAGCCGCTGACAAGATCGGGCAGGGTGATTTCGAAGTGACGCTGCCCCTCTCGTCGGCAGCGGAAATGAATCAACTGACGCGTCGCTTTGGCATCATGGCCGAAGCGCTGCGCCAGCATCAGGCGACCAATGTCGACGAATTGCTGGCCGGCCAGCAGCGCCTGCAAGCGGTGCTCGACAGCATCGACGATGGCTTGCTGATGATCGACCGCCAGGGCCGCCTGGAACACCTCAACCCAGTGGCGCAGCGCCAACTGGGCTGGGACGAGGCGCGTTTAGGCCAGGGCCTGGGCGAAGCACTGGGCCGCCCGGAAATGGATGAACAACTTCAGTTGGTACTGCGTGGCGGCAACCTGGAGCGCGCGCCGGAAGACCTGGAAGTGGAAGTCGAAGGCGAATTACGCCTGCTGACCTACAGCCTGACGCCCGTCAGCCATACCCAAGGGCATATTCTGGGCGCGGTGATGGTGCTGCATGACGTCACAGAACAACGCGCTTTCGAACGGGTGCGTAGCGAATTTGTGTTGCGCGCTTCCCACGAGTTACGCACACCGGTGACCGGCATGCACATGGCCTTCGGGCTGTTCCGTGAGCGGGCAAAGTTCCCTGCGGACTCGCGTGAAGCGGACCTGCTGGATACGGTCAATGAAGAAATGCAGCGCTTGATGCAGCTGATCAATGACCTGCTCAACTTTTCACGCTACCAGAATGGCCTGCAAAAGCTCACGCTCGGGCCGTGTAATGTCACCGACCTGCTGGAGCACGCACGGGCCCGATTCACTGAGCCAGCGAATGCACAGAACATCGAGTTATTGGTGGAGGCCCAAGCAGAGTTGCCCAGGCTGTATGCCGACCAGGCGCAGTTGGAGCGCGTGCTCGATAACCTATTAGGCAACGCGTTGCGGCACACTGCGCAAGGCGGCCAGATTCGTCTCCAGGCGCGCCGTCATGGCGAGCGGGTAATTATCAGCGTCGAAGATAACGGCGAAGGTATTGCTTACGGCCAACAAGGGCGGATCTTCGAACCCTTCGTCCAGGTGGGCCGCAAGAAAGGCGGCGCCGGCCTGGGGTTGGCACTTTGCAAAGAGATCGTGCAATTGCACGGCGGCCGCATGGGCGTGTATTCGCGGCCGGGGCAAGGCACGCAGTTCTACATGGCGCTGCCGCTGTAATCTGACTGCTCGGGTTGCCTTGTCACAGCGACAAGGACCTGAAAGCCCCCCCATCAAACTACCGACGCACAGGTGAAAACCCGAGAGCGGGTTTGCTCGCGAAGGCGCTTTCAAAGCCAACATTGCTGCCGCCGGACATTCCGCTTTCGCAAGCCAACCCTTGCGATACACGCTTAGCTGCGGTTCAACGCGCGCAAGATCGCAGCACTTTCGGCATCCGGCGTGCCATCGAACAGTGATGGACGGAAGTGCATCTGGAAGGCCGCGATCACATGCCGTGTGGCTACATCCAGCTCACCCGTCTGCGGCGTTTGGTAGCCGAGTCGTGCCAGCTCTTCCTGGAACCAGGTAATACTCGGCAGGGCAGCGCTGTATTGCTGCTGGAATCGGGCGACTGCCTGTGCATCCGGCCACATCCCCAAACCTTCAGCGGCTAAACGCTTCCACGGGAACAGGGGGCCCGGGTCGAGCTTGCGCAGCGGCGCGATGTCGCTGTGACCGATGATATTCCGGGGGTTGATGCCATTGCGCTTGCTGATGTCCTTGAGCAACACCACCAGCGACTGCACCTGTGCTTCGGAGTATGGGTACCACACACGGCCCGTTGGCGTGTCGCGATACCCTGGGTTGACGATCTCGATGCCAATGGAGCTGGAGTTGAGCCAGGTGCGGCCCATCCACTCGCTTTCCCCGGCGTGCCAGGCACGCTGGCTCTCATCCACCAGTTTGAAGATGGTGCCTGAAGCGTCGTCGCCGATCAGGTAATGGCTGCTGACCTGGCCGTGCGTCAACAGCGCCAGGGAGCGTTCAAGGCCGGTAGAGGTGTAATGAACAATGACGAACTGCACGCGGTTATCGTGGTTCATCGAAGGGTGATTGGTGTCCAGGCGCGGGCCGCTGGCGCAGCCGGCGAGGAGCAAAAACACAAAAGCGACGTACAAGGATTTCATGGCAAAGGCATTACACTGAAGACAATAATGCAATAGTGTAACGTAACGTTTGAGGCTCGGCGGTCAAATCCGGGCTTTTAAACAAAATGGAACATTTTTCAGGCCGCCTGTACCCGGTTACGCCCGGCAGCCTTGGCCCGGTATAACGCCTCATCGGCGCGCTTGAGCGCCAAGTCACTGCGCTCACCTGGCTGAAACTGCGCCAGGCCCATGGACATCGTGATCGTCACCGGCTCGCCCTTGAAGTGGAACGGGCACGCTTCAATCGCTGCACGCAGCCCTTCACCCACGGCCAAGGCCTCCTCCAAGGCGGAGTCAGGCATCAGCAACACAAACTCCTCACCGCCAAAGCGCGCGATAAAGTCGTTGGGGCGCAGGTATTTGCGCAACACGTTGGCGATGATTTTCAGCACCTTGTCACCGGCCAGGTGACCGTAGCCATCGTTGATCCGCTTGAAGTGGTCCAGATCCAGCATGGCCAGGGACAAGCTATTGCCGCGCTGGTGCCAGGTATTCACTTCATGATCCAGACGCTCACTCCACGCCGCACGATTGGGCAGGCCGGTGAGCGGGTCGATCAAGGCCTTCTGGCGTTGTACCTCCAAATGCTCGCGGTAACCCTGGGCTTCCTTTTCCATGTTTGCGACACGTTCAGCCAAGCCCTTCAGCCGCGCCGCTACCTCCTGCTCGCGCTGGTCACGCTGCTGCTGGTGTTCATCCATAGTGCCGAGCAGGCCTTCAAGATGGCTTTCCAGCACCTGCTTGAGGCTGTCCAGGTCAGCCGCTTCCTGCACACTGCTTTGCAGGCCGTCGACCTGCTCACGGATCTGTGTATCCAGTTCCCGCGCGGCCGAACGGCTGTCGGCGTGGCCGTCACTGGCTACCTGCAGATGACCCTGGAATGCCTCGAGGCGCTCGTTGAGCTGCTTGAGATAGGCTTCGAACTCGTGCTGGCCGCTGTCGGTGATCGCCAGCATCAGCACTGCAAGGTCATCAAGGATCGGTAGCAATTCGTACCAGTTCAAGCCGTGGGCCAGGCGTTCGCGCATGGCTTCGGCTTGGGGCCGGTGGCGCTCGGGCAGCGACAGATCATCCAGCAAGCCGAGCAAGGTGCCTTCGATATGGCTGGCGACCGAACTATAAGACGGCTCGGGCGAATCGGGCAGCGCGTAAACGCCGTCCGATTGCAGCATATCCGGGTCGGGCTCGGGGCTTTCCATCACAGGAGGTAGCGACAGGCTGCCGATGACGGTTTCATCCGGCGTAGCCACCTCAGCCTGCGGGACCTCGATAAACGCAGCGAGGGCGCTCTCGGGAACGGTTTCCTCTGCCTCGGGTTCAGACGTCGCGGCAGGCGCAGTGGTGGGCGTAGCGATCGGCGCCGCTGGCGCCGGGGCCTCAAAGACAAACGTTTCGGCGGCGACCTCTGTAGCTTGCACCGGCGTGATCGGCTCAGGCTGTGCCTCGACCGGGGTCTGCGGCAACGGCGCAAAGGCGCGCAAGGCGTGTGTCAGCTCTTCGGATTGCGCGGGCTCCTGAGGCTCGGGCTTGGGCGCGGCGGGGACGGGTTTCGGCGCAGCCAGCGCCGGTACAGGCAGTGGCGTCGATTGGGCCACCGGCACTTCATTCGAAACCTCTTTCGCGCCAAACAGACGTTGCAGCAGGCCCGGCCCAGTGCGCGTGGTTTCGCCATCCGGCTCCAGGTTACTCAACGCCTGCTCTTGCAGGCTGCTCAACTCACTGAGCAACAGCGGGATCTCACGCGCCTGCCCGACCCGGCCGTCCAGCTGCTTGGCGAAGGTTTTCAGCGGGCGGGCCACCTCACGCGGCAGTGGCAACTTCTGCAATTGCACGACCAGCGCGGTGAGCGCGGTGCTGATCTGGTCGACCCGGGTTTCGCGGCGCTGCTCCGAGTCGAGCACGGCTTTTTCCAGGCGAGGCAACAAGGCGGCGAGAGCGGCGTCCATGTCGTCCGTACGCACCACGTCGCGCATCTCTTTCATGCATTGATCAACCGCGCGGTCGGTCCCTTCAGCCGCCAGCGTGCTGCGCACCAGCCCTCGCCGCAACAGGTCAAGGCGGGCGGCCCAGCGACGTTCGAGCTTGTCTTGCTGCTCGACACTTTTCAGGTATTTCTCTTTCCAGCGCTGGGCGTCGTCGCTCATGCAAGGGGTCCGCGAGGGCCGGGGCTCAACGCGGGTAATGCATCAGCCGTGAGCGAACCCGGCAGACGAATCTCTACCGCGACCGGCAGGTGATCGGAGATGGGCTGCGCCAACACCTGCACGCTTTCGAGCGTAAGGGTCGGGCTAAGCAGGATATGGTCCAGGCAGCGCTGCGGGCGCCAACTGGGAAACGTGGCTTCGACTTGCGGCGCCAGTAACCCGAGGTCGCGCAACGGGGAATTCTGCAACAGGTCGTTGGCATGGGTATTCATGTCACCCATCAGTACCTGGTGCTTATAGTTGCTAATCATTTCACGCACATAGGCAAGCTGCAGGTTGCGCGCACGCCCCCCGAGCGCCAGGTGCATCATGACCACCACCAGGGCTTCCGGGCCTTCGCCGAATCGCACGAGGATCGCCCCACGCCCCTTGGGACCTGGCAAGGGGTGATCTTCGATGGCGGTGGGTTTCAAGCGACTGAGCACGCCATTGCTGTGCTGCGCCAGACGCCCCAGGTTGCGGTTGAGTTGCTGATACCAGTAGGGGAACGCGCCGAGTTGAGCCAGGTGTTCCACTTGGTTGATGTAGCCAGAGCGCATGCTGCCGCCATCAGCTTCCTGCAGGGCGACCAAATCGAAGTCGTTCAGCAGGTTGCCGATTTTTTGCAGGTTAACGGCCCGCCCGGTGTGCGGCAGCAGGTGCTGCCAGCCCCGGGTGAGGTAGTGCCGGTACTTCTCGGTGCTGATGCCCACCTGGATATTGAAGCTGAGCAGGCGCAAGCGGCTGTCTGCCGGCAGGCCCGTGGACTCCAGATGATGTTCGTTGACCTGCGGATCATGCAGGCCAACCACACGTTCAGTACCCCAGCGGCGCATGGTAGGCCCCTTACTTGGCTGCGCGCTCTTTGGCGATCAGTTGGTCGGCAACATTGAGAGTCTGCTCAGGACCACCGGTCGTGCCCAGGTCGAAACGGTATTTACCGTTGACGATCATGGTCGGTACGCCTTGCACGCCATACTTCTGGGCCAGCTCTTTGTATTGAGCCATTTTGCCCTTGACGGCGAACGAGTTGAAGGTCTCGAGGAACTTGGCTTTGTCGACGCCTTGGGTAGCAACGAAATCAGCCATGTCTTCCGGCTTGGTCAGACGCTTGCCTTCTTTTTGGATAGCGTTGAAGACGGCGTTATGAACCTTGTGCTCAACGCCCATGGTGTCCAGGGTGATGAAGAGCTGACCATGGGCATCCCATGGGCCACCGAACAGCGCAGGGATACGCTTGAAGTTCACGTCGGCCGGGAGTTTCTCAGCCCACGGATTGATGGTCGGCTCAAAGGCGTAGCAATGCGGGCAGCCATACCAGAACAGCTCCACCACTTCGATCTTGCCAGGCTCCGAAACGGGGACCGGGTTGGCCAGTTCTACGTAGGTTTTACCGGCTTCAAGCGGCACGTCGGCAGCTTGTGCGGTCATGCCGAAAAGACTGGCAGTGACGAGAGCGGCGCTGAGGATCAGATTACGCATGCTTTACTCCTGGACAAATAAAGTCGCCTCACGCGACCTTTAGGTGTGACAGGTCTGCGCGGGCATGAGTTCGTTAGTGTAACGGCACCGGCCACAAAAAAGGGCGGCCTAAGCCACCCTTTTTATGCTTGCATCGACGGATTAATCGAGCGTTAACGTACCGCCTGAATCAGTGCAGGCCCTGGATATACTGGGAAACCGCTTCGATATCCTTGTTGCTCAACTTGCCGGCAATACTTTGCATAATTTTGGTATCGCCATCGTTGGTGCGATTACCCTCACGGAAGTCCGTCAGTTGCTTGGTGATGTACTGGGCATGCTGGCCGCTCAGGTGCGGGAAACCGGCAGCAGCAAGGCCGGCGCCGTTAGGCGAATGGCAACCGAGGCAGGAAGGCATGCCTTTTTCCAGGTTTCCACCCCGGAACAGTTCTTCGCCGTGAGCCACCAGCTTTGGATCGGCAGCTCCCACACTGCCTCTCTGGCTGGCAAAATACGCAGCGATGTCTGCCAGGTCCTGATCGCTGAGATTAGTCAGCAAGCCGGTCATTTCGAGCACCGTGCGCTTGCCGTCCTTGATGTCGTGCATCTGCTTGGTCAGGTAACGTTCACCCTGGCCTGCCAGTTTAGGGAAGTTTGGCGCCGGGCTATTGCCGTCCGGTCCGTGGCAAGCACCACACACGGCGGCTTTCGCCTGGCCCGCTGTAGCGTCGCCTGCAGCATGGGCAACACCGGTGATGCCCAAGGTCAACAGCAGACTCACGATCAGTTTGTTCATCAGCTAATCCAACTACGGCTAAGGGTTTAAGAGTTATCTACCGGGTTTACTCACCATCAACTCAATGATGGCCTGGTAATCCTCAGTACTGCAGTCCATGCACAAACCACGCGGCGGCATTGCCTTGAAACCCTGGGTCACGTGTTGCACCAGCGTGTCCATACCTTGCGCCAGTCTGGGCGCCCAAGCTACCTGATCACCCCGTTTGGGGGCGTTGGGCAGTTGGCCGGCATGGCAAGCCACGCAAACTCGGTTGTACACCGCCTCCGGATCCTGTGTAGCCTGAGCGCCGTAAAGCGGAACCAGGACACCAAAAGCGAGCAACCATCGGGTCATACATCGACCTTTTCAGGGTTTGAGAGCGTTTTGCGTTCTAATGCGCAATGAAGGTCTTTCGCTCCCGTGAACTTCATCCTTCGCTGGGACAAAGCACACACAAAATCTGCGGCATTATATACTGGCGCTACTGAAACGGAAACGACACCGCTTGCCGCACCCTTTTTCGGCACCGCCCACATCGGAAATCTCATGCAACTCAAGAATCCCATCCTCGGTCTGTGCCAACAGTCCACATTCATGCTCAGCGCCGCCAAAGTTGACCAATGCCCCGATGACGAAGGCTTTGAAGTCGCCTTTGCCGGTCGTTCCAACGCTGGCAAATCCAGCGCACTGAACACCCTGACTCACGCCAGCCTGGCGCGCACCTCGAAAACCCCGGGCCGCACGCAACTTCTCAATTTCTTCAAGCTAGACGATGATCGGCGTCTGGTCGACCTGCCGGGCTACGGATATGCAAAAGTACCTATCCCGCTGAAGCTGCACTGGCAGCGTCACCTGGAGGCTTACCTGGGTGGCCGGGAGAGTTTGAAAGGGTTGATTCTGATGATGGACATCCGTCATCCAATGACCGACTTCGACCTGCTGATGCTTGATTGGGCTGTCGCCAGCGGCATGCCGATGCACATCCTGCTGACCAAGGCCGACAAGCTGACCTACGGTGCCGCCAAGAACACCCTGCTCAAAGTGCAGTCCGACATTCGCAAAGGCTGGGGGGATGCGATCACCATCCAGTTGTTCTCTGCACCGAAGCGGATGGGCCTGGAAGACGCCTACACCGTGCTGGCAGGCTGGATGGAATTGGCCGACAAGGGCACTGAAATCGCGGAATAACTTTTCTGCGGGCAAAAAAAACCCCGGACTTCGTATGGGGAGGGGAAGTTCGGGGTTCAAGTTCCGGACCGCTAGGGCGGGGTCCAGATATCTGCCAACACTTAACACAACATAGGAGCATTGAAGGGCTTCACCACCCATTCAGTAACTCTGAGTAGCAATTCACGGGTTAAGTTCCGGCAGGTTCAAAAAACTATTGGAAATAGCCGGCGGCGATTTTTGATCTAAAGCACTCTGCCACCGCCCTCGCAAGTGGCAGAGCCGCAAAATCAGTGCGCCTCGTCCCAGTTATCGCCCACACCCACATCCACCACCAGTGGCACGTCCAACTGAGCCGCCGCGCTCATGTGCTCGCGGATCTTCTCGCTGACTTGCGCCACCAGGTCCTCACGCACCTCGAGCACCAGTTCATCGTGCACCTGCAGGATGACCTTGGCATCCAGGCCCGATTCAGTCAGCCAGTTATCCACCAACACCATGGCTTTCTTGATGATGTCTGCCGCCGTGCCCTGCATGGGCGCGTTGATTGCCGTGCGCTCGGCCGCCGCTCGTTCCTGAGGCTTATTGGAATTGATATCCGGCAAATACAGCCGACGCCCGAAGAAGGTTTCTACATAGCCTTGATCAGCCGCCTGGGCACGCGTGCGCTCCATGTACTCGCGAACACCTGGGTAGCGCGCGAAGTACACATCGATGTACGCCTTGGCAGTCTTGGTATCGACGCCAATATCTTTGCCCAACTTCTGCGCGCCCATGCCGTAGATCAGGCCAAAGTTAATCGCCTTGGCACTGCGGCGCTGATTGGACGTGACCTCAGACAATTCAACCTTGAACACCTCGGCCGCCGTAGCGGTGTGCACGTCCAAGTCATTGCGAAACGCATTCATCAAGCCCTCGTCCTTGGACAAGTGCGCCATGATCCGCAGCTCGATCTGCGAATAGTCCGCCGCCAGCAGCTTGTAGCCCTTGGGCGCGATAAACGCCTGGCGGATCCGCCGCCCTTCGGCGGTGCGCACCGGGATGTTCTGCAGGTTCGGGTCGCTGGACGACAAGCGCCCGGTAGCTGCCACAGCCTGATGATAGGACGTGTGAATGCGCCCGGTGCGCGGGTTGATCTGCTCCGGCAGGCGGTCGGTGTAGGTGCTTTTCAATTTGCTCATGCTGCGGTACTGCATCAGCACCTTGGGCAACAGGAAGTCATCTTCGGCCAACTTGGCCAGCACTTCTTCGGCCGTGGACGCCTGCCCCTTGCCGGTCTTTTTCAGGACCGGCAGGCCCAGCTTCTCGTAGAGAATGGCTCCGAGCTGCTTGGGCGAGCCCAGGTTGAACGCCTCACCGGCGATCTCGAACGCCTGGCGTTCCAGCTCCACCATCTTGTTGCCCAGCTCGATGCTCTGGATACCCAACAGGTCCTTATCCACCAGCGCACCCTGGCGCTCAATACGCGCCAACACCGGCACCAAAGGTATTTCGATATCGGTCAGCACACTGGCCAGGCTCGGGATGGCCGCGAGTTGTGCGTGCAGTGCCTGATGCAGACGCAGCGTCACGTCGGCATCTTCGGCCGCGTAAGGGCCGGCTTGCTCAAGCGGGATCTGGTCGAACGTCAGCTGCTTGGCGCCCTTGCCGGCGATGTCCTGGAAGCTGACGGTGTCGTAGTCCAGGTACTTCTTCGCCAGGCTGTCCATGTCGTGCCGGGTGGCGGTGGAGTTCAGCACATAGGATTCGAGCATGGTGTCGAAGGCGATACCGCGCACGGTAATGCCCTGTTCAAAGTCACCACCGATGGCACAGTTGGCCAGGATGTTCATGTCGAACTTGGCGTGCTGGCCAACCTTGAGCTTGGTCGGGTCTTCCAGTAATGGCTTGAGGGCCAGCAACACGGTGTCACGATCCAGCTGCTGCGGCGCACCGATATAAGAGTGGGTCAGCGGTATGTAGGCCGCTTCGTGAGGCTGCACGGCAAAGGAAACCCCGACCAACTGCGCCTGTTGGGCGTCAATCCCAGTGGTTTCCGTGTCAAACGCGAACAACTTCGCGTCATTAAGCTTCTTCAGCCAACGGTCGAATGTCGCTTGGTCGAGGACAGTGGTGTAGGACGTCTCCACGGGCGCGGAGGCAATCACCTCAACCGCTTCTTCGGTGGCCGGAGCAGCTTGCGCCGAGGCCTTCAACTCGACACGCTTGGCGTCGCGCTGAATCTCATCGAACCAGCTCTTGAACTCCAGCAGCGTGTACAGCTCCAGCAGCTTTTCGCGATCCGGTTCGATCAGGTGCAAATCATCCAGGCCCACGTCCAGCGGCACGTCGATCTTGATCGTCGCCAGCTGATAGGACAGGAACGCCATTTCCTTATGCTCTTCCAGCTTGGCCGGCAGGTTCTTGGCGCCCCGAATCGGCAGGGTCGGCACAATATCCAACTGCTCATAAAGCTCTTTGAGGCCGCCGTTCACGCCCACCAACAGGCCGGAAGCAGTCTTCGGACCAATGCCCGGAACGCCCGGGATGTTGTCGGAGGAATCGCCCATCAACGCCAGGTAATCGATGATCTGCTCGGGAGCGACACCGAATTTCTCCTTCACGCCCTCGATGTCCATCGCGCTACCGGTCATGGTGTTGACCAAGGTAATGTGCCCGTCGACCAGTTGCGCCATGTCCTTGTCGCCCGTGGAAATCACCACCGGTCGGTCGGCGGCCGCACTGCTGCGGGCCAGGGTGCCGATCACGTCATCGGCCTCGACGCCTTCAACGCACAGCAGCGGGAAGCCCAGCGCGATCACGCTTTGGTGCAGCGGCTCGATCTGCAGGCGCATGTCATCAGGCATGCTGGGGCGGTTAGCCTTGTATTCAGCGTACATGTCATCGCGAAAGGTCCCACCCTTGGCGTCGAACACGACCGCGAACGGGCTGTCCGGGTACTGCTTGCGCAGGCTTTTGAGCATGTTCAACACGCCCTTGACCGCACCGGTCGGCAGGCCTTTGGACGTAGTCAGCGGTGGCAGCGCGTGAAAGGCGCGGTACAGGTAAGACGAACCGTCCACCAGGACGAGGGGGGCTTGGCTCATGAGCAGGATCAACCTTTTCGGCGGGTCAGGCGCTAGAATAGCCGGACCAATGACGACAAAGGGACAAGGTTATCATGCGTACAGTAAATCGCTTGTTGTTGACCGGCTTGATTGCACTCACTCCGATGGTGGCCATGGCGGCAGATAGTGCGCCTTCAGGCGACCCGGAAGTCACCATTCGCACGGAAGGCGACAAGACCATTCAGGAATACCGCCAAAATGGCTTCCTGTACGCGATCAAGGTGACCCAGAAAGGCTTTCCGCCGTATTTCCTGGTGCGCGCGGACGGAACCGATGCGAATTTCATCCGTTCTGACCAACCGGATATGCTGATCCCGTCATGGAAGATCTTCGAATGGAAATGATTTCTTAACTTAAATTGGCGCCGCGCACTGCGGCGCCCGTACTGGCAGTTTTAACCATGTCTGTGTTTACCCCCCTGGCTCGGCCCGAGCTGGAAACTTTTCTCGCCCCTTACGGGCTCGGCCGCCTGCTTGATTTCCAGGGGATTGCCGCCGGTAGCGAAAACACCAATTTCTTCATCAGCCTGGAACAGGGCGAGTTCGTCCTGACCCTGGTTGAGCGCGGCCCCGTTGCAGAAATGCCGTTCTTCATCGAACTGCTCGACGTGCTTCACGACGCCGACCTGCCGGTGCCTTACGCCCTGCGGACCACCGATGGCGTGGCCCTGCGCGAACTTGCCGGCAAACCCGCGCTGCTACAACCGCGCCTGGCCGGCAAGCACATCAAGGACGCCAATGCGCAGCATTGCGCCCAGGTCGGCGACCTGCTCGGCCACCTTCACTTGGCGACTCAAGGCGAGAAGGTGCTGGAACGCAAGACTGATCGCGGGCTGGATTGGATGCTCCGCGAAGGGGCGCAGCTGATTTCGCACCTGAACGACGCACAGCAGCGCCTGCTGCAAGATGCACTGGCCGAAATAGACGCTCACAAAGCCGAGATCCTCGCCCTGCCGCGCGCCAACGTTCACGCTGACTTGTTCCGCGACAACGCGATGTTCGAAGGCACCCACCTGACTGGGTTGATCGACTTCTACAACGCCTGCTCAGGCCCGATGCTGTACGACGTGGCGATCGCGCTGAATGACTGGTGCTCGGACGCCGATGGCGTGATCGATGGCCAACGCGCCCGCGCGCTGCTGGGCGCCTACGCAGGGCTGCGCCCGTTCACTGCCAAGGAAGCGCAATGGTGGCCGACAATGTTGCGCATAGCGTGCGTGCGCTTCTGGCTGTCACGCCTGATCGCCGCGGAGTCGTTTGCCGGGCAGGACGTGTTGATCCATGACCCGGCAGAGTTCGAGCACCGGCTCGCGCAGCGTCAACAGGTTAACGTGCACCTGCCGTTCGCACTCTAAAGACCTGCTCGGTAAATATGTGGGAGCTGGCTTGCCTGCGATAGCGGTGTCGACTGACACATCGCCATCGCGGGCAAGCCCGCTCCCACATGGGTTACGCGGCGGCGGTTAGAGCGATTCCAGGCACCCGGCCAGGTCATTTCCCAACTTCTCCAGCACCTGCTCATAACCCTGCGCCGTAGCCGGCGTGTAACCGCCCAACGCATCCAGCTCCGCCAATTTCACCGGCAAACCGGCGACCAGCGTCTCGGCCAGGCGCGGGCGCAAGGGCGGCTCGCTGAACACGCAGGTCTTACCCACTTCCTGCAACCGCGTACGCATCGCCGCCACATGCTGGGCGCCTGGCTGTACTTCGGCGGCGACGCTGAACACGCCAGTGTGCTTGAGCCCGTAAGCGTCTTCGAAGTAATCAAAGGCCTCGTGGAAGACGAAGTAAGGCTTGTCCCCCACACTCGCCAAACGAGCCTTCAGGCGCGCATCCAATGCATCCAGACGCTCATCGAACGCCTTCACGTTGCTCTGATAGCGCGCGGCATTGGCCGGGTCGGCCGTGCTGAGGTCAGCCGCCATGCGCGCCGCGATGACGCGAGCGTTCACGGTCGACAGCCACAAATGCGCATCCAGGCTGCCTGGGCGGTGATCGTGATCATGCTCGTCGGCATCCTCGGCATGCGAGTGGCTATCTTCGGCGAAACGGCGCAACTTCATGCCCGCAAGGTCCTGCACCGCCACGGTCGGCAGGCTACGCCCCTTGAGCACGCGCGGCAGGAAGCTCTCCATGTCCGGACCGATCCAATACAACAGGTCCACCGACTGCACACGCCGTACGTCGGATGGGCGCAAGGCATAGTTGTGCGGTGAAGCGCCGGGCGGCAATAACACCTCCGGAATGGCCACACCGTCCTGCACCGCCGCGGCGATCAACTGCAACGGCTTGATGCTGGTCAGCACCTTGACCTCGGCTTGAGCAGCCCCGGCGATGAACAAACTGGTGACAAATACGACAAAAACGGGAAAAAGTCGGGACACGATGACCACTCAATGGCGTAGGAACGGGTAACATAATAACGTCTCTATCAAATGTCTGTCGCCGCTCATGCCTATTACACCGCTTGCCAGCCGTCCCCACGACCACTCTCACTGCGTGCATACCGCGCTGTCGGAGGCTGATACCCTGTGCGCACGCCAAGGCCTGCGCCTGACTGCGCTGCGTCGCCGCGTGCTGGAGTTGGTGTGGCAGAGCCACAAGCCGCTGGGCGCCTACGACATTCTTGGCGTGCTCAGCGAGCAGGATGGCCGCCGCGCCGCGCCGCCGACGGTGTACCGCGCGCTGGATTTCCTGTTGGAAAACGGCCTGGTGCACCGCATCGCCTCACTCAACGCCTTTGTCGGCTGCAACCACCCGGAACACGCGCATCAGGGCCAGTTCCTGATCTGCCGCGAGTGCCACGCGGCCATCGAGCTTGAACAAAAAAGCATCAGCGACGCCATCATCAAGAGCTCTGCCGAGGTTGGCTTCAAAGTTGAAGGGCAAACGGTCGAAGTGGTCGGGCTTTGCTCGGGCTGCCAGGGGGCTTGATGAGCAACGCGTTAATCCGCCTGGAACAGGTCGGGGTCACGTTCGCCGGCCAAGCCGTGCTCGATAACATCGCACTGAGCGTGGAACCGGGGCAGATCGTCACCCTGATCGGCCCCAACGGCGCCGGCAAGACCACGCTGGTTCGCGCCGTGCTCGGCCTGCTCAAGCCCGACACCGGCAGCGTGTGGCGCAAGCCCAAGCTACGCGTCGGCTACATGCCGCAAAAACTGCACGTCGACCCAACACTGCCATTGTCGGTGCTGCGCTTCCTGCGCCTGGTGCCAGGCGTAGACCGCGCCCGCGCGCAGGAAGCGCTCAAAGAAGTCGGCGCCGAACAGGTCATCGACAGCCCGGTGCAAAGCATCTCGGGCGGCGAAATGCAGCGCGTCCTGCTGGCCCGCGCCTTGTTGCGCGAGCCGCAATTACTGGTGCTCGATGAGCCCGTGCAAGGCGTCGACGTGGCCGGCCAGGCCGAGCTGTACAGCCTGATCACCCGCCTGCGCGACCGGCATGGCTGCGGCGTGCTGATGGTCTCCCACGACCTGCACCTGGTCATGAGCACCACTGACCAAGTGGTGTGCCTCAACCGCCACGTCTGCTGCTCCGGCCACCCGGAACAGGTCAGTGGCGACCCGGCGTTCGTCGAGCTGTTCGGCAAAAACGCCCAAAGCCTGGCGATCTATCACCACCATCACGACCACGCCCACGATCTGCACGGCGCTGTCGTCGACGACCCCGCTACATCCCACACCCACGTTCATGGAGATAGCTGCAAGCATGGCTGATTTTCTGCTCTACGCCCTGCTGGCAGGCTTGGCTTTGGCACTGGTGGCGGGCCCATTGGGCTCGTTCGTGGTTTGGCGGCGCATGGCCTATTTTGGCGACACGTTGTCGCACGCCGCGCTGCTGGGCGTGGCCATGGGCTTTTTGCTGGATGTGAGCCCGACCATCGCCGTGACGGTGGGCTGCCTGCTGCTGGCGGTGCTGCTGGTGACCCTGCAACAGCGCCAGCCGCTGGCCTCCGACACCCTGCTCGGCATCCTCGCGCCGAGCACCTTGTCCCTGGGCCTGGTGGTGCTGAGCTTCATGCATGAAGTGCGCATCGACCTGATGGCCTACCTGTTCGGCGACCTGCTGGCGATCAGCCCGACTGACCTTGCCTGGATCCTCGGCGGCAGCGCCGCCGTGCTGGTGTTGCTGGTAGCGCTGTGGCGCCCATTGCTGGCGATTACCGTGCATGAAGAGCTGGCCACCGTGGAAGGTTTGCCCGTACCGGCCCTGCGCATGACCCTGATGCTATTGATCGCAGTGGTGATCGCTGTCGCGATGAAGATTGTCGGCGTATTGTTGATCACGTCGCTGCTGATCATTCCCGCAGCCGCTGCCCAGCGCCACGCTCGCTCACCCGAGCAGATGGCGATCGGCGCCAGCCTGCTGGGGATGCTTGCGGTGTGCGGGGGCCTGGCGCTGTCCTGGTTCAAGGACACGCCGGCCGGGCCGTCGATTGTAGTCACGGCGGCCGCCCTCTTTCTGCTGAGTTTTGTCCTGCCCCGTCGAGGGGTGTAGACTTGCTCGCTTTTTGCGCAAATAGAGAGTCGCAGGAATGAAGCCGTTCAACGTCCGTTATCTGCTCCTTGCCGCATTTTCCCTGCTGCTGGGCGCCTGTCAAAGCACACCGCCCGCTGCCACCGAGGTACCGGACACACGCGCTGCGGCAATCGCGCAGCTGGAGCAAAACCTGGCCAGCAGCGAACTGGCGACCGCCGAAGACGAGCTTGCCGCCTTGCAGGCCCAATCGCCTAACGACCCGACCCTGGAGCCTTACCAGCGCCAATTGGCCGAAGCCTACCTGCAGCGCAGCCAGATCGTGCTGCAAAAAGGTGACGTCAACGCTGCCGCGACCGCCCTGAGCCGTGCCCGCGCGCTGATGCCCAAGGCCCCGGCGCTCACCGGCGGCGTGAACAGTGCCATCAGCCACGCCCGCAAAGTCGAGCTGGATAAAGCCGAAGCCGCCCTGAAAGCGGCCGAAGCCAAGCCAGCGGCCAAGGTCATCGACCCTGCCGCGCAAAGCACCACCGTCGCGCTGAACCTCACTGACATCGAAGAACTTCGCCATCAGTTGGATGCGATCGCCACCGACGTGGTGAATTACCAGTGCGACGTGAGCATCCAGGCGCCGCGCACGCAGGATTACCCATGGCTGGCCACGTTGCTGACCAAACGGGTGAAGCGAATTGATTCGGGGTATGACCTGAAGATTCACCGGCAGATCTTGAAACGTATTCCGGCGCAGATTGTGCTGATACCGCGCAAGGCGCAATAAAGCTATCGGGAGCAAGCCCCCTCCCACATTTGAAATGCATTCCAAATGTGGGAGGGGGCTTGCTCCCGATAGAGGTCTAACAAACAACCAAAAGCTTAAGCCGGGATCGCCTTGGCCTTAGGCTCACGGTCCCAGACCCGGTGCTGCGCAATCGCCGCAAAGAATGCCTTGAACGCTTTGGCATCCGACCCCACGATCAACCCCGCATCCGCCTCAAGCTTGAGCTGATCCAGCAGCGGCTTGGCATCGCTGGCAACCGTGATCGCCTTCAGATGCTTGTACGCCTCCAACAGGAAGTGCAACGCCACGCCATCGCCGCTCAACGCCTTGATCGACTCCTTGCCACCCGGTACGAACACCGCGTCAAACGCAATCGACGGCATGCCTTCCATCGACGCATCCACCGCCAGGCTCTTGCCATCTGCGGTCTTCACCGGTGCCGACGTCGGCCCCAGCAGTTTGGCGTGCGCCCCTTCGGCTTCCAGCGCCTTCTTGATTGCATCAATCGCCGCACCGTCCACGCCATTCGCCGCAAGGATCGCGACTTTGCGTGTCTTGATATCGCCCGACAGCAAGTTCACCTGGCTCAACGCCGGCGACGCTTTCAGCGAGGTCTTACGCGGCGGTACGGTGCCTTTGGTCGGCGCCGGCAAGCCGAGGTTTTGCGCAACGCGCTTGGCCAGCTCCAGGTCGATATTGGCCAGGATCTCGTTGACCTGACGGGCGCGGATAAACTCGCGTTCCACCTTGCCCAACTCGAAGCTGTAGGCCGCGATGATGTGCTCTTTCTCGTGGTGGCTCATGCTGTGGAAAAACAGCGTGGCCTGGGAGAAGTGGTCCCCGAACGACTCACTGCGTTCACGCACCTTATTGGCATCGACACGCTCGTAGTAGGTCTCGAACCCGCCATCCTGAGCAGCCGGTGGCGTCTCTTTCGGCCAACCGCCGTCAATCGAGTTCGGCTCGTAGGCCGCACGGCCCTTGTCGATCACCGTGCGGTGCTGGGCGTCGCGCTGGCCGTTATGGAACGGCGTGACCGGCCGGTTGATCGGCAACTCATGAAAGTTAGGGCCACCGAGACGGCTGATCTGGGTATCGGTGTAGGAAAACAGGCGGCCTTGCAGCAAGGGGTCGTTGGTGAAATCGATACCCGGCACGATGTGGCCTGGGCAAAACGCGACCTGCTCGACTTCGGCGAAGAAGTTGTCCGGGTTACGGTTAAGCACCATCTTGCCCAACGGGGTAATCGGCACCAGTTCCTCGGGGATGATTTTGGTCGGGTCGAGCAGGTCGAAGTCGAACTTGTGCTCGTCTTCTTCGGCCACGATTTGCACACCCAATTCCCACTCAGGGTAGTCGCCGCTCTCAATCGCTTCCCACAGGTCACGACGGTGGTAATCGGTATCTTTACCGGCAAGCTTCTGCGCCTCGTCCCACACCAGGGAGCAGGTGCCGACTTTTGGGTGCCAGTGGAATTTGACGAAGCTCGACTTACCTTCGGTATTGATCAGGCGGAAGGTGTGGATGCCAAAGCCCTGCATGGCGCGCAGGCTTTTTGGGATGGCACGGTCGGACATCGCCCACAGCACCATGTGCGCCGATTCCGGCTGCAGCGAGACGAAATCCCAGAACGTGTCATGGGCCGAGCCGCCGGTAGGAATCTCGTTATGTGGCTCTGGTTTTACCGCGTGCACGAAGTCCGGAAACTTGATCGCGTCCTGAATGAAAAACACTGGCATGTTGTTGCCCACCAAGTCGAAGTTGCCTTCGTCGGTGAAAAACTTCACGGCAAAACCGCGCACGTCACGCACGGTATCGCCCGAACCACGCGGGCCCTGCACCGTAGAGAAGCGCACGAACACCGGGGTTTTATGCTCGGGGTTACGCAGGAAACCGGCCTTGCTCAGCGCCGAATGGTTCTCGTAAGTCTGGAAATAACCATGGGCGCCGGTACCACGGGCATGCACGATGCGCTCCGGAATACGCTCATGGTCAAAGTGCGTGATTTTTTCACGCATGATGAAGTCTTCCAGCAGCGAAGGGCCACGGGCACCGACTTTCAGGGTGTTCTGGTTATCGGCAATCTTGACGCCTTGGTTGGTGCGCAGCGCCTGGCCGGTTGCATCTGAGCGGAACTCCTCCAGGGCCTGCAACTTGGCGTTGGTGTTGCCACGGTCCAGGGTATCGGTGCCCGCGAGCTCACTCTTCGGCGGGGTAGCTGGCTTCTTGGTACTCATCAGACAAAACTCCTTATTCAAAGTAGCCAGAGCGGTCCCCGGCGCGTTTGAGCAAAAAACCCCAGGCACGGCACCTGGGAAATCGAGTTGCTTAAGTAGTGACTGACGCGGTTTTGCACCGTTCCTTTTTTATGACCTTTGATCGCGTTATTGCCAAATCGCTGGTTGAATGCGAAATAAATGCTAAGAAACGCTATACGGACAGGCTAAAATGCGCGCCCGGCTAACCGCTGATCCCTTTTCCATGCGCCCCACAAGGTTCGCTACGTGATCGAGTTTCATAACGTCCATAAAACCTACCGCGTCGCCGGTAAGGAAATCCCCGCGCTGCATCCCACCAGCCTGCGTGTCGAAAACGGCCAGGTGTTCGGCCTGATTGGCCACTCCGGCGCGGGAAAAAGTACCCTGCTGCGTCTGATCAACCGCCTGGAGCAACCCAGCGGTGGCCAGATCAACGTCGACGGCGAAGAAGTCACTGCCCTGGACGCCAATGGCCTGCGCCGTTTCCGCCAGCAAGTCGGGATGATCTTCCAGCACTTCAACCTGCTCGCGTCCAAGACCGTTGCCGACAACGTCGCACTGCCACTGACCCTGGCCGGCGAATTGTCGCGCAAGGAAATCGACGTACGCGTGGCTGAATTGCTCGCCCGTGTCGGCCTGTCGGACCACGCCAAGAAGTACCCGGCGCAGTTGTCCGGCGGCCAGAAGCAGCGCGTCGGCATCGCCCGCGCCCTGGCGACCAAGCCGAAGATCCTGCTGTGCGACGAAGCCACCAGCGCCCTCGACCCGCAGACCACCGCCTCGGTGTTGCAACTGTTGGCCGAGATCAACCGCGAGCTGAAGCTGACCATCGTGTTGATCACCCATGAGATGGACGTGATCCGCCGCGTCTGCGACCAAGTGGCCGTGATGGACGCAGGCGTGATTGTCGAGCAAGGCTCGGTGGCCGATGTGTTCCTGCACCCCAAGCACCCGACCACCAAGCGCTTCGTGCAAGAAGCCGATCAAATCGACGAAAGCGAACAGCGCGATGACTTCGCGCATGTGCCGGGCCGCATCGTGCGCCTGACTTTCCAGGGCGAAGCGACCTACGCGCCGCTGCTGGGCACCGTCGCCCGCGAAACGGGTGTGGACTACAGCATCCTCGCCGGTCGTATCGACCGCATTAAAGATATTCCTTACGGCCAACTGACCCTCGCCGTGACCGGTGGGGACATGGAAGCCGCCTTCGCCCGCTTTACCGCGGCAGACGTCCACATGGAGGTTCTGCGCTAATGGAAGTCCTGTTGAGTTTCTTCGCCAATATCGACTGGTCGGAAATCTGGCTCGCCACCGGCGACACCATGACCATGCTGTTCGGCTCGCTGTTCTTTACCGTACTGCTCGGCCTGCCGCTGGGCGTGCTGCTGTTCCTGTGCAGCCCGCGCCAACTGTTCGAACAAAAAGGCCTGTACGCGCTGCTGTCGCTGATCGTGAACATCCTGCGCTCGCTGCCGTTTATCATCCTGCTGATCGTGATGATTCCGTTCACCGTACTGATCACGGGCACCTCGCTGGGTGTCGCCGGTGCGATTCCGCCGCTGGTCGTGGGCGCAACACCGTTCTTCGCGCGCCTGGTGGAAACCGCCTTGCGTGAAGTGGACCGCGGCATCATCGAAGCCACGCAGTCCATGGGCGCGAGCACGCGCCAGATCATCACCAACGCCCTGTTGCCCGAAGCACGCCCCGGCATTTTCGCGGCGATTACGGTCACGGCGATTACACTGGTTTCCTACACGGCAATGGCCGGTGTCGTAGGCGCCGGTGGCCTGGGTGACCTGGCGATCCGTTTCGGTTACCAGCGTTTCCAGACCGATGTGATGGTGGTCACCGTGGTGATGCTGTTGATCCTGGTGCAAATTCTGCAAACCGTCGGCGACAAGCTGGTGGTGCACTTTTCTCGAAAATAACGGCCATTGCCGGCCAAAAAGCCGGCAAATGCCCGAACAAGGAGCTTGTTGGATGAAAAAACTACTGGTTGCTTTCGCCGCCGTTGCCGCGTTTTCCGCTCACGCCGCCGAGACCCTCAAGGTTGCCGCGTCGCCGGTGCCCCACGCCGAAATCCTGGAGTTCGTGAAGCCTGCACTCGCCAAAGAGGGCGTAGATCTGCAGGTTAAAGTCTTCACCGACTACGTACAGCCGAACGTACAGGTCGCCGAAAAGCGCCTGGACGCCAACTTCTTCCAGCACCAGCCGTACCTGGACGAGTTCAATAAAGCCAAGGGCACTCACCTGGTGAGCGTCGGCGCTGTGCACCTGGAGCCGCTGGGCGCCTACTCCAGCAAATACAAAAAACTTGAAGATCTGCCTGACGGCGCCAACGTGGTGATTCCAAACGACGCCACCAATGGCGGCCGCGCCCTGTTGCTGCTGGCCAAGCACAACCTGATCACCCTGAAGGACCCGACCAACACCCTGTCGACCATCAAGGACATCACCGGCAACCCTAAAAGCCTGAAATTCCGCGAACTGGAAGCCGCCACCCTGCCGCGCGTGCTGACCCAGGTCGACCTGGCACTGATCAACACCAACTACGCTCTGGAAGCCAAGCTGGACCCTTCCAAGGATGCCCTGGTGATCGAAGGCAACGACTCGCCTTACGTGAACATCCTGGTGACGCGCGACGACAACAAGGATTCGGACGCGGTGAAGAAGCTGGTTGCAGCCCTGCACACCCCGGAAGTGAAGAAATTCATCCAGGAGAAGTACAAAGGCGCGATTCTGCCGGCGTTCTGATCAAACCCGATCTTCACAACACCGAAGATCAAAAAATGTGGGAGCGGGCTTGCTCGCGAAGGCGGTGGTTCAGTCACTTATTAGTCGACTGACACTGCGCATTCGCGAGCAAGCCCGCTCCCACATTTGTTTCGTGTGGCTTTTGCTATCAGCGCAGGGCTGGCACCACCTCATGGGTCAGCCATTGGCGCAGGCACCGATTCTCCGGGTAGTAGTGGTAGATAAGCAGCGCGTAGACGCCAGACTCACTGACCATCAACGTCGGCGCACAGTGGCCATGAGTGATCAGGGGCCGGGTGTGTTGCTGGTCGGGATCGAGCTTGCGCAGTAGCGCAGGGTTCAGGTGCAAGCCCATCAGGTGGCCGATGTCGGAGGCGCTGAACCAAGGTTGGTTGTTTATCAGCACGGCGTGCAGCTGGTGATGGTGGCGGATGAAGACTTTGGGGGTGATCGGTGGATCAGGGGTAAGTGATTGCATTGGGACAACTCCGGGTATGAACAGGAGCTGCCAACAGCCTTCCTACGGGCTTGGGTGGCAGCCATACGCGGGGTAGGAACCGAGTACCCAGGGATCTCAGCCACGTCGAAACGTGCCCGCGCATAGCCGCCGCGACTGATATTACGGGCACAAAAAAAACGCCGCAATCAGACGGTGGCGTTATGACGCCGAGGGTACACAAAAGGGTTCCTACGCTCTGTCACTGAATTTGCAGCGACGGCACAAAGACTAGCCACCCCAACCGCACCCAACAAGTTCACGCACAGCGCCACAACGTGCAGGAAATGTCCGACGACTCGCTATTCAACCCGTGCACAAAACCCAATGTGGGAGCGGGCTTGCTCGCGAAAGCGGAGTGTCAGTCACCGAATCTGTCGACTGAACCACCGTCTTCGCGAGCCAGCCCGCTCCCACATTTGTTTTGTGTTGTTGGCTAGATCAGGCCAACACACCTGCCTGCTGTTTACCGCGCAAGGCCGGTACCACCGCATGGGTCAGCCATTGGCGCAGGCACCGATTCTCCGGGTAGTAGTGGTAGATAAGCAGCGCGTAGACGCCAGACTCACTGACCATCAACGTCGGCGCACAGTGGCCATGAGTGATCAGGGGCAGGGTGTGTTGCTGGTCGGGATCGAGTTTGCGCAGTAACGCCGGATTGAGGTGCAGGCCCATCAAGTGGCCGATGTCAGCGGCGCTGAACCAGGGTTGGCTGTCGATCAGCACGGCGTGCAGTTGGTGATGGTGGCGGGTGAAGACTTCGGGGGTGACGGGTGGGTCGGGGGTAAGTGTTTGCATAGTCTGGCTCCTAACGTATCAAGGGGACCGCCAAGCACTACTTCCACGTAATGGGTGGCGGCTGTACGCAGGTGTGGAAGACCGGGACGTTAGGCACCCGGCGCACTCGAAAGCGCCCCGCGCACAGCCACCATAAAACACAGACAAGAAAAAGCGCCTGACACATGGTGGCGCTTTGTGCGCCTAACGATATAAGGGCTTCCACACCCTGTCACTGAATTTGCAGCGACAGCACAAAGACTAGCCACCCCAACCGCACCCAACAAGTTCACGCACAGCGCCACAACGTGCAGGAAATGTCCGACGACTCGCTATTCAACCCGTGCACAAAACCCAATGTGGGAGCGGGCTGGCTCGCGAAAGCGGAGTGTCAGTCACCGAATCTGTCGACTGAACCACCGTCTTCGCGAGCAAGCCCGCTCCCACATTTGTTTTGTGTTGCCTGAAAGATCAGTGCAACACACTTGCGTTCAACCCTTGCACAACACCACTGTGGGAGCTGGCTTGCCTGCGATGGCGGTGGGTCAGCAAGTGGGATGCAAGCAGGCCCATCGCTATCGCAGGCAAGCCAGCTCCCACAGGTGATTTGTGTTGTTGGCTGGGTCGGTGACCGGCTTATTTACGCTGCAACAACCCCGGCAACTGTGCCACCAGCTTCTGGTTGTTCAACGGCGCACGGATAAACCCGCGCTGCGTGCCATCCGGGCCGATCAGCGCCAGGTTGCCGCTGTGGTCGACGGTGTAGTTGGGCTTGCTGGTGTCCGCTGGAATAAACGGAATGCTCACCGCATTCGACACCTTCTGCACATCCTCCACATTCGCGCCGGTCAGGCCTTCGAATTGCGGGTCGAAGTAGCCCAGGTATTGCTTGAGCTGAGTCGGCGTGTCGCGGTTCGGGTCAACGCTGACCAGGATCACCTGCAACTTATCCACCGCCTCTTTAGGCAGCTCGCTCTTGATCTGGCGCAGTTGGGCGAGCGTGGTCGGGCAGATGTCCGGGCAGAAGGTGTAGCCGAAGAACAGCAGGCTCCACTTGCCTTTCAACGCGTTGACCACCACCGGTTGGCCGTCTTGGTTGGTCATGGTCACCGGCGGCAACTGGCGGCTTTGCGGCAGCAGGATGATACCGGCGTCGATCAGCGCGGTAGGGTCGCCCTGGCCTTTGCCGCTGAGCACTTTGTTGACGGTCAGGCCCATGATCAACGCGACGATGGCCACCAGGATGAAGACGGTTTTTTGAGTTCGAGTCATAGGTTCAACAATAGGTAGTGGTCGACGAGCAGCGCGATAAACAGCAGCAGCAAGTACCAGATAGAGTACTTGAACGTGTTGATCGCCGCGTGCGGCTTGCTGCCACGGTACAGCACCCAGGCCCATTGCAGAAAGCGCCCGCCCAAGACCAGCGCACACGCCAGGTACAGCAGGCCGCTCATGTGGATCACATAGGGCATGAAGCTCACCGCCAGTAGGGCGAAGGTGTAAAGCAGGATATGCACCTTGGTGTAGTGCTCGCCGTGGGTAACCGGCAGCATCGGAATGTCGGCCTTGGCGTATTCCTCTTTGCGGTGAATGGCCAGGGCCCAGAAGTGCGGCGGGGTCCAGGCGAAGATGATCAACACCAGCAGCAGCGGCTCGGCGCTGACATGCCCGGTGACAGCAACCCACCCCAGCAGCGGCGGCGCGGCGCCCGCGAGGCCACCGATGACAATGTTTTGCGGGGTCGCACGCTTGAGAAAGCCGGTGTAGATCACCGCATAGCCGAGCAGCGAGGCCAGCGTGAGCCAGGCCGCCAGAGGGTTGGTGAACGCCAGTAACAAGGCCAACCCCGCAACGGCTAGAAACAATGCAAAGGCCAATGCCGCAATCGGCGATACCCGCCCTTCTGCCATCGGCCGTTTATGCGTGCGCGCCATCACCGCATCGATCCGCCTTTCCACCACATGGTTGACCGCCGCCGCGCCACCGGCACACAGGGCGATGCCCAGGTTGCCGAACACCAGCACCGTCCACGGCACCCCGGCGCGGGTCGCGAGGAACATGCCCACCAAGGACGTGATGAGCATCAGCACCACGACTTTCGGCTTGGTCAGCTCCAGGTAATCGCGCCAGATCGCCTGATCGCGACGTGCGCCGATCAAGGTCGCCATGGCATCTCTCCTTTAAGGGTGATAAGGCCCGATACGTGTTTGCGTGGGATAAAACGCCAGCCGAACGGCAGCTGATTACGCACCCGGACCAGGCTGGTGCGCGCGTGATAATTGACCAGCACCAGCGTCAGCAACAACGCCGCGCCACCGGCGTTATGGCCGACCGCAACCGGCAGCGGCAGATGGAAGTACACGTTGCTCAGGCCCAAGCCGATTTGCGCCGCCAGGGCGATCAGCAACAGGCCCGCAAGCCGGGTCATGCCGACTGCGCGTAACTGCCAGGCCAGGCCCAACAGCACCAGCGTGACCAGCATCGCACCCGCACGATGGGTGAGGTGAATGGCCGTGCGCGCCTCGCTATCAAGCTGGCCACCGAGGTAATTGGGGCCGATGTGCTGGGTGAGGTGAAAACCGTTGGCAAAGTCGGCTGCCGGCCACCACTCGCCATGGCAGGTGGGCAGGTCGATACAGGCCACCGCCGCGTAGTTGGAACTGACCCAGCCGCCCAGCGCAATTTGCCCGATCACCAGCACCAAACCGGCGGTCGCCCAATATTGCAGGCGTTTGGGCACGATCAACGCCGGCAGCACGCCGGACAGGCGCAACGTCAGCAAAAACAGCAGGCTCAAGGTGGCAAACCCACCGAGCAGATGGCCGGTCACCACTTGCGGCCACAGTTTCAACGTCACCGTCCACATGCCAAACGCCGCCTGGGCGAACACCACCGCCAACAGGAACAGCGGCAGCTTCACCGGCTGGCCAGGGTCACGCCGATGGCTCCACGAGCGCGCCGCCAGCAGCACGATCAACACGCCCAAGGTGCCGGCAAAATACCGATGCGTCATCTCGGCCCACCCTTTGTCGGCCTCCACTGGCGTGTCGGGAAAATGCAGCTCGGCATGGGCCAGTTGGGCTGCGCTTTGCGGCACGCTGATAAAGCCGTAGCAGCCCGGCCAGTCCGGGCAACCGAGGCCGGCATGGGTCAGCCGGGTGTAGGCGCCGAGCAGCACGACGATCAGCGCCAATAACGTGGCAAACAACGCGAGGCGAAATCCAGGTTTGGCCATGACGATGCCCTTATCCGATGTTCGACAGTTTCAGCAGCAGGCGCAGGTCGTTGAGCAGGTCCTTGCCCTTGACCTTGGCGTCGTAGCGCAGCACCAGGTTGCCGTGGGGGTCGACGATCCACAGTTGCGCATCACCGGGCACGGCGGCGTCCTTGGTGAAGGTCGACAGGTCCAACGGATAGCGTTGCAGTTGCGGGTACTCGGCGTTGAGCTTGGCGTCATACTCGGTGCTCACCGACTGTGCGCTGGCCAGCGCATGGCTGGCGCGGGAGGCATCGCGGCCCAGGCTGATTTGCAGCTGGCGCGCCAGGTACACCAGTTGCTGGCACTCGGCAGCGCAGGCGGTGGGTGCGGTGACCAACAGTTGCCAACGATCCTCGTCGGCCTGTACGCCAATGTCGGCGCGGGTCTGGCCGTTGCCGATCATCTCGCCGTGGTAGCTGCGGCTGTCGGGCACCCAGAACTGCAACTTGTACATGAAGGTGGCCAGCGCCATCGGGCCGATCACCATCATCAGGATCAGGATCAGCTGCCAGCGGCCTTTGCGTCGGTCGGGCGCCTCAGACGTGCTGGGTGGATTCATGGCCGCTCCCATGGGGTTTCTCCTTTTTGTTGTGCCATCCGAGGTAGAGGTAAAGCGCCAGCAGCGCCAACGACATGGCGAACCACTGCACGGCGTAGCCCAAGTGTTTTTCCGGGCCCATGGCGACGACCGGCCAGGTGGTGTCGTAGGTTCCGGGGCCGGGTTCGGCGCGCAACTCAAAGGCAAAACCGCTGCGACCCAACTCAGCCCACAGCGCGGCGGGATGCAGCGCAGTCAGCAAGCGCGGCCATTGCGTGGTGGCTGGGTCGGCGTGCAGCTGGAAGGTTTCGCCGGGCGCGACGTACACCCAGGCATCCAGATTCAATGGTTGTTCAGGCGTGGTGAACACGGGCGGTGTGCGCCGGTCCGGCCAGGGCAGCCAGCCGCGATTGAGCAACAGCCATTCGCCGCTGGCCTGGTCGTGAAAGGGCTGCAACAGTTCAACACCCGGCTTGCCTTCGCGCATGCGGTTGTCGAGCAGCACGCTGTGCTCGGCATCGAACTGGCCGCGCAGACGCACACGGCGGAAGGCCGGGTCCGCCATGCCCTGCAGCTGCACGCTGCTGATCGGCTCAGCCACGCGCCGTTCGGCATAGCTGTCCACCAGCAACTGTTTTTCATGCCCGCGAGCCAGTTGCCAGAACCCCAGGCCCACCATCAACGGCAGTAGCACCAGCACCACCAGCGTGGGTGCGAACCCTGGGCGAAAGTCTTTTATGGCGCTGGCTATACTTGTTTTCATTGCCCGCCCATCCGAATGGAACCTGACCATGCTCAAAGCAGCCATTGCCCTGATGCTGATCGCGACTGTCGTGAGCCTGTTCAGTGGCTTGTTCTTTCTGGTCAAGGACGAGGGCAACTCCAACCGCCTCGTCACTGCCTTGACCGTGCGTGTCGTACTGGCCGCGATCACCGTGGGGTTAATCGCCTGGGGCTTTTTCAGCGGCCAGCTGGTTTCTCATGCACCGTGGTAAGGCGCCTCACAGCACATAAACGAAGAAAAACAGGCCGATCCACACCACATCCACAAAGTGCCAGTACCAACTGGCCGCCTCGAAACCGAACTGGTGCTCGGCGTTGAAGTGCCCCTTGAGGATGCGCATCAGCATCACAAACAAAATGATGGTGCCGATGGTCACGTGGGCGCCGTGAAAGCCGGTGAGCATGAAGAAGGTCGCGCCGTACACGCCCGAGCCGAGGGTCAGGCCGAGCTCTTTGTAAGCGTGCATGTACTCCTCGGCCTGAAAGCCCAAAAAGGCCCAACCCAGCAGCACCGTCAGCGCCAACCAGATTTTCAGCGCGCCGCGATGGCCCTTGCGCAAGGCATGGTGAGCAAGGGTGATGGTCACGCTGGAGCTGACCAGCAAGATCGTATTGACCAGCGGCAAGCCCCACGGGCTGATGGTGCCTTCGGGCGGCGGGTACATTTTCGGGTCAGGGTTGTTGAGCAACGGCCAGGCAAATTCGAAGTTCGGCCACAGCATGTGCGCGACGCCCTTGGAGCCTTCACCCGCCAGCCACGGCGCGGACATATGCCGCACATAAAACAGCGCGCCGAAGAACGCGATAAAGAACATCACCTCGGAAAAGATGAACCAGGTCATGCCCCAGCGAAACGAGCGGTCCATCTGCGGGCTGTACAAACCCGCGCGGCTTTCCTTGATCACCGCACCGAACCAACCGAACAGCATGTAGGCCAGCAACAGGCCGCCGACAAAAAAGATCCACGGCCCGTGGGATTCCGGGCGCGCCGCCTTGAGGTCGTTGAACCACACGCCCAGGCCGTACACGGTGATCAACATGCCAAACGTGGCAATTATGGGCCATTTGCTTTGCGCTGGTACGTAGTACGTATCATGAGACGACATGTATTCGCTCTCCTGATTGAGGGGGCAAACAGTAGCTAGCCGCCGGTATGGACGGCCACCGGCGGTTGGCGCGCAGTGATGTCAAACAGCGTGTATGCCAGGGTCAAATGCTTCACATCCTTGGGCATGGCGCGATCGACGATAAAGCGCACCGGCATTTCAATGCGCTGACCTGGCTGCAGCACTTGCTGGGTGAAGCAAAAACATTCGGTCTTGTGGAAATACATCGCCGCTTCGGCCGGGGAAATACTCGGTACGGCCTGGGCGGTCATGGGTTTATCAGTGGGGTTGTAGGCCACGAACAGCATCTCGGTGACCGCACCGGGGTTGACCACCACCTCGTCAGCCTTGGAGTGGAATTCCCAGACCATGTCGATGGCATTGGTGGACATAAACTGCACGCGCACTTGGCGCGTGGGGTCGACCATCTGCTCACCCTCGTACTGCCCGGCGGTCTTGCCATTGATGCCGAACGCCTTGCACATCACGTCGTAGATCGGCACCAGGGCGAAGCCGAAGGCGAACATCGCCACCACCAGGATCAGCAGGCGGGTGACCAGGCGTTTGATGGGCACGGATTCAAGCATGGCGCTCACCCAAGGCGAATGCGGTCAATGTGGGAGCGGGCTTGCTCGCGAAGGCGGTAGGCCAGACAACTTTTGCGGCGACTGACACACCGCTTTCGCGAGCAAGCCCGCTCCCACACTGACGGTGTTCACCGCGCGACAAAGCGTTCACTTGACCTCCGGCGGCGTCGTAAACGTGTGATACGGCGCGGGCGAAGGAACGCTCCATTCCAGGCCTTCGGCGCCATCCCACGGCTTGGCCGGCGCCGGCGGGCCGCCACGGATGCACTTGATCACGATGAACAGGAAAAAGATCTGTGTAGCGCCGAACATGAACGCGCCAATCGAGGAGACCATGTTGAAGTCGGCGAACTGCAGGTTGTAGTCCGGCACCCGGCGCGGCATGCCGGCCAACCCCACGAAGTGCATCGGGAAGAACGCCATGTTCATGCCCACGAAAGACAGCCAGAAGTGCAGCTTGCCGAGGGTTTCGTCGTACATGTGGCCGGTCCATTTCGGCAGCCAGTAGTAGGCCGAGGCGAAGATGCCGAAGATCGCGCCGGGCACCAGTACGTAATGGAAGTGCGCCACCACAAAGTAGGTGTCGTGGTACTGGAAGTCCGCCGGGGCGATCGCCAGCATCAGCCCGGAGAAGCCGCCGATGGTGAACAGAATCACGAAGGCCACGGCAAACAGCATCGGCGTCTCGAAGGTCAGCGAGCCTTGCCACATCGTGCTGACCCAGTTGAATACCTTCACACCGGTCGGCACCGCGATCAGCAGCGTGGCGTACATGAAGAACAACTCGCCCACCAGCGGAATGCCGACCACAAACATGTGGTGCGCCCAGACGATGAACGACAGGAACGCGATGCTCGCGGTCGCGTAGACCATTGAGGTGTAGCCGAACAGCGGCTTGCGCGAGAAGGTCGGGATGATCGAGCTGACGGCGCCGAAGGCCGGCAGGATCATGATGTACACCTCGGGGTGTCCGAAAAACCAGAATACGTGCTGGAACAGCACCGGGTCACCGCCGCCGGCCGCACTGAAGAAGCTGGTGCCGAAGTGAATGTCCATCAGCATCATGGTCACGCACCCGGCCAGCACCGGCATCACCGCGATCAGCAGGAACGCGGTGATCAGCCAGGTCCAGACGAACAGCGGCATTTTCATCAGGGTCATGCCGGGTGCGCGCAGGTTGAGGATGGTGGCGACCACGTTGATCGCGCCCATGATCGAACTGATGCCCATCAGGTGAATGGCAAAGATGAAGAACGTCACGCTTTCCGGCGCGTAGGTGGTGGAAAGCGGGGCATAGAAGGTCCAGCCGAAATTCGGCCCGCCGCCCGGCGTGAACAGGGTCGAGACCAGCAGCAGGAACGCCGCCGGCAGCAGCCAGAAGCTGAAGTTGTTCATGCGCGGCAGGGCCATGTCCGGCGCGCCGATCATCAGCGGGATCATCCAGTTGGCCAGGCCGACGAAGGCCGGCATGACCGCACCGAACACCATGATCAGGCCGTGCATGGTGGTCATCTGGTTGAAGAACGCCGGTTGCACGATTTGCAGGCCGGGCTGGAACAGTTCGGCGCGGATCACCATGGCGAACGAGCCACCGAGCAGGAACATGGTGAAGGCGAACCACAGATACAGGGTGCCGATGTCTTTGTGGTTGGTGGTCAGCACCCAGCGCATCAGGCCTTTGGCGGGGCCGTGGGCATGGTCGGCATGACCATGGTCGATCACAGTGCTCATGGCCGTTCTCCTGCAAAGGAATGGGCTGTGCGGTTCAGGGCATACGCAGTTGAGGCCGTCATTTGCTTTCCGCCTGTTTCAGAGCCAGCACGTCTTTGGGCGTGACCATGTCGCCTTTGTTGTTGCCCCAGGCGTTGCGCTCGTAGGTGACCACCGCGGCGATATCGACTTCCGACAGCTGTTTGCCGAATGCCGCCATGGCGGTGCCGGGCTTGCCGAAGTACACGCGGTGCAGGTGGTCTTCTTTGGCGCCGGTGGCAATTGGCGAGCCTTTGAGTGCCGGGAACATCGGCGGCAGGCCCTGGCCCTCGGCCTGGTGACAGGCCACGCAGGCGGTGTGGTAGACCTTGTCGCCACGGGCCACCAGCTCTTCGAGCGTCCACTCTTTGGAAGTCAATTCCTTGAGCTTGGCGGCGTCTGCCTTGCGCTCGCCGAGCCAGGCGTCGTAGTCGGCCTTGGATTTGACCTCGACCACGATGGGCATGAACCCATGGTCCTTACCGCACAGCTCAGCGCACTGGCCACGGTAGATGCCAGGCTTCTCGACCCGGGTCCAGGCCTCGTTGACGAAACCGGGGATGGCGTCGCGTTTGACTGCAAAGGCCGGCACCCACCAGGAGTGGATCACATCAGCGGCCGTCACCAGGAAACGCACCTTGGCGCCCACCGGAAGCACCAGTGGCTGGTCGACTTCGAGCAAATAGTGCTCGCCCTTGGTGGCCTGGTTATGGATTTGCTCGGCGGGCGTGGCCAGGTTGCTGAAGAACTCCACGTCCTGACCCAGGTACTTGTAATGCCACTTCCACTGGTAGCCGGTGACCTGGATATCGATATCCGACTCAGTGCTGTCGTAGATATTGATCAGGGTCTTGGTCGCCGGAATGGCCATCGCCACCAGAATCAGCAGGGGCACCACGGTCCAGAGGATTTCCACGGTCGTGCTCTCGTGGAACTTGGCCGCCACCTGGCCCGTGGACCGGCGGTGCAGGATCATCGACCAGAACATCGCGCCAAACACGACAATGCCGATCACCACACAGATCCAGAAAATGGTCATGTGCAGGTCAAACACGGCGTGACTGACTTCAGTAGCCCCTGGCGCCATATTCGTTGTCCAGGCGGCTTGCGCCTGGCCGAATACTGACCACAACAGTAGGCCCATCCAAACATGTGGATGTCGCGTCATTGCGGGTTCCCCTTTATGTTTCTTGTTATCCCGCCGGTTTGCACCTGCGGCGAAGGGAGCGGCTTCCATACTGCTTACAACCGCCAAGCCTTGCCTGCTTCATGCAGTTGGGCGTCATCAGCTAATTGCGTACAAAACCGAGTATAGACAGCCGCACCAACCCCGCAATGTGTAGGGGCAAATGAGCAAAAACAGACGGGCGGGGCTAATAAAATCGGGGGCGGAAACGTTTATCCGACGAGCGATGGCAATTCAATATAACGCCTGCGCATAACCATGAAATAATTATGACAAATGCGTCTTAGGTGCTCGTATAAACGAGCTACCTTATCTTCTCCCTTTTCCTACGCCTGCTTCACTGGAGCTTTCATGAACACCGCCGCATTGCGCGAGCAGATTTCCCGTGCCCATCAACACGAAGCCAGCACTGGCCAGCTTGCCCAGCAACTGGAAAAACAATTGCCGCACCTGCATTCGGCCATCTCCCTGGCTGACGGTGATCGCAACATTGTCATGACCCGTTTTGTCACCGCCTACATCGAGCTCGTCCCGGACTTGCTGGAAGCTGCCAACGACGTGGCCCGCGAAGCCGGGATCGAAAGCCAGATCAAGCCGGTACTGAAGATCGCCGAGCATTTCTTCCTGCAACCGCCGGCGATTCTGGCCGGCCATGAAGGCCTCGACGGTCTGCTGGACGAGGCCTACCTGGCCCATCGTTTGGTGGAAGAGGTCAACGACCTGTATATCAAGCATTTCGGCCAACCGCTGATTCCGGCGGATACCACCGTGGCCAATTTGATCGCCCACCAACTGATCGGCGAGCAGTTTGCCAATCAGCTGGATGAAGCGGTGCATTTGGCGGTGGATGAAATGCTCAACGAAGAAAGCTTTGCGCTGGAGTCGGTCGAGGCGTATCGCGACCAGCTGAAAAGCCCGGAAACGGAAGCCGCGTGGAAGCGCTGGCCGTGCCTTTCGCGGCAGTTGGGCGTTGAGTTGGCGCTGGATCAGCCGGCTTAAACTGCCGACCTGATAACGATCCAATGTGGGAGCGGGCTTGCCCGGCTCCCACAGTGTTTTGTGGGGTTCAGGCAGGTGCCGAACCGATTCCCACCGTCGTGCGCACCCGGCCTTCCAACCGGCGCTTCAACCCGCGCGCCTCGATCACCAGCGTCGAGCCCTTGGCCGCATTCGCCCGGCCCCATTCCTCAAGCAACTCCAGGCACGAATGGTCGATGTAACTCAGGTTACTCAGCGGCACGTGCAAGGTGGTCCCCGCAGGCACCGTCGACAGCACCTGAGTCAGCGCCG
Organism: Pseudomonas sp. AP19; assembly: GCF_001728855.1. NCBI lineage: Bacteria > Pseudomonadati > Pseudomonadota > Gammaproteobacteria > Pseudomonadales > Pseudomonadaceae > Pseudomonas > Pseudomonas sp. AP19. The sequence goes on along the minus strand of NZ_LXJP01000013.1, from coordinate 63,202 downwards.
GGACTTTCAAAAAGGTCGCCGCACCGGTCAAGCGCAACTCCATCTCACGGTCCTGGGGCAGGTCGATCAGGCTGACTTTCAGTCGCGAAGCCTTGAAGGCCAGCTTCAGCAATGTCAGCCCGAAGCCCACCAGCACGCCGGTGAGCAGGTCGGTAAAGATGATCGCCAGCGCCGTCGCGGCATAGGTGAACATCGGCATCCGCCCATAGCGGCCCAACGCCCGGAACGCCTTCACGTCCACCAGCTTGATCCCGGTGTACACCAGCACACCCGCCAGGCTCGCCACCGGAATGCTTTGCAGCACGCTCGACAGCAACAGCACGAACCCCAGCAGCCACAGGCCATGGAACATCGCCGACAACCGCGTGGTAGCGCCGGCCTGCACGTTGGCCGAGCTGCGCACGATCACGCCGGTCATCGGCAGGGCGCCCACCAAGCCGCAGAGCATGTTGCCCACACCTTGAGCAGACAATTCCTTGTCGAAATCAGAACGCTGACCGCTGTGCATACGGTCGACTGCAGCGGCAGACAGCAGGGTTTCCGCGCTGGCAATAAACGCCACGGCGAACGCGGCGATCAACAGCTGTGGATCAGCCAGGTTGAGGAGGTCACTGGGGCGCAACCAGTCGATCGCGTCAGCGAGGTTTTCCGGGACTTCCACGCGCTTGACCTGCAACGCCAGCACCAGGCTGGTGACGGTCGCCAGGCCCACGCCCAACAAGGCACCCGGCACGAACCGCAGTGCGTGGGGACGGAATTTGTCCCACAGGTACATCACCAGCATCGTCGACAGCCCCAGTAAACCGGCCTGCCAGCCAAGGCCACCGCCGAGGGTCGGAATGGCTTCAGCCACTGCGGCGGGGAAGCCTGCCAGGTTATCCAGCCCGGAAGGTTTGGGGGCGCCATCGAGCATCACATGCACCTGGGACAGCACAATCAGCACGCCGATCCCCGCCAGCATGCCGTACACCACGGCCGGGGCCGTGACCCGGAACCAGCAGCCCAGGCGCAAGCGCCCCGCCACCAATTGCAGGAAACCCGCCAGCAGCAGGATCGGTCCGAGCATCATCATGCCGTGCTGGCGCACCAACTCGAACACCAACACCGCCAGGCCCGCTGCCGGGCCGCTGACCTGCAGCGGCGAACCCGCCAACCAGCCCACTACCAGGCCACCGATAATCCCGGTGATCAGCCCTTTGGCCGGGGGCATACCGGAAGCAATCGCGATGCCCATGCACAAGGGCAGGGCGACCAGAAACACCACCACGGAGGCCAGCAGCTCCCGTGGCAAAACAGCTTTCAATTGAGCAGCACGCATGATGACTCTCCCGAGGCATTCGCCGGGCGCGGTAAAGCCTGGCTGCATCCATGGCAGCCACCGCTTTACCCGGCAGGGAAGTGTTTTAGAAGCGCGCTTTAGGCGTCGCGCAAGGGATTGGCCCGTCGCCGCCCAGCGGTCGGAACGCCGCCTGGTCTGCGTCGTATGCGCGAATTTCGCTGGTCTCGATGTTGTAGATCCAACCATGGATAAACAACTGACCATTGGCCATGCGCGAAGCCACGGAAGGGTGGGTGCGCAAATGTTGCAACTGGGCGATGACGTTTTCTTCGGTCAGCACCTTCATGCTTTCGCCTTCATTGGCGCAGTCGCAGTTGTCCTCGACCATGGACTTGGCGACCTCGGCATGGCGCAACCAGGCCCTTACCGTCGGCATCTTTTCCAGGCTCTGGGGGTTGAGCACTGCGCGCATGGCGCCGCAATCGGAATGCCCGCACACAATGATGTGCTGCACGCCCAGGGCCAATACCGCGTACTCGATGGCGGTGGAAACACCACCGTTCATCTGGCCGTAGGGCGGCACCACGTTACCTACGTTACGGGTCACGAACAGGTCGCCGGGCGAGCTTTGGGTAATCAGCTCGGGCACGATGCGTGAGTCGGCGCAGGTAATGAACATTGCGCGCGGGCTCTGGGCCGTGGCGAGTTTCTTGAAGAGCTCTTCCTGCTGAGGGAAGACGTCGTGATGGAAATGCAAAAAGCCGTCAACGATGTGCTTTAGCGCTGCATCGGCGGTTTCCGCCACCTGAGGGGCTGAAGCCGACGCAGCCAACGGCTGTTTATCCTTGTCACTCATGATTCATCCTCTTGATTAATGCAGGGTGAGTGTTCAGGTCTATTCGACGCCCAGGCTGTGAAATAGTTGGAAAACCACACAAACCGAGGCTCCGACTCATCAGTCACTCGCTGAACAAGGTAACCGTCGAAACTTAACTCAAACTGAATGAACCGCTCTAGATCGTGGGTTTCATTGATGTCAAAACGCGACTATTCCTACAGAAACAATGCGTTCTTCCTCGTCAGTCTACAACAATGCCATTTGCCTGCCAGGCGGGCAAAACGCCGAACAATCCAGGTTAAACCCCTCCCGGCGATTGAGCCCCAGCCGCTTGATCGCCTTGCTGAAGCGCTGCGCCAACAAATCAGCAAACGGCCCCTCGCCGCGCATGCGCACACCAAAGCGGCTGTCGTACACCTCACCCCCACGCACCTGGCGCACCAGGCTCATCACATGGGCCGCCCGCTGCGGGTAATGCGCCGCCAGCCACTCCTCGAATAACGGCGCCACTTCCAATGGCAAGCGCAGCATCATATACGCGGCGCTCTGCGCCCCGGCCGCGTGAGCTTCGGTCAGCAGGCTTTCCAGTTCACTGTCGTTGATCATCGGAATCATCGGCGAGCACAGCACCCCCACCGGGATACCGGCCTCACGCATCACTCGAATCGCCCGCAATCGCGCCTTGGGCGCCGCCGTGCGCGGTTCCAGGATGCGCTTGAGCTCGTCGTCCAGGCTGGTGAGGCTGATCATCACCGCCACCAGGCGTTGGCGCGCCAGTTCAGTGAGCACATCGAGATCGCGCAGGATCAGCGAACCCTTGGTGATGATCGTCACCGGGTGCCGATAACGCAGCAGCACTTCGAGGGTTTGCCGGGTGATTTTGTATTCGCGCTCGATAGGCTGGTACGGGTCGGTATTGGAGCCCAGATTGATCGGCGCGCACACATAGCCCGGCTTCGACAGCTGTTGTTCGAGCACGTCGGCGGCATTGGTTTTGGCGATCAGTTTGGTTTCGAAATCCAGCCCCGGCGACAGGTCCCAATAGGCATGGCTGGGCCGCGCATAGCAGTAGATGCAGCTATACTCACTTATAAGAACCAATGCAGGGTGAGCACAGTGTCAGGGAAAGTCTATTCATACATGCGGTGGAGTACAGACCGACAGTCAGACGGATCTACCGAAACCCGCCAGCGTGAGGCACAGGAAGCGTTCTGTAAGCATTACCACATGACATTAGTGGAAGAGATTGCTGACCCCGGCATGTCCAGCTTTCGCGGGAAGAACGCCCATGAAGGCAAGCTACGTGAATTCATCGACCGTGCAAAACGCAGCGAGATTCCACCCGGTAGCCTCCTCCTTTTTGAAAACGCAGACCGTATGTCACGGATGCAACTTGCCCACGCTGTGCCCCTGTTCTTTGAGATTCTTGGTGCTGGCTTGAGGATTGGTATTGCCGACCGCCTACAGGTGTATACGCCAGGAACACTCGACCTCGGTGGGCTCATGACCATTCTTGTCGATATGGAACGCGCCAACGCTGAGTCAAAACGGAAAAGTGATTTTGGTCGTGCTGGTTGGGCGAAGGCACATGCACGCATGGAAGCAGGTGATGTAACGACAGACAAGGTGGCTCAATGGCTTGAGGTTGAGCGGGTTGATAATGAACGCCGCTTCAAAGTGAAGGAGGACATTGCCACCCAGATACGGGCCTTGTTCACCGCGTCCCTTCAATACGGTGTGGCAGAGTCATGCCGAAGAATAAACGAACAATACGGCTCGAGCTGGAAGATTCACCAAGTGCAATACCTGTTGAAGAATCGTCGCCTGATCGGTGAACACACCATCACCAATTTCAACGAACAGGCAGGGAAGAACATCCCATCCGACCGTGTCTTGATCGACTATTACCCCGTGATCGTAGACAAAAATCTGTTCGCCGAGGTGCAAGCTGTCATTAGCCAGCGTAAGCCATTCGCCGGTAAGCAGGACGCCAGCAACCTCAACATCTACCGAGGCTTGGTGAAGTGTGCCGCTTGCGGTGGTAGCGTTCGATTCATGTTCAAAACACAGAAAGAATATTTCATGTGTACCAACAGTATGAGCAACAGTTGCACTGGAGTGGGCATCCGTTCCGTTCGAGGCGAGCACTTACGGCGCCTACTGTTCAAGTTTGAACACTGGACGAACCTCCGCACCTACTTCATGGAAGCCAGCGAAGACTTGAAAACCCTTCGTCGTGAGCGTGACGCGTTGGTAGCACTGATAGAGAAGATCGCCACACGGACCAGCCAGACACAGCAGCGGCTCATGGATGAAGACGATACAGACCGACAAACAGTGCTGCTAGACATGCTCACCAAGGCCAAGGGAGACGACAGGCATGCACGGGCCAATCTAGCAATAGCTGAGACGTCGCTGGTTGAGTTGGAGGACGCATTCACCATTGCCGGGTTGGACGTTGGCAATCGCGTGGAGTGGATGTTGAACGACCGTAGTGAGGCGGCAGCACTGGAGCGTGCGAGGATCAATCGCTACCTGTCTAACATCTTTGAAACGCTGGAAATTGACTTCGAGGGAAAGACTCTCAGCACGGTGGTTAAGCCAGTATTCAAGGGTAAAGTTACGGAGTTCCAAGCTACCATCACCAGTCCACCAGATAAACGCTTCAAAGTTGCTGAGGGGACTATCAGGATTGCAGGTAAGAGACGCAGAATTCAACCAACAATGCCCGACGTCTTTACTCCCGAAGAACTCGAAACACTCAAGGGAGTGCAGTGGAAAGCACCTATATCGCTGTTGTCGCCTGCGGTGAAGAAGCCTTTGCAGTGATGTGCCAATAACCTATCTGAAACGCTCATAAACCCATACAAAATATATGGTTTTTTTGACCGTAGCGAAGAGTGACGTCTTAAGGGAAGCCCTATTCCCGGGGCGATTGCTTGACCGGGGCTTGATTGCGATACGGTTTTGAATTTACCGCACTACTAATGCATAATCTCAGTCGATTCATGCTCGCGAAAGACTCTATCCGATCTCAACTTCAACCAATGCTGACAATGATTGCATTGTATATGGACCTGCTGGTTCCGGCGTTCTATCAACCAACCAGTATAGGAGGGGAACTCCAAGTATGTTCATCAATAGAGGAGGTGTAGCCGTATGAGTGAATCCAGCGAAGCTAAGACAAAAAGAAAATATCTTGTTGTACTCCGATCCAACCAATGGCCCTATCAACATTCCATCTTCTACGATGACCCCGAACAGAGTCATGCCCTACTCGAACACATGGTCAAATTCAAACAAACACTCCGTAGGCGCTGTCCTGACCAACCATTTCTCGTCAGGGTTCAAACACTTAAGAAAGGGGGCGACCCGTTACAAGCCTACCTGACCATCTTCACAACGAAGAAAGTCGAGGACCTTCGTGAGATCGCGAACAAAGTCTTTCCTACTGTCATGAATGCCTTGGGCAAGAGACTCTCCATCGAAAAGCTGGATCAGATTGCAAGGTCAATTGAGAAACAGAAACCACATGACCTTTCCAAGCTCTTTGGCAAGCAGGGAGTCAATCGGTGGTCTGTGCTTAACAAGCATTTGTTGCTCCCGCCTGGAACAGCTATCTGAAGTAGAAGAACAGGAACACTATGACCAGAATCACGAATATCACCCGCCCCTGAAGCACCTCGGAATTCAGTTCGTCGTTCTTTATCTGCTTGTAAGTCTCGGTATCGCTCAGACCTTGCGTTTTGTAGAGCATGATCTGATTGATTTGCTTGTCGAGCTTCCTGTTGTGGGCGTCATTGCTACGCATGGTGATACCCCATACCAACAACCAAAGACCTCCCGTCAGCACTGTCATGATGACGTGCAGGATGTGATTCGTTTTCTTCTTCTGGGTCGTCAGTACAAACAGTTTTTCGTTCATGGGGCTCCCTGTCAGGTGCTAGCTAGATGAGCGACGAGGATACCAATGTATCAGTTAGTGTGTCATCAAATGGTGTGTTCACGATTGGGGTTCATCCGACCATCATTCGCGAATGCAACCAAATCAGAATCTGAGAAAGGGTTTCGGCCAACGAATCCGAGAGCTACGCACCAGTCAGGGCTTCAGTCAGGAGGCTTTCGCTGATCGGTGCGGGTTCGTTCGAACGTATATGTCGCGAATTGAGACGGGCACAGCCAACCCCAGCCTAGATGCTGCAAAGGTGCTGGCTGATGGACTGGGAATGACCTTGTCAGAGCTGCTACAAGGGCTCTGACGACCTTCAAAGACAATCTCAAGGATGGACCGTGCCAGATAACACAGAAGCCCATGTAGCTACAGCAGACGTCCTAACCCTCCTCCTTCACAACCAGCACGCGCTTGCAGCAGCGATTGAAGAAGTGGCCCTGTGGGCTAAAACCTGTGGATCAAACGAAATCCATGAGAACGCCGTCACCGCATTGCAGACTCTCGATGCGAACGCATCTGCCATCACCGCTGGAATTCTTAAGCTTCGCCAATAGTCACGACCATGAAAGTCGAAGTGCTGCAAGAAATGGCGTCGACTCAAAAGGAAAAGTTGTTTTTTTCGTGCTCCTCAACGTCATGCTCATCGACCCGGACAGTTTCCAGGTAGAGACGGACGGGGGGCTTATGGTCATGCTCAAAAACGCTGTAGTTCTCGGTCCTCCACTCGGTAACATCAGTTTTTCGATAACCCTTGGCTATCAGATCTGCTTGTGCAGCAACGAGTGCGTGTGACCCCAGCTTGTATTCCAGCACATAGCAGCCCATGTCTCCGCTCATTTGCAGAGGCAGAGAATCGCCATCGCGCTTTCGCCAAGATTGCTGTTGGAGCTCTTGAAGCTCAAAAAGCGCAAGCTCGAGCAACTTCTTCAGATGCTCAGCAGACTTCCCTTCAACGTTTATCGTCAGCGAATGAATCTTGCTCATGGTCAGCTCCTGATTGAGGAATGTGCATGTTAAACAGTTCACTTACTCAGAAACCATATGCATTCAACTGGGTACACCCTATTGACCACTAGTCGGGTGAATACAGTTTCTTGGGCTCTAGCGTTGTTTTGAGCGGAAGAAAGGGACAAAATGACAACGTCTAGACCCAGATGAATACAGGAGTAAAATAAATGGCAGATGTCGGCTACAAACGAGTTTCAACGGCGGACCAGACCAACGCTCGCCAATTAGACGGCATGACCTTCGCCCAGGTGTTTGAAGACAAGGTATCAGGCTCTACTACAGAGCGCCCAGCCCTACAGGAAATGCTTCGATACGTTCGCGAGGGCGACACGATCCATGTCCACTCGATTGACCGGCTGGCACGTAGCTTGGTTGATTTACTGGGGCTTGTCAGTGATCTAAAAGCCCGTGGCGTAAACATCCAGTTCCACAAGGAAAGCCTTCTATTCACCAGCGAACAGAACGCCAACCAAGATCTGATGCTCAGCCTGATGGGTGCAGTTGCTCAGTTTGAGCGTTCAATGATTCGTGAACGCCAGCGGGAGGGGATCGCCACGGCCAAGGCAAGAGGGGTCTACAAAGGTGGTGTAAAGACAACCAATGCTGAAGCAATCCGCAATCACATCGCCAATGGATCGTCCTACAGAGACACTGCCAAAGCACTTGGTGTCAGTCTCTCCACCGTTCAGCGAGCAATGAAAGCCCCCTAGAGCCGCATTAAGCGGGCGCCCTTACGCCTGCTACAAGGGCCCAGCGTTCTACGCCAGCCAGAGACGAGCTTGGCGCCTCTCCGCTCCATACTTATTTCTATATCGTTCGAGCTTTCGACAAACCCTATCGCAGCCTGCTTAACAGCTCAGGCAAGTCATCATGCCCTGTCGATTATTTTCCAGCCAGGGCAGTTCGGACGCCCATGATTTGCGACCTTGTTTGAGCGGCGGGGCCTTGATTAGTGATTGGGCATACACGGGTACGAGTCAAGAAGAGCAAATACCACGAGACTGCTGCCATCTTGGTGGAGCTTCGAGGGGTTTTCTTTCAGATACTTCACGGTAATGCGGGCGGCCTGCTCATTGGTCATCCCCTTAGGGGCACAAACCTGCTTTTCAGGCTTAAGGATTGGGTTTATCACAACCATCATTTCCCCTACCGTTTGCAATACACCAAAGCAGTAGCCAGATGAGAACTCGTCGTCCATTACTCGAGTGTCACTGAACCTGACAGCGCCCTGGCAAGCCTTTAGGAGGCCGTTTCCATCCATGGCCAATGCGTTACCGCTAACGGCGAAGATCAGTAGACCCGTGCCTATTGTCCAAGCTTTCATCGCCAATCCTTTCCATGATTAAGGCAATACTACCGACTAGACCGGCACTCTACCTTAGACATAGTTCATATAAGCAATGGATAACGTGAAATCTATAGAGGGGCGTACGTCGACTACTCAAACCCAATCGATAGGTTTTAACTATCACTATTGCTGGAGCGATAGGCAAAAAGACGATGGCGGGGATGTACTTGGGGAGGCGCCAGGATAAACCGGAAGGTCGAAGGCGTTTCGAGTTGCGAAGTGTTCGATGGTAGAGGAACTACCGTAGGAAGCCACCAAATCAGCAAGAGCTTGGTGGCGACTTTCACGTCTTAACGCGGTGGGCTACGACGGTGGTGGCAGACATCCTCCCATTCACCGAAGCGGAACCGACGATATTGACGAACCGGCACCGTTTTGGCGCCGATAGTGGTGTTGCGGGTGAATCCAATCGACATGTCCATTTGGGCAGTCTCCAGCAGGGTTTAAGTTAATCGCACCTGTCTGGAGACGACCACCGATCAATCACCGATTGACGCAATTGCATCAATTGGCTTTTAATGGCGTCCTTCTTTCGACAGTGCTGAAACGCATTAGCCGAAGGGTACGAGTAGTCGCGTCATGTTTTAGCGGACCTGAACGCGACTGCTCGTAGACATCTTCTGCTTAGACCCCATTAATTTGGGGTTTTTGCGTTTGTGTGGCCACTATATAGTCATCTACCTGCCTCTGCAAGCCCCCAGGGGCCTCTCTACGCCACTTTATTCTCTCCGCCATCAAACACGATGCCTAATAACGCATTTGCGCTTCCTGAGGGCCTCAGGAGGGCCTAATAAGGGCCTGTGCTGCCACCTTTCAGCCACCATTAATCCGTGCGTCATGGGGGTCATCTACAGAAACTTTCGGCACTTTCTCAATGGCGAACACTACATGTAGGGGGTGTCGGAGAGGCGGGGTACAAGATAATGCGTTTTTGGGGGCTTATCAACGCACTACCTGTGGATAACGTTGTGGGTAAAATGTGTATGAAACGCGGTATATCCGTGTAGGCCGCACTGCTGCTGGATTGCACCGTTTGTCACAGAATATTCCAAGGGCGAAACGCCTCAACACGCGATAGCTCAACTCTCTTCTATATATGCCGCGAAATAGCTCTGCATTCATATGTACCAATCACACACTACAGTCAGCCATGCTCACAGCCGCGATAAGGGTTGATCGAGCGATCGAAGGGCAAGTCCGGCGAATTGTTGCGGGTGATGATGCTCTTGGCCGTCTCGATCCGCACTTCGGTGCCCTGGGTCGGCGGCACTTCCTGAAACCAGCCGTCGTCCTCGACCACGCTGGCAGTCGGCGCAAAACGGTTGTGCAGGTTGGTGGCCGTGCCCCGGCCACGGGGCGGCAACGGAGTAGACATGAAAACGCCTCGATACTGTTTTTATATACAGTATCGAGGCGCGAGGGTTCTGACCAGTGCCGTTTGGCGGTCAGGCCAGGATCAGTGCTTTTGCGTTACCTGCCCCAGGTCATCGCCTGAGGTGGTGCGCATGTCACTCTTGCGCAGGTCGGCCACGTCACTGGCTGTCACGGGCGCGCCTTTGTTACCCCAGCTGCCGCGAACGAAACTGACGACATCCGCCACTTCCTGGTCCGACAAACGCCAGGCAAAAGCCGGCATGGTGAATGTCGACGGCGCCGTATGAGTTGCCGGCAAGGTTCCACCGTTCAACACAATGTTGATCAACGACGTGGCATCCGCCGTCTGCAACACCGGGTTACCCGCCAGTGCCGGGAACACCCGCGTATAACCATGGCCGTCCGTACGGTGGCAGGCGGCGCAGTTGTCGATATACACCGACGCGCCCGGTTTGCTGTCATCGCCTTTCCACAGCGCGTCGGCCACCTGTTTATCGTACTGATGCGGCTGATCCTTGGGATCGACCGCCGGCAGGCTTTTGAGGTAACGGGCGATAGCGGTCAGGTCGTCCTGCGACATGTACTGCATGCTGTGCACGACAACATCACTCATGCCGCCAAACACCGCGCTGCGGTCACTGCGACCGGTCTTGAGGAACTGCACCAGTTGCTCCTCGCTCCAACTGCCGAGGCCGTCCTTGTGGTCGCCACGCAGGCTTTTCGCGATCCAGCCTTCCAACGGCGCGCTGCCGGACAGGAAGGCAGCGCCGTCCGCGGCACTCAGGGCTTTTTCCTGCATGGTCAGCGCGCGCGGCGTATGGCAGGCGCCACAGTGGCCGAGGCCTTCAACCAGGTAGGCGCCACGGCTGATCACCGGGTCGGCGGCGACCTGTGCCGGATGCTCCTCAACCGTCGGGGCAAACATCCAGCGCCAGGCCGCCAACGGCCAGCGCATGCTCAAGGGCCACGGAATGTCACTGTCCTTGTTCGCTTGGGCGACCGGCTCAACCCCTTTCATGAAATACGCATACAACGCCTGCATATCGCTGTCGCTGACGCGTGCGTAGGACGGATACGGCATCGCCGGGTAAAGCGTACTACCGTTCTTGGCGACACCATGGCGCACGGCCTTGTCGAAGTCTTCGAAGCTGTAGTTGCCCAGGCCCGTGTTGTCCGGGGTGATGTTGGTGGAATAGATCACGCCGATGGGCGTTTCCATCGGCAGGCCGCCAGCGAACGGCTTGCCGCCCTTGGCAGTGTGGCAGGCCACACAGTCACCCGCGCGAGCCAGGTATTCGCCCTGCTTGATCAAGTCGGTTTCGGCGGCGCTTACCGAGCAGCTGCTGAGCAACGCCAGGGAGGCGATAACGAGTGCTTTCATGGTCATCGCTCCTTATGCCTGAACCAGTGGGCCGGGATTCTTGAGGTACTGCTCGCGGATCGCCCGCGCCGACCAGTAGGTCAACGCCGCCACCAGGCCGGTAGGGTTGTAACCCAAGCCTTGTGGGAAAGCGGATGCGCCCGGGACAAATACGTTGTGCACATCCCAACTCTGCAGGTAGCGGTTCAGCGCGCTGGTTTTCGGGTCGGTGCCCATGATCGCGCCACCGTTGAGGTGAGTGGTCTGGTAGGACGCCGTGTTGAAATGCTCGCCGACCTTTTTGCCCAGCACGGCAATGGCCTTGGGGTTCATCGCTTCAGCAACCTTGCCCATTTTTTCCATCATGAAACGGTTCATCTTGATGTCGTTTTCCTGCCAGTCGAACGTCATCCGCAGCAATGGCAAACCGTAGGCATCGCGGTACACCGGGTCGAGGTCCAGGTAGTTGGCTCGGTAGGATTGATGCGCGCCGTGGGAGTCCATCGACACCTGGTGGGTGTAGTAATCGGCGGTGGCACGTTTCCAGGCACTGCCCCACGCCGGGGTGCCCGGCGGGTTGGACGTACCGGCAATCGGCCGGCTGCCGGCCTGGTTGACCCACATCGGCGAGCCTCCCACAAAGCCGTGCGGCCCGTGGTCGAAGTTATCCGCGTTGAAGTCATCAATGGCCACGCCATTGCCGCCCGCACCGATGAAGTTGTTGGTGTGGGTGTCCTTGTCGAAGAAGGCCTTGATGGTGCCCATGTTCTGGTAGGCGAAGTTCCTGCCTACCACACCCTCATTGGTAATCGGGTCGTAGGGTTTGCCGATACCCGAGAGCAACATCAGACGTACGTTGTTGAACTGGAAGGAGCCGATGATCACCAGATCCGCCGGTTGCTCGCATTCCCGACCCTGGCCGTCGATATAGGTCACGCCGGTGGCCTTGCTCTTGGTGCTGTCGAGGTTGACCTTGAGTACGTGGGAATTGGGCCGCAGCTCAAAGTTCGGCACCTGGCGCAGTGCTGGCAGGATGTTTACGTTTGGCGAGGCCTTGGAATACATGTAGCACACGTAACCGCTGCAGAACCCGCAGAAGTTGCACGGGCCCATCTGCGCGCCGTAGGGGTTGGTGTACGGCCCCGAGGTATTGGCCGACGGCAGGTTGTAGGGTTTGTAACCGACCTCGGCAGCCGCCTTCTGAAACAGCTGTGCGGACACGGTGTTTTTCTGCGACTCCAGCGGGAACGGGTTGGAACGATCCGGTGCGTATGGGTTGCCGCCACGCCCTTCGCCCACCACCTGACCTTTTACGGTCCAGGCCTGACCGGAGGTGCCGAAGACTTTTTCCGCGTAGTCGAAAAACGGCTCCAATTCTTCGTAGCTCACGCCGAAGTCCTGGATGGTCATGTCTTTGGGAATGAAATTTTTGCCGTAGCGCTCTTCATAGTGGCTACGCATGCGCAGTTCGATAGGGTCGACGCGAAAATGCACGCCCGACCAGTGCAAACCCGCGCCGCCCACGCCATTGCCGGGCAGGAACGCGCCCAACTGGCGGTTGGGCAAGGCGACGTCATTCACGCTATGGCGAATGGTCACCGTTTCCTTGGAGATGTCCTGGAAGAGTTTTTTACGCACGCTGTAGGTCAGTTCGTCGATGACCTGCGGATAGTTGCCGTCCGGATAGGTGTCCTGCATCGGGCCGCGCTCCAGCGCAACCACATTGAGGCCTGCCTCGGTCAATTCCTTGGCCATGATCGCGCCGGTCCAGCCGAAGCCCACGATCACCGCGTCCACTTTCTTCATGATGGTCGCCACGTTTATGCCCTCTCGCCGCGAATGGAAACAGCCGGGAAGGGGTATTGCTCGTTGCGTTCAACCCAGTCCATGAAATCGGCGCGCGCGCCGGGGAAGCCGATCATTGTCCAGCCGACCATGCCTTTATTGCCGCCGTGGACCGGGTCGCAGAAGAACCCTTCCTTGGTGTTTTGCAGCAGCAGGTTGAAAAACATCTTCGCGGGCACGGCTTCGAAATGCGCCGTCATTTCACTGCCGCCAGCCTCCATGCGCCGTAGCATGTCGTCCTGGGTAGCGCTGTCTTGCGCAGCAAAAGCTTTGCCATTGAACGCCTTCGACCATGCATCCGTCGCGGCAATGCCCAGGCGATAGATGTCCTTGGGCACCAGTTTGCTCTGCCAGCCCATCTCCGGCGCCGCATCGGCGTTGAACGGGCCTTGCATGAACCACAGGGCGCCGGCGGCATACGGCGTGTTCATCTGGCGGTCGATGTATTCCGGCGCGCCGGCTTCCAGGGCGCCAGGGCCTTGGGCGTCAGCGGGAATCAGGCGGGCGACGGCCGCGTTGATGAACGCCCATTCTTCGGCGGTGAAGTAGCTCGGTTCATAGGCTTTGTCGCTGGCGGGCGGCTTGGCCGGAGCGGCCTGGGCCGGCTCCGGCGTGGCCATCAACATCGAGCCGCCAAGGCCGGTGCTGGCAACCGTGACCACCGGGATCAAGGTCAAGGATTTGCGCAAAAAATCACGCCGGGGGTTGTCTTGATCTTGATCAGACATGGGTGCACCTCATCATGTGGTCACGGATTGATCAGCCGCTTCTGGGAGCAGCGTGAAGGTTTGCCGAGCAACTAGGAGCCAATGAGCTAGAGCAGGCTCGCAAACAATAGTTACAAATGATAGCAGGCTAAGAATTGAGAAGAATCGATTAACCGAGAAAAACAGCGGATCAGGTCGGGTCTTCACGATTCTTTGACGAGTACCTCACGCCATGTTGACCCCGCGCAGGCGAATCTGTGGCCTATCAGCCCTTCCTATTCGGTCCCAACGCGCATGTTCACAATCCGTTTGCTGCCTGCCCTCGGCCTGGCGTTCATGGCTCTGCTCAGCACACTGCAGGCTCAAGCCGACGAGGCCACGTCCCTGCGCTCAGCGGAGTGGGCCCAGCCTGTGGGCGGCCAATTCAACCTGCACCAGATGACGCCCACCCTGTATCGCAGCGCATTGCCGGACAGCAGCGCCGTGCCCGTACTGGAAAAACTCAAGATCGGCACGGTGATCAACTTTTTGCCGGAATCTGATGCGTCGTGGCTGAAGACATCTGATATCAAACAGGTGCAGCTGACTTATCGCACCAACCACGTCGACGATTCCGACGTGCTGGCGGCGCTCAGGGCCATCCAGCAAGCAGAAGTTAACGGCCCCGTGCTGATGCACTGCAAACACGGCTCTGACCGCACAGGCCTGATGGCCGCGATGTATCGCGTGGTGATCCAGGGGTGGAGCAAAGAAGACGCGCTGAACGAGATGACCTTGGGCGGTTTCGGCACCAGTAACGGCTTCAAGGACGGCGTTCGCTACATGATGAAGGCCGATATCGACAAGTTGCGTACAGCCTTGGCGAATGGCGATTGCAGCACCAGCGCGTTTGCCCTGTGCTCGATGAACAGTTGGCTCAACACGGCCAGCAGCAGCCGTGTGGAGCCAAAGAAAGACACTGATTGGGTACGCACACCCTAAGCGGGCATCAATCCTTTTTCAGCTTGGGATTGGGGAAAAACTGCACGGCCTGCACCTTCGGGTCCGGCGCCTTCAGCGCCGATGTATTCACCCGCGTGCCCAATTCCTTGGGCACCGACAAGCCTTGATCATTCAGCGTGTCGGTATAACCGCAGGCCACACACTCACGGTGCGGCACGCTGTCTTCAGTCCACATCTTCAACTTGTCCGGCTCGCTGCACGCCGGGCAGACCGCCCCGGCGATAAATTGCTTTTTGGTTATCACAGGCCCTTCGCTCATGCTGCCGCGTCCTCACTCAGGCCGCTGTGACGCAAGAGTGCGTCAATCGACGGCGCCCGTCCGCGGAAGTCGACGAACAGCACCATCGGCGCCTGGGAACCGCCCCGCGCCAGAATCGCTTCGCGGAAGGCGCGACCGGTTTCCGCGTTGAGCACACCCTCTTCCTCGAACTTGGAGAAGGCATCCGCCGACAACACTTCCGCCCACTTGTAGCTGTAATAGCCCGCCGCGTAACCGCCGGCAAAGATGTGCGCAAAGCTGTTAGGGAAGCGGTTGTAGGCCGGTGGGCGCATGACCGAGACCTCATCGCGCACGCCTTCAAGCACCTGCGCCACGGTGCGACCATCGCCATGGGTGGCGTGCAGCTCGAAGTCGAACAACGAGAATTCCAGTTGGCGCACCATCATCAGGCCGGACTGGAAGTTCTTCGCCGCCAGCATTTTTTCCAGCAGGTCCTGAGGCAGCGGCTCACCGGTTTCATAGTGGCCGGAGATCAGCGCCAGGCCTTCCGGCTCCCAGCACCAGTTCTCCATGAACTGGCTCGGCAACTCCACCGCATCCCAGGCCACACCGTTGATGCCGGACACGCCAGCGTGTTCAACGCGGGTCAGCAGGTGGTGCAAGCCGTGGCCGAATTCGTGGAACAGCGTGGTGACTTCATCGTGGGTCAGCAGCGCAGGCTTGCCGCTGTCGGCCGGGGTGAAGTTGCACACCAGGTTGGCCACCGGGCTTTGCAATACGCCGTCGATCGTGCGGCGACGGTCGCGCGCGCCATCCATCCAGGCACCGCCCCGCTTGTTGGCGCGGGCGTACAGGTCGAAGAAGAAACGCCCGACGTGCTGGCCGTTTTCCTTGATTTCAAACAGGCGAACATCCGGGTGCCAGGTGTCGAAGCCTTTTTGCTCGGCGATTTCGATGCCGTACAGGCGCTGGACGATGGCAAACAGCCCGCTGAGCACTTTGTCGATCGGGAAGTAGGCGCGCAGGGCTTCCTGGGAAACGCTGTAGCGCTGCTCGCGCAGTTTTTCACCGTAGAAACCGCTGTCCCAGCTTTGCAGGTCGGCGCAGCCTTGTTCGGCGGCGTAGGCCTTGAGCTGTTGCAGGTCCTGGGCGGCAAACGGCTTGCTGCGCTTGGCCAGGTCACGCAGGAAGCTCAGCACCTGGTCGCTGGATTCAGCCATTTTGGTGGCCAGGCTCAGCTCGGAGAAGGACGCATAACCCAACAGCGTGGCCAGCTCCTGACGCAGGTCGAGGATCTGTTCCATCACCGGGCCGTTATCGTTCTGACCGGCATTCGGGCCTTGGTCCGACGCACGGGTGCAGTAGGCCGCGTAGACTTCTTCACGCAGGGCGCGGTCCTGGGCGTAGGTCATCACCGCGTAGTAGCTCGGAAATTCAAGGGTGATCAGCCAGCCGTCGAGGCCTTTGGCCTGGGCGGCAGCCGCCATTTGCGCCTTGGCGGAGTCGGTCAGGCCGGCGAGAGTGGCTTCACCGGTGACGTGTTTGGTCCAGGCCTGAGTAGCATCCAGCAGTTGGTTGGAAAATTTGCTGCCCAGCTCGGACAGCTTGCTCTGCACCTCGGCGTAACGTTTTTGCTGCTCAGGCGGCAAATCGATACCCGAGAGGCGGAAGTCGCGCAGGGAATGTTCCAGGATGGTTTTTTGCGCCACATCGAAGCCGGCCGCTTCGGGGCTGTTGGCCAGGGCCTCGAAGGCCTGGAACAGTGCGCGGTTCTGGCCCATCTCGGTGGAGTAGGCGCTCAATGCTGGCAGGCAGCCTTCGTAAGCTTCGCGCAGCTCGGCACTGTTACACACGGCGTTGAGGTGGCTGACCGGGCTCCAGGCGGCGCCCAGGCGGTCATTCAGCTCGTCCATGGCCAGTATCAGACCGGCCCATGTCGGATTTTTGCCCTGGCTTTGCAGGATGCCTTCGATGGCAACGCGGTTGTCGGCGAGGATCTGTTCGATGGCCGGCTGAACGTGCTCGGCACGGATCGCCGAGAACGGCGGCAGGTCGTAGGACTGCAGAAGAGGGTTGTTCGCGCTCACGGTTGGCACCTTGGCTGAAGAAACATGTAAGAACAAAGATGGGGCCATCTTAATTACAATCAACGCCCACCGCAGCTATCAGCAGAAGAGAGAGAGGCTATCGTGACCCTTCGCACCTATCAGAACCACACGCCAACCCTGGGCGCCGGGGCTTTTGTCGATATTTCGGCGGTGGTGATCGGCGATGTCGAAATCGGCGCCGACAGCTCGGTTTGGCCGCTGACCGTGATTCGCGGCGACATGCACCGCATCCGCATCGGTGCGCGCACCAGCGTGCAGGACGGCTGTGTGCTGCACATCACTCACGCCGGGCCGTTCAACCCGGATGGCTTCCCGCTGCTGATCGGCGATGACGTGACCATCGCCCACAAGGTCATGCTGCATGGCTGCACCGTGGGCAATCGGATCTTGATCGGCATGGGCAGCATCGTGATGGACGGCGCCGTGGTCGAAGACGACGTCATCATCGGCGCCGGCAGCCTGGTGCCACCGGGCAAGACACTCGACAGCGGCTTTTTGTATGTGGGCAGCCCGGTTAAACAAATCCGTCCGTTGACTGACAAGGAACGCGCGTTCTTCACCTACAGCGCAGCAAACTACGTGAAGCTCAAAGACCTGCACTTGGCGGAAGGATTCGATCAATGACCCTGCATTACCCAACCGTCCTGTTCGACCTGGACGGCACCCTGACCGATCCGCGCGAAGGCATCACCCGCTCGATCCAGTATGCCCTCGGCAAACTGGGTATCGACGAGCCGGACCTGACCAAGCTGGAGCACTTTATCGGCCCGCCGTTGCTGCAAGCCTTCATGCAGTTCTATGGCTTCGATGAAGCCAAGGCCTGGGAGGCGGTGAATTTCTATCGCGAGCGTTTCAAGGTCACCGGCCTGTATGAAAACCGCGTGTTCGACGGCGTCATGCCGTTACTGGAAACGCTGAACGGCCAGGGCCGTCAGCTGTATGTGGCCACGTCCAAGCCGTGGGTGTTCGCCCGCGAGATCGCCCGGCATTTCGATTTTGCCAAGCACTTCAAAGTCATCTACGGCAGCGAGCTGGATGGGACGCGCACGCATAAAGTCGAGCTGATTGCTCACTTGATGAGCGAAGAAGGCCTGGACCCGGCGACCACCTTGATGATTGGTGATCGCAAGCACGACCTGATCGGAGCACGCAGCAATGGCCTGGATTCGGCGGCGGTGGGGTATGGGTTCGGCAGTTTTGAAGAGTTGAATGCCGAGGCGCCGACTTGGCATTTTGCGACGTTGGATGAGATGCATCAGGCGTTTTTGCAGCGCGCTTGAGACCGTTATCGCAGGCAAGCCAGCTCCCACAGTTGACCGCATTCCAAGTTTGGAAATCGATCAACTGTGGGAGCTGGCTTGCCTGCGAAGAGGCCCTAATGGCCACCACTCTCCAATTGCCTTAACGCCGCCTTACGCTGCGCCACCGGCAACCCACCCAATTTTTCAACCGCCGCAAAAAACTTCACCCAATCCCCGCCTTCCTGCGCAAACAACGCCGCGAATGCCGGCACCCATTGGTCATACAGCCCGAACGGCAACAGCCGCGCATTGTTCATCGGCTGGTTGACCCACACGTCGTAACGTTTATCCCCGCCCCATTGGCTATCGCGCATGTGCTGATACGCTGTGCGCAAGCGCTCGAACTCTGCGGCTTTGGCCTGGCGCATTACATCCGTCGCCAGCGGTTGGGCGTAGAGTTGTTCCAAGCGCTTGCGGGTATCAAGTACCAGCCGAATAAACTGATCGCGTTGCTGCAACGCCGCATTGCTCAATGGCGCCAAGCCACGCGCCGCACGCCATTGGCGGGTGCCTTCCTGCTCGACGAAGTTGGCATAAGACTCGTTGAACTCGGTGTCATCCTTCACATAAAAACGCTGATGCGCCAATTCATGAAAAATCAGCGTGGCCAGGCGCTCATCGCCCCAGTGCATCATCGAACTCATGATCGGGTCGTTGAACCAACCCAGCGTGGAATAGGCCTCGACACCGCCAATCGACACGTCCATGCCCCGTTGCTGCAGCACCGCCGCCTCGCCGCGCGCAGCGCCCTGGTTGTAGTAGCCGCGATAAGCGACGCAGCCGGCGATTGGAAAGCAATGGGTTTGCGGGGATAGAGAGAATTCCGGCGTGGCGAATACATTCCAGACCACATAGGGTCGGCCAATGTCGGCGTATAACCGGTAACTCTGGTTGTCAGGCAAGTGCAGGTGCTCGCTGGCAAAGGTACGTGCCTTCTGCGATTGCGCCAGGTGATCGCGCAGCGCCTGTGGCCGAGAGGGATCGGCGATGACCTCGGCAACCGGCTCGCGGGCCCTCAGCAATTGCCATTGGCCGTCAGCCAACTGGGCGTAATAACTGACGCTGGAACAGCCGCTGAGCAACACGACGATTAGCCCTGGAAGAAAACGCCTCAACATGCTCCGACCGCTCCTGGGTGACTGGCTCGCCAGACTATCCTGCCGGCGCGGAATTTTTCCATGCCGTGACGTGTTTATACTCATAGAGAGTTTGCCGCCTTGTGCGCCCGGCTCAATTCTTTCCTTCCGTTGAGTGCCTGCCATGCGCCAGCTCTTGCTTCCCGTCACCGCCTTGTTCCTCAGCGCCTGTGCTTCGACGCCATTGCCACCGGTCGATCCGCACCAGGCATGGGTCGATTTCGCCACCCCGACCCCGGGCGCCAAACTGGTGATGGCCCAGCGCCTGGACGGCAAGAACCTCAACGACGGGCGTTTCTTTCAGGTGCCACCCGGCAGCCACGAACTGATGGTGCGCTTTGATTTCGAGGTGCCAACAGGGGGCAGTTTGGGCGGGTTGTCGCAGACCCAGGACCGGACCTGCTTCATGACCTTGCAGTACAACAGTTTCCAGGCAGGCCAGCGCTATGTGCTGGAGGGCCGCTCGCTGGGCTACACGCCGAACATCCGGCTGTACAACACAGCGCGGCAGTTGCTGGCGCAAGAACGCAGCGTCAACTGCATCTGATCAGTCGTTGTTCTTTTGGTAGACGATAGCTTTGGTACCGTTCTCACAGCTGCCGACGACCATGGCAACGTCGTGCTTGTCGGCTTCTTCCTTGCTGACGATTTCCAAGGTGTAGGACGGCACTGCATTAGCCTGGATTTTGACCTCGATCTCTTTCCTGAGCTCTTCACAATCTTTTGGCGCGGCCACGGCCGACGTGGCCAAAACAGCGCAGATGATCGCCAAGGCAAAACGTTTCATGTGTGTAGCTCCCTGAATGCATGCGCACGGGTGTGCGCCTAAGTTGCATAGCGTATAGGACCACATCTGGGAAACACGAGTTCTGATTTAACGCACAACTAAATGTGGGAACGGGCTTGCTCGCGAATGCGGTGGGTCAGTCACAGTGATATTGACTGGTCCACCCCGTTCGCGAGCAAGCCCGCTCCCACATTGGAAGATGCTTTATCAGTTAACCAGCGTCGCATCCAGGCTGATGTTCGCATTCAGTACCTTGGATACCGGGCACCCTTCCTTGGCTTTCTTGCTCAGTTCGTCGAACTGGGCCTGGCTTGCGCCTGGAATCTTGGCCTTGAGGATCAGGTGCACGGCGGTGATTGCAAAGCCACCTTCCACTTGGTCCAGCGTCACTTCAGCCTGGGTGTCAATGCTGTCGGCCTTGAGGCCGGCGTCGCCGAGAATCATCGAAAACGCCATGGAGAAACAGCCGGCGTGGGCCGCACCGATCAATTCTTCAGGGTTGGTGCCCTTGCCTCCTTCGAAACGGGCCTTGAAGCCGTAAGGCGCTTCACGCAGCACGCCGGTTTCGGTGGAAATGGAACCCAGCCCAGTCTTCAGATCACCTTCCCAATGCGCGGATGCTTTTTTAACGATACTCATAGCGGTCTCCTCGAACGGTGGTTTTGCTTCAGTAAGGGTTCTGAGGATAGATGCGCGGGCAAAGTTCATCTTGTCGGAAAAACCTAGTTATTTAGTAGGAAATCTCTCCACCTCTATTGAATCTCGGGTATATGCCCTCATTGCATAGAACATGCACATGAAGCGGCAGGTTTTGGTTCGTCTATAAGCCTGCGCACCTAATGGAGAAGCAGGCTTATGAAATCGCTGTCCGACGTGAAGTTCTCGACCCTCGACCTCGTGCCCGTGCGCGCCAACGGGAGCATCGCGCAATCGTTGCGCAACTCTCTGGACCTCGCCCAGCACGTGGAAAAGTTCGGCTACAACCGTTTTTGGGTGGCCGAACACCACAACATGGACGGCATCGCCAGCTCGGCCACCTCGGTGTTGCTGGGCTATCTGGCCGGTGGCACCTCGACCATCCGCGTCGGCTCCGGCGGCGTCATGCTGCCCAACCACGCGCCCTTGGTCATTGCCGAGCAGTTCGGCACGCTGGAAAGCCTGTACCCCGGCCGTATCGACCTGGGCTTGGGCCGCGCGCCCGGTTCCGACCAGATGACCGCCCGCGCCCTGCGCCGTGAACGCTCGGGCAGCGCCGACGATTTCCCCGAAGACGTGGCCGAACTGATGGCCTACCTCGGCCCACGCACGCCTGACCAACGGGTGATCGCCGTGCCGGGCACTGGCACCAACGTACCGGTCTGGCTGCTGGGTTCCAGCCTGTTCAGCGCGCAGCTTGCGGGAGAGAGGGGTTTGCCCTACGCCTTCGCCTCACATTTCGCACCGCGCTTGATGCACGAGGCGATTCGCGTGTATCGCAATCACTTCAAGCCTTCAGCCGTGCTGGACAAGCCCTACGTGATGCTCGGCATTCCGCTGGTGGCGGCCGATACCGACGAGCAGGCCGATTACCTCGCCACGTCCGTGTACCAACGCATTCTGGCGCTGATGCGCGGGCAAAGCCTGGTGCAGCGCCCACCGGTGAAAAGCATGGACGGCCTGTGGCTACCCCATGAAAAAGACGCCGTCGGCAGCTTCCTCGGCTTGGCCATGGTCGGCGGCCCGGCCAAGATCCGCGCCAAACTGGAAGTGCTGATCGAGCAAACCGGTGCCGATGAGCTGATCTTTACCAGCGACCTCTACGAGCACGCTGACCGGATTCATTCCTACGAGCTGCTGGCACAGCTGATGAAAGGCTGAGCCCGAGGCGAAAAAAAACCGACGCACTCGCGTCGGTTTTTTATGTCTGGAACACGGGATTAACCGCGTTTGTAGACGATTTCCTTGGTGCCGCCTTCGCAGGAGCCAATCACCTTACTTCCATCGGCTGCAGCGCCTTTATCGACAACATCCAGGGAATAATGCTGAACGCCTTTCGCATCAAGCTTTGCTGCGAGTTCACTTTTCAGCTCTTCACAAGGCTTGCCCGCCGCCAGGGCTGTACCCGCGATGCTCAACAAACCTACCGCCAACAGGAACTTCTTCATCCGTTACTTTCCTTGCGCTGATCGAAAAGAGCGTGCCGATGCATTGCATCGGCACCCTAAGGGTGTAGCGCAGGTTATGGCAATCGGCCAGTCGGCAAGTTCAACCGACGTGATCAACTACTGGCAATTCGGAACCCCACCTTCAGCGTGACCTGGAAGTGCGCGGCCTTGCCGTCCTTGATGTGGCCACGGGTTTCGGTCACTTCAAACCACTCCAAGTGCTTGATGCTCTTATGCGCTTCGGCAATCGCGTTGTTGATGGCGTCTTCGATACTGGTCGTCGACGAGCCCACCAGTTCGACTTTCTTGTAAGTGTGATGATCTGACATAGCGTTTCTCCTGAGGTCTCTACTGAGCGTAGCAGTCAATGTTCGTACTGCTTCTGGCGGCTATTCGTAGGTGAAAGTTCAGATTTACTGCACTTTCTGAAAACGCCGTAGTCGGTATCTACACACGCCACTCAATCACTTCAGGAGAGCCCACATGGCCAACACTTCTTTACGCAAAGCGTCGCTGGAAAGCATGGAAGCCGAGATTTCGAGCCTGCTCAAGTCCCTTGAGAGCCTCAAGGATGATGCATCCGATGAGTCGCGCAAAACGCTGAAGGCCCTGAAAAGTAATGCCGAGAATGCTCTCAAGCACTCCCGCCACCTGATCAGCGATGCCTACGAAGAAAGCAAAGTCAAAATCCGCGAAACCGGCGTCGCCACCCGCGACTACGCGCAAGAGCACCCATGGACTACCGCCGGCGTTGCCGTTGGCGCGTTGGGCCTGCTGGCCGCTTACCTGCTGTGCAAACGCGGTGACTGATTGACCGGCTACAGCGGTTGGCGCAGCAGCTCTGCCTTGAGCCACTGCGCCAGCTGACCGGCGCGCCCGTCTGCGGCGCGTTTGGGTAGCCACAACGCCAGGTGCGCCGGGGTTTCACTGAAACCCCACGGCGCCACCAGGCGACCCGCTCGCAGGTCCTCTGCCACCAGCGGTTCAGGTGCAATCGCCACTCCCAGCCCGGCAACAGCCGCCTCCAGCAAATAATACAAATGCTCAAAACCCTGGCCGAGTTTCAGCGCGCCGGGCTCGATGCCGTGTTGCTGCGCCCAACTGGGCCAGGCCTGCGGGCGCGAGGTGGTGTGCAACAGCGCTTCGCCACACAACGCCGAGGCAGGTGCATGACGCAGAGGCTCATAACCGGCGAAGCGCGGGCTCATCACCGGGCCAATCCGCTCGCTGGCCAGTTCGTACACTTGCATATCCACCGGCCACGGCGGTTCGGCGAAAACCAGCAGGGCGTCAAGACCGGGCCGCCGAGGATCAAGGTCGCCGTCACCGGCGGACAGGTGCAGGCGCAGGTCCGGTAAGTCTGCGTTCAAGCGGCCCAGGCGCGGGATCAACCAGCGCGCCAACAAGCTGCCCGAGCAGCCCAGCACGAAGGGCGCATCGGCGCTGGCTTGGGTGAGTTCTGCGCACACGTCCCTCAAGCGCTCGAAGGCTTCGGCACTCGCGTCGCGCAGGCGCACACCGGCATCTGTGAGTTTAAGGCCGCGCCCGTCCTTGACGAACAGGCTGACACCCAAATGCTCTTCCAGCACCTTCAACTGGCGACTGACGGCACCGTGGGTCACATGCAGTTGCTCAGCGGCCTGGCTGACGCTGTTGAGCCGGGCAGTGGCTTCGAACGCGCGCAGGGCATTGAGGGGCGGAAGGTCTCGGCTCATCTGTGAGTTTTCCTGACAGGTTGCGGCGATCTTATCGGTTTTCAGCGCCGGATGTGAGGGGTAGAGTGACCGTCATTGCCTCTCACACGAATTATTTCCTGGAGCGCCCCATGACTCAGTCCCAGACCGACCTGCGCAACGGCCCCGACGCCAACGGCCTCTTTGGCGCGTTCGGCGGCCGCTACGTCGCTGAAACCCTGATGCCGTTGATCCTCGACCTGGCCCGCGAATACGAAGCGGCGAAGATTGATCCGGCTTTCAACGAAGAACTGGCCTACTTCCAGCGCGACTACGTCGGACGCCCAAGCCCGCTGTATTTCGCCGAGCGCCTGACTGAGTTCTGCGGCGGCGCCAAGATCTACCTCAAGCGCGAAGAACTGAACCACACCGGCGCGCACAAGATCAACAACTGCATCGGCCAGATCCTGCTGGCGCGGCGCATGGGCAAAAAACGCATCATCGCCGAGACCGGCGCCGGCATGCACGGCGTGGCAACCGCCACCGTGGCCGCACGCTTTGGCCTCGACTGTGTGATCTACATGGGCACCACCGACATCGAGCGCCAACAGGCCAACGTGTTCCGCATGAAGCTGCTGGGCGCCGAAGTGATCCCGGTGGTCGCCGGCACCGGCACCCTCAAGGACGCGATGAACGAAGCCCTGCGTGACTGGGTGACCAACGTCGACGACACCTTCTACCTGATCGGCACCGTGGCCGGCCCGCACCCGTACCCGGCGATGGTGCGCGACTTCCAGGCCGTGATCGGCAAGGAAACCCGCACCCAGATGCAAGCCCAGGAAGGCCGCTTGCCGGACAGCCTGGTGGCCTGCATCGGCGGTGGCTCCAACGCCATGGGCCTGTTCCACCCGTTCCTGGATGACGCCAGCGTCGAGATTATCGGTGTTGAAGCAGCCGGCTACGGCATCGAAACCGGCAAGCATGCCGCCAGCCTCAACGGCGGCGTACCGGGCGTGCTGCACGGCAACCGCACCTTCCTGCTGCAGGACGACGACGGCCAGATCATCGACGCCCACTCGATTTCCGCCGGCCTCGACTACCCCGGCATCGGCCCTGAGCATGCCTGGTTGCATGATATCGGCCGCGCCCAATACACCTCGGTGACCGACGACGAGGCCCTGATCGCATTCCACAAATGCTGCCGCCTGGAAGGGATTATTCCCGCACTGGAAACCGCCCACGCCTTGGCCGAAGTGTTCAAACGCGCACCGAATCTGCCGAAGGATCACCTGATGGTGGTCAACCTCTCCGGCCGTGGCGACAAAGACATGCAGACCGTGATGCACCACATGGAACAGTCCCAGCAGGAGAAACACTGATGAGCCGCCTGCAAACCCGCTTTGCGCAGCTGAAAGTACAAAACCGCGCGGCCCTGGTGACCTTCGTCACCGCCGGCGACCCGGGTTATGACACCTCGCTGGCGATCCTCAAGGGTTTGCCGGCGGCCGGCGCCGACGTGATCGAGCTGGGCATGCCCTTCACCGACCCGATGGCCGACGGCCCGGCGATTCAACTGGCCAACATCCGCGCGCTGGAAGCCAAGCAGAATCTGGCGAAAACCCTGCAGATGGTTCGCGAGTTCCGCCAGGGCAATAACGACACACCACTGGTGCTGATGGGTTACTTCAACCCGATCCACAAATACGGTGTGCCACAGTTCATCACCGACGCGAAAGAAGCCGGCGTTGATGGCCTGATCGTGGTCGACATGCCGCCTGAGCATAACGGCGAGCTGTGCGACCCGGCCCAGGCAGCAGGCCTCGACTTTATCCGCCTGACCACGCCAACCACCGATGACGTACGCCTGCCGACCGTGCTCAACGGCAGCTCCGGCTTTGTGTATTACGTGTCGGTAGCCGGTGTCACCGGTGCCGGTGCGGCCACCCTGGAACACGTTGAAGAAGCGGTGACCCGCTTGCGCCGCCACACCGACCTGCCCATCAGCATCGGTTTTGGTATCCGCACGCCTGAGCAGGCTGCGGCCATCGCACGCTTGGCTGACGGTGTGGTGGTGGGTTCGGCGCTGATCGACCACATTGCCAATGCCAAAAATGATCAGCAAGCGATTGATGGCGTATTGGGCTTGTGCGCGGCGCTGTCGGAAGGTGTCCGCAACGCCCGTAAGTAAACGCCATGTAGCGGTAGGTAAAGTTCCTGATACAGAGGAATCATACTGTCGAATCAGTACCTAAACTGACAAGACCAAGGGATTTCGAACTCGGTTCGAAATCCCTTTTTTGTTGGTGCAGTACTGAGGAAACACCCCATGAAAATGCCTAAACGCTTGATCGCCGGTCTCGGCGTGCTGATGCTCGGCGCGAGTGCCTTGGTGCAGGCCGCGCCGCCTGACCAACGGGGTGATGGCGACGGCCCCGGCCGTGGCGGCCCGCAAGGCCAGCACGAGCAACGTGGCGACGACCATCGCGGCCCGCCGGACAACCGTCGCGGCGGCCCACCTCAGGACTTCGGCCCGGTGCGGCAGATCATCCACGACAACCACGGCCAATTCTCGCGCGGCGCACCGCCGCCGCCGAATGTACGTCTGGTTCGCGGCCAGCCCCTGCCACGCGGCTATTACGGTGAACGTCTCGACAATCGCGCCCTGGCACGCCTGCCGGTTTACCCAGGGTATGAATGGCGCCGTTCCGGGCCGGACGTGGTGTTGATCGCGGTGGGCACGGGGATCGTCTACGAAATCCTGAACGGCGTGCTCAACTGACCGCAATGCTTGGGTGGCAAGCCGGCTTGTTGAAGCGAGCGGGCTTGCCACAGGGGTCAGCCGCCGCCCTGATAATGGGTTTACAGTTCGATGCGTTCGACTTTGCCCACCAGCAACACGTAGGAAAGCGCCCCGAGCAATGCCAGCACCGCGATGTAGGTAATCGCTGGCGCAAATGAATCACCACTGGCCAGAAAGCCGATCACTATCGGCGTGGTAATCGCCGACAAGTTACCGATAAAGTTAAACACGCCCCCGGTGAGCCCCAACAAACGCGCAGGCGCCAAGGTCGATACCAGCGACCAGGTGATCGACGCCAAGCCATTGCCGAAAAACGCTAGCGCCAGAAACGCAATCACCCACGCTGTCGAGTCCACATAGTTGGCGCCGATGATCGCCGTGGAAATCAGCAGCCCGCCAATGATCGGCAACTTGCGCGCAAAGCCTACCGACGCGCCCCGGCGAATCAGCCAATCAGAAAAAATCCCCGAACACAGCACGCCGACAAATGCGGCGAGAAACGGCAACGACGCCAACAACCCGGACTTGATGAAGTCCATGCCCCGGTATTTCACCAGGTAGGTCGGGAACCACGTCAGGAAGAACCACAGCGTGGAGTTCAGGCAGAACTGCCCCAGGTAGATGCCCCACAACTTGCGCTGGCTCAGCACCACCCTCAGGTCGACCCAACTGAACGGCGCCTTGGCCGTTTGCGCCTGGATATCCACCAGCCCGCCACCGTCGCGGATCAGTTCGATTTCAGCCGCGTTGGCGCCTTTGAAATCCTTCGGCTCGCGGTACACCGCGTACCAGATCAGCGCCCACAGAATGCCCACACCCCCGGTGGCGACGAACACCATGTGCCAGCCAAACGCGTGCTGCAGCCAGGCCAGTACCGGCGTGAGAAAGGCGAGCCCGACAAATTGCCCCGAGGTGTAAACACCAATCGCCGTGGCGCGCTCGCGTTCCGGAAACCAGGTGGTGACCACGCGGCTGTTGATCGGGTAGGCCGGCGCTTCCAGCGCACCCACCGCCATACGCAGCACGAACAGCGCGATAAAGCTGGCGGCGAACCCGAGCAGCACGGTGGCAATCGACCACAGCAGCAGGGCGACGGTGTAGAGAATGCGCGGCGGCACCCGGTCGACCAGCCAGCCGCCGGGGATCTGCATGGCGGCGTAGGTCCAGCCGAAAGCCGAGAAGATCAGCCCGACGTGCACTGGGTCGATCCCCAGCTCGCTGGTCAGCGCCGGGGCGGCAATCGACAGGTTGCTGCGGTCGAGGTAGTTGATCACCACGGTGATAAACAGCAACACCATGATGAAGAAACGCTTTCTGCTGGGCGTGACTAAAGACGCCTGCCCGGTGAAGGATTCAGGGTGCATGGGGGAGTGCCTCTTCTTATGGTTATTGAGGACAAATCTGGCTGAACGAGCGCGGTCAGTGTGGGAGCTGGCTTGCCTGCGATGGCGGTATACCTGCGCCAGAGATGCAAGCTGGCCCACCGATATCGCCGGCAAGCCAGCTCCCACATTGACTGTGTTTCCTCAGGAGGGGCTTACCACTCGGCGAAGCTGCCGTCGGCATGGCGCCAGATCGGGTTGCGCCAGCGGTGGCCGATGGCCGCGCGTTCGATCACATACTCTTCGTTGATCTCGATGCCCAGGCCCGGCCCATTGGGGATCTTCACAAAGCCTTTGTCATAGTCGAACACGCCCGGGTCGCGCACGTAGTCGAGCAAGTCGTTGCTCTCGTTGTAGTGGATGCCCAGGCTTTGCTCCTGGATAAACGCGTTGTAGCAAACCGCGTCCAGTTGCAGGCAGGCCGCCAGGGCAATCGGACCCAGCGGGCAGTGCAGGGCCAGGGCCACGTCGTAGGCTTCGGCCATGTTGGCGATCTTGCGGGTTTCGGTGATGCCGCCGGCGTGGGACGCGTCCGGCTGGATGATGTCGACGTAACCTTCGCTGAGCACACGCTTGAAGTCCCACCGCGAGAACAACCGCTCGCCGAGGGCGATCGGCGTGCTGGTCAGCGGCGCCAGTTCTTTCAGCGCCTCATAGTTTTCACTGAGCACCGGTTCTTCGATAAACATCAGTTTGTACGGGTCCAACTCTTTCATCAGCACCTTGGCCATGGGCTTGTGTACGCGGCCATGGAAGTCGACGCCGATGCCGACGTTAGGGCCGACGGCGTCGCGCACGGCAGCCACGTTGGCCAGGGCCAGGTCAACTTTTTCAAAGCTGTCGACGAACTGCAGTTCTTCAGTGCCGTTCATTTTCACTGCGGTAAAACCACGCGCGACCGCCTCTTTGGCGGCGCGGGCGGTGTCGGCCGGGCGATCGCCGCCGATCCATGAATACACGCGGATCTTGTCGCGCACCTGGCCGCCCAACAGGTCGCTGACCGATACGCCAAGCGCCTTGCCCTTGATATCCCACAGCGCCTGGTCGATACCGGCCAGGGCACTCATGTGCACGGCGCCGCCACGGTAGAAGCCGCCACGGTAGAGCACGGTCCAGATGTCTTCGATATTGCGTGGGTCTTTGCCGATCAGGTAGTCGCTGAGCTCTTCGACGGCAGCCGCCACCGTGTGGGCGCGACCTTCAACCACGGGCTCGCCCCAACCGGTCACGCCCTGGTCGGTTTCAACCTTGAGGAAGCACCAGCGCGGCGGCACGATGAAGGTAGTCAGTTTGGTGATTTTCATCTCTTATCTCTCTTGTCGATGCAGCGCCCAAGGCGCAAAGCTTGCACTCAGTTCAGGGGCATCAGTTAAGCGCGTTCCAGGCCGCAACATAGGCCTGGGCGCTGCTGGCGACTTGCGCCACCGACATACCCGGCTTGAACAACCCGGAACCCAGGCCGAAGCCCTTCGCGCCGGCGTCGAAATACACCTGCATGTTGTCCGGGGTCACACCGCCGACCGGCAGCAGCAACGTGCCCGTCGGCAATACCGCCAGCCACGCCTTGATCACCGCCGGGCCCATTTGCTCGGCCGGGAACAGCTTCAATACGTCGGCACCCTCGGCCAGCGCGGCGAAGGCTTCGGTCGGCGTGGCGACACCCGGCGACAGGTACAGGCCCGCCGCTTTCGCAGCACGTAGCACCTTGGCGTCGCTGTGGGGCATGACAATCACCTGGCCGCCGGCCGCTTTCACCTGCGCCACTTGCTCCGGCGTCAACACCGTACCCGCGCCGATCAGGCAATCGGCGGGCAGGCTGTCGCGCAGCGTACGGATGCTGGTGTAAGGGTCGGGGGAGTTCAGCGGTACTTCAATCACGCGAAAGCCAGCCTGATAGAGCACCTGGCCAACCGCCTCCGCTTCGTCCGGTCGTATACCGCGCAGGATTGCGATCAAACCATTGTGTGCGAGTGCTTGCTTGAGCATGTCAGGCCTCCGATACAGGTTGAGTGAGCCCGGCCGCGACTGCCAGTTGCCACAAGCCGCGCTCGGTGGCTTCCTGCGCCAGGCTGACCGGGGCGAAACCGCACAGCGCGAGGGCGCGTTGGTAGCGGGCGCAGAGCGGTGCGGCGCCGACTAGGACGATGGGTTGGTGTTTCGCCTGGCGCGGCAAACCGGCGAGTTCATGGCCAATGAGCAGGCCGGACAGATAATCCGGTTGCTGTTCGGGTGCCAGTTGCGCGGTCAAGCCCAGGGTGCGCGCGCTGAACAGCGTCGAGAGCACGCCACGTTGGCCATCTGCTGATAACGCCACGTTCACGCCGCGATCAAACGCCTCGGCCTGGAAGTGTTCGGATGTTTTTTGAGTACGCCCGAGGAGGCTGTGCTTGCTCAGCACCGCGAACAGCTCGCCGGTCATGAAGGTGTCGAAATGAGTGATGCAGCCGCCTTTCACCTCGACCCATTTGGAATGACTGCCGGGCAGACCAATCAGGACCTCGGCCTCAAGGCCTTGCAGCACGCCCAGCACTTGGGTTTCTTCGCCGCGCATCACATTGGGCAAGCCGACCTGTTCGATCACGCCAGGCACGATATGCACATCCACCCCGCGCAGGCTGCGCACTGTGTGGAGCGCCTGGCCCAGGCTGGCCACATCGACTGGCGTATTGCGATAGGCCGCCTCGCTCCAACCCTGGGCGCTGCCCACCATGCCGCAGGCGATCACCGGCAAGTTGGGTTCGGCGTCGAGCCAGTCGCCGCAGGCGGCATCGAACGCCAACTCGAAGCCATCGCCGCAGCGAACGCCGGCAATCTCCCGCGGTTCAGTGGGCAGGTGCATGATGCCGAATGCCAGCGAGCGCTGTTCCAGCACCTCGCCGGCCGGCCCGAGTTTATAAGCACGAAGGGAGCTGGTCCCCCAGTCGAGCACGATCAATTGCGCCTGCATCGCTTCACCTGAAATGAGTGGGTGCTGAAAAAAGCAGATGGGCGAATATAAACCTATGGCTGGCGATATCTCAATATATAAATAACAGTCCCATATATTGGGCGGGCATGAAAAAAATCCCGTCGCCTTTGCACAAGGGAACGGGATTTGTTTGGACATTGGTTAAAAAACAGACAGGTCCAGCGCGCGCATTGCGCCCATCCAGATCGCGTAATCGGTGTGGTCCTTCAAGTCATCGCCGGTCTCAGGGTGCAGAAACACCACCAGGCCTTCGCGATGCAGCGCCAGCCACGGCAGCACGACGCCGATGTACTCCGGCTCGAATGCCAGTTGGCAGCTCCAGTCAGGGTGCGGGCCCACTGGCCGTTCGTGCACACGGCCCATGCGCAGCGGGAACAAGCGCGCCGCGTCTTCGCACAGGCTGCGCGCCTGGCCGATAGTGCTGGCGTCGAAGTAGATATGGGCGTGGTAGCCCTTGATACGTTGCATGGAGAAATCCGCATCCAGTAGGCCCCGATCCTAGACCGCAATCGACGGCAGGGCCAGCCCGGTCAACGACTGCGCGCTGCTGGCTTGCTCGGCCACCAGCCAGTCGACAAAGCGCTCGACTAACTGACCGCGGCGCTTTCGCTGGGGCTGCACCACGTAATAGCCAAAACGCGAGATCACCGTGTCGGTGATCGGTCGGCACAGCCAGTTCTGTTCCAGCAGGTTATCAACCAAATGGCGCCAGCCGATGGCCACGCCCTGGCCAGCAATCGCGGCCTGGATCAGCAGGGTGTAGTTGTCGAAGCGTAATTGGCCAGGGGTGGGCACGGCGGTGATGCCCAGCTCGCGAAACACGCCGCTCCAGTCGAACCACTGGCTGTTGTTTTCCTGGCGCAGGTGCAACAGGGGATAGTCCGGCAAGGTCTGCACGGTCAACGCGGTGGCCTGGTCCTTCAGCCATTGCGGGCTGCACACCGGGAACACTTCCTCATTGAACAGCCAAAGACTTTCGCCCTGCTTGAAACGACCGTCGCCGAACAACACTGCCACGTCGATATCGCTGCGCAAGGTGGCGTGGTTGCGCTCGCTGGTGACCAGGCTCACGTCAACGTGTGGGTTGGCCTGGTGGAAGCGATGCAGGCGCGGCATCAGCCAGTAGGCGGCAAAGGCAAAGTCGGTGGCCACTTGCAGCACTTCATGCTGGTCCTGTTGAGTGATCGCGCTGAGGCCCGAATTGATCGCCTGCAAGCCGCCCTGGACGTGCTCGAACAACAGCGCGCCAGCGTCGGTCAGTTCGATGCCGCGGTAGATGCGATCAAACAGGCGGATCGCCAGCTGTTCTTCAAGGCGCTTGATTTGCTGGCTGATGGCCGGCTGAGTGGTGCCCAATTCCATCGCGGCGGCGGTGAAGCTGCGATGGCGTGCCGCCGCTTCGAAAGCGCGCAGCAGGTCGAGGGATAAATCGCCGAGGGCTTCATACATAAGCTGTGCTTATCCTAGACATTGCTTTTCATGGGCTTTACCCCATTTTCCATGGGCTGCATGCTCATTCGCATAAACACCGCCTATGGAATGCCGAAGACTCATGAAGCGCAAGAACATTCTTTTCATCATGGCCGATCAAATGGCCGCGCCGATGCTTCCGTTCTACGGACCTTCCCCGATCAAGCTGCCCAACCTGAGCCGCCTCGCCGAACAGGGCGTGGTGTTCGACGCTGCTTATTGCAACAGCCCGTTGTGTGCGCCGTCGCGTTTCACCCTGGTCAGTGGCCAGTTGCCGAGCAAGATTGGCGCCTACGACAACGCGGCGGATTTCCCCGCCGATGTGCCGACTTACGCCCATTACTTGCGTCGCCTGGGCTACCGCACCGCGTTGTCCGGCAAAATGCACTTTTGCGGGCCAGACCAACTGCACGGTTACGAAGAACGCCTGACCAGTGACATCTACCCCGCCGACTATGGCTGGGCGGTGAATTGGGACGAGCCGGACGTGCGCCCCACCTGGTATCACAACATGTCTTCGGTGCTGCAAGCCGGCCCGTGCGTGCGCACCAACCAGCTGGATTTTGACGAAGAGGTGGTGTTCAAGGCCCAGCAGTATTTGTTCGACCATATTCGTGAAGACGGCGACCAGCCGTTCTGCCTGACCGTGTCGATGACTCACCCACATGACCCGTACACGATTCCCAAACCGTTCTGGGACCTGTACGACGACAGCGACATCCCATTGCCTACGACGCCAGCCCAGGCCGACCTCGACCCGCACTCCCAACGCCTGCTCAAGGTGTATGACCTGTGGGACAAGCCGCTGCCGCTGAACAAGATCCGTGATGCCCGCCGCGCCTACTTCGGCGCATGCAGCTATATCGACAGCAACGTCGGCAAACTCCTGCAAACCCTGCAAGACACCGGGCTGGCCGATGACACCATCATCATCTTCTCCGGCGACCACGGCGACATGCTCGGCGAGCGCGGCCTCTGGTACAAAATGCACTGGTTTGAAATGGCCGCCCGCGTGCCGCTGCTGGTCAGTGCGCCAGGCCAGTTTGCCGCTGGCCGCGTGTCTCAGGCCGTGTCGACGGCCGACCTGTTGCCGACACTGGTGGAACTGGCCGGCGGCGAACTGGACCCGCGTTTACCGCTGGACGGCCGCTCACTGGTCCCGCACTTGCAGCGGCTGGGCGGGCACGACGAAGTGTTCGGTGAATACATGGCCGAAGGCACCATCAGCCCGCTGATGATGATTCGCCGTGGCGCTTACAAGTTCATCTACAGCGAGGACGATCCGTGCCTACTGTTTGATGTACGCAACGACCCGCACGAGCGGGAAGACCTCAGCCAATCACCGGAACACCGGCCACTGTTCGAGGCGTTTTTGCGTGAGGCGCGGGCCAAATGGGACATCCCGGCGATCCACCAGCAGGTGCTCGCCAGCCAACGCCGTCGTCGCCTGGTATTTGAGGCGCTGACCCAGGGCAAGCTGAAGAGCTGGGACCACCAGCCACTGGTAGACGCCAGTCAGCAATACATGCGCAACCATATCGACCTCGACGATCTGGAGCGTAAGGCACGTTATCCAAAACCCTGCCAAAACCAATAAAACTGAGGGGAAGGCCATGCAAAAGTTATCCACCGTGTTGAGCGTTGCACTGCTGGCGTTGAGCAGCGCCGGCGCCTATGCCGACTCAAGCTGCGATACCGTGAAGATGGCCGATCCGGGCTGGAGCGATATCGCCGCCACCAATGCCATCACCGGTTTTCTGTTGAACGGCATGGGCTACAAGGCCAAGGTCGACACCCTGGCGGTGCCGATTACGTTTGGCGGTCTCAAGGACGGCCAGGTGGATGTGTTCCTGGGTAACTGGATGCCGGCGCAGCAGGGCTTCTATGACAAGTTCGTGGCCAATGGCGACGTGGTGCAACTGGCGAAAAACCTCGACGGCACCGAGTTCACCCTCGCCGTCCCGGACTATGTGTGGGACGCCGGGGTGCATGACTTTGCTGACTTGAACAGGTTTGCGGATAAGTTCGACAAAAAGATCTACGGCATCGGCTCCGGCGCGCCGGCGAATATCTCGCTGCAGGAGATCATCAAGAAGAACGACTTCGACCTGGGCCAGTGGAAGCTGATCGAGTCGAGTGAGCAGGCGATGCTGGCTGAGGTGTCGCGCGCGGTGAAGAAACAGCGCTTCGTCACCTTCCTCGGCTGGACACCGCACCCGATGAACGTGCAGTTGAAAATGCATTACCTCAAGGGTGGCGAGAAGTACTTCGGTGACAAAGGCAGCGTGTTTACTCTGACCCGCAAGGGTTATGCACAGGCCTGCCCGAATGTCGGGAAGCTGCTGACCAACCTGAGTTTTACCCAGGACATGGAAAACAGCATCATGGCTGAGGTGGCCAATAACAAGGTCAGCAATGCCGACGCGGCGAAGGCATGGATCAAGGCGAATCCGGCGGTGCTGGATAAATGGCTCGATGGCGTAAAAACCGTGGATGGCCAGGATGCGCTAGCGGCGGTAAAAGCCAAACTCTAATGCCAAACGCTAATCCCTGTGGGAGCTGGCTTGCCTGCGATAGCATCACCGCGGTGTATCGGTATTACCGAGGTGCCTGGATCGCAGGCAAGCCAGCTCCCACACACCCCCGCTCCCACAGGGGTCGGTGTGGA
Organism: Pseudomonas sp. AP19; assembly: GCF_001728855.1. NCBI lineage: Bacteria > Pseudomonadati > Pseudomonadota > Gammaproteobacteria > Pseudomonadales > Pseudomonadaceae > Pseudomonas > Pseudomonas sp. AP19. The sequence goes on along the minus strand of NZ_LXJP01000013.1, from coordinate 27,832 downwards.
CTGATACTCTGAGCCAACCCTTTCGACCGAGTTTGCGATGCCCCGGCTCAACCGCCATACACTCTTGCCCTTCCTCGCCTGGCTACCGCGCCAAACCCGCGCCAGTGTCGGCCGGGATGCGATGGTCGGCCTCAGCGGCGCGGTACTCGCGCTGCCGCAGTCGATTGCCTACGCGCTGATCGCCGGTCTCCCACCCGAATACGGCTTATACGCCGCGATTATTCCGGTGCTGATCGCCTGCCTCTGGGGCTCCTCCTGGCACCTGATCTGTGGCCCGACGGCGGCGATTTCCATCGTGCTCTACGCCAGTATCAGTCCATTGGCCGTGCCGGGGTCGCAGGACTACATCACCTTGATCCTGTTGCTGACCTTCCTCGCCGGCGTTTTCCAGTGGTTGTTGGGCATGCTGCGCTTCGGCGCGCTGGTGAATTTCGTCTCCCATTCCGTGGTGCTGGGTTTCACCCTGGGGGCTGCCGTGGTGATTGCATTGGGGCAGTTACCCAACCTGCTGGGGCTGGAGTTACCAAGCGAGGCCACGGCGATCAATAGCCTGGCGGCGCTGATCAACCATGCTGGCGAGTGGGACCATGCCTCACTCGCCCTTGGCTTGGGCACCTTGCTGGTGGGCGCATTGCTCAAGTACCTGATGCCACGCTGGCCCACGCTATTGATCGCTCTGTCTCTGGGCAGCCTGGCCGCGTGGCTGTGGCCGACGATGTTCGGCCAGGTGGCGCTGGTCAGTTCGTTCGTGGGCAAACTGCCGCCATTCAGCCCATTGCCGATGGACCTGGATATGCTCCTGCGCCTGCTGCCCAGCGCCGTGGCGGTGGGCATGCTGGGGCTGGTGACGAGCCTGTCGATTGCCCGTTCGCTGTCGGCGCGCTCGCAGCAGTTACTCGACGCCAATCAGGAAGTCCGGGCGCAGGGTTTATCCAATATCGTCGGCGGATTTTTCTCTGGCTACTTGTCAGCCGGTTCCTTTACGCGTTCCGGCCTCAGCTACGAGGCAGGCGCGTGTTCGCCCTTGGCAGGTGTGTTTTCCGCCGCGTGGGTGGCGCTGTTTGCGCTGTTCGGCGCGGCGTTGATCGCGCACATTCCGATTCCCAGCATGGCCGCGAGCATCCTGTTGATCTGCTGGGGCCTGGTGGACCACCGCGGCATTCGCGCATTGTTTCGCGTGAGCCGGGCCGAGTTTGTGGTGATGAGCCTGACCTGCGTGGCCACCTTGCTGCTGGAGCTACAAACAGCGATTTACGCGGGGGTGCTGGCGTCGCTGTTTTTCTACCTCAAACGCACGTCGCAACCACGGGTTCAGCAATGGCGTGACGGTGACGAGGATGTATTGCGGGTCGGCGGCTCGATTTTTTTTGGCGCCAGCCATTACCTGCAAGTACGCCTGCAAAGCCTGCAAGGCGAGCGGGTGGTGATCGAGGCGCAACAGATCAACTTTATCGACTATTCCGGGGTGGAAATGTTGCACCAGGAGGCGCGGCGTTTGCACAGAGCGGGACGTAGCCTGACGTTGCGCCGAGCCAGGCCGCAGGTAGTGGAAGAATTAAAGAAATTGGAAGGGGCCGACAACTGCCCCATCCATTTTGAAGAATAAACACGCTTAAAACTGTGGGAGCGGGCTTGCTCGCGAATGCGGTGGCTCAGTTAAGTAATTATTGACTGACACACCGCTTTCGCGAGCAAGCCCGCTCCCACACTGACTGTGCCCACATTCGCTTTGTGTCAGGCCAACTGCCTACGCAACTCAGCCAACACCGGCGCCGAATCCGGGCGCACACCGCGCCACAGGAAAAAGGCTTCTGCGGCCTGCTCCACCAGCATGCCCAAACCGTCCATCGCCACCGCCGCGCCTTGCTCAGCAGCCCAGCGACAGAACGCGGTCGGTTCCTTGGCGTACATCATGTCGTAGCAGAAGGTTTTGCCCGGCTCGATCAGGCTGCCGGCAATCGGCGGTACATCGCCTGACAGGCTGGCGGACGTGGCATTGATGATCACGTCCACCGGCTCACGCAGCCAGTCGAAACCGCTGGCAGACACCGGGCCCAGGTCGTTGAACAGTTCGGCGAGCAACTCGGCTTTTGCCACGGTCCGATTGGCGATGATCAGCGAGGCCGGTTGCTCAGCCAACAACGGCTCCAGCGCCCCACGTACCGCGCCACCGGCGCCCAGCAGCAGGATACGCTTGCCTTTGATGCTCAACCCGGCGTTCACCGTCAGGTCGCGCACAAGGCCCGCGCCATCAGTGTTATCGCCAAGCAGGCTGCCATCGGCCAACTGGCTTAAGGTGTTCACCGCGCCGGCGCGCTGGGCGCGTTCGGTCAGGCTGTTGGCCAGGCGATACGCGTCTTCCTTGAACGGCACGGTGACATTGGCGCCACGGCCTTGTTGAAAAAACTCACGGGCACAGCCGGTGAAATCCTCCAGCGGCGCAAGCAGGGTGCTGTAGTCCAATTGCTCACCGGTTTGCGCGGCGAACATACGGTGAATCAGCGGCGATTTGCTGTGGCCGATGGGGTTGCCGAAGACGACATAACGGTCCATCAGACAGCTGCCTTGGGCGCGGCAATGCCGAGCCAGTCGCGATCTTGCAGGAAGTAATCAGTGAGGCGCGCTTCTTCGCTACCGGCCTCGGCTTTCCAGTCATAGCTCCAGCGCACCTGCGGCGGCAGCGACATCAGGATCGACTCGGTACGGCCGCCCGATTGCAGGCCGAACAGGGTGCCACGGTCATAGACGAGGTTGAACTCGACATAGCGCCCACGGCGGAACTCTTGGAACTGACGCTGCTGCTCGGTGTAGGCGGCGGCCTTGCGGCGCTGCACGATCGGCAGGTAGGCGTCGATGTAGGCGTCGCCGATGGCGCGGATGAAGGCGAAGCAGGTGTCGAAGTCCCACTCGTTCAAATCATCGAAGAACAGGCCGCCAATACCGCGTGGCTCATTGCGATGCTTGATGTGGAAGTAGGTGTCGCACCAGGCCTTGTAGCGCGAGTACACATCCGCGCCGAACGGTGCACAGGCCTGCTCGGCCACGCGGTGCCAATGGATACAGTCTTCTTCATTGCCGTAATACGGCGTGAGGTCGAAGCCGCCACCGAACCACCACACCGGCTCTTCACCTTCTTTTTCGGCGATGAAAAAGCGCACGTTAGCGTGGGACGTCGGCACATGGGGGTTGTGCGGGTGGATCACCAGCGAAACGCCCAGGGCTTCAAACCCACGACCGGCCAGCTCAGGACGATGCGCGCTGGCGGACGGTGGGAGGCCGCTGCCAAACACGTGGGAAAAGTTAACACCGCCTTTTTCGATCACCGAACCGTTTTCGATCACACGGGTGCGACCGCCGCCGCCCGCAGGCCGGGTCCAGGCGTCTTCGATAAAGCGAGTGTCCGTCTCAAAGGTTTCCAGGGCGCTGCAAATACGGTCTTGCAGGTCAAGCAGGTAGGCTTTAACAGCCTCGGTGCGGGTAGTCATGGCATCACCTTGAATCGGGCAAAGCTACGCGAGGCCATTGGGCGTCGGCGGCAAATGGGCGCACAGGATACCACTGCACTCCAGTAAGCCGCAGTTGACGAAGATCAAGCTTAGGAGTCCGATAGAGGGCTACGCAAATGCGACCTCAGGAGAAGTGCAGATGGCCAAACGTATCCAGTTCCGTGCCCATGGCGGCCCCGAAGTACTTGAGTATGTGGACTACACCCCGGCAGAACCAGGCCCTCAGCAGGTTCGCGTGCGTAACGAGGCCATCGGCCTGAATTTTATCGACACCTATTTCCGCAGCGGTCTCTATGCGCCGCCAGCCCTGCCATCGGGCCTGGGTGCAGAAGGCGCCGGTGTGGTGGATGCGGTGGGCAGCGAGGTCACCCAGTTCAAGGTCGGTGACCGCGTGGCCTACGGCAGTGGCCCACTGGGCGCCTACAGCGAGCTGCATGTATTGCCCGCCGCCAACCTGGTGCACTTGCCGGATGACATCAGCTTCGAGCAAGCCGCCGGCGCCATGCTCAAAGGCCTGACCGTGCAGTACCTGCTGCGCCAGACTTACGAACTGAAGGGTGGCGAGACCATTCTGTTCCATGCCGCTGCCGGTGGTGTGGGCTCCCTGGCCTGCCAATGGGCCAAGGCGTTAGGCGTTAAGTTGATCGGTACCGTGAGCTCCCCGGAAAAGGCTGCCCTGGCCAAATCCCTCGGTGCCTGGGAAACCATCGACTACAGCAAGGAAAACGTCGCACAACGCGTACTGGAATTGACCGACGGCAAGAAAGTGCCTGTGGTGTACGACGGCGTCGGCAAGGACACCTGGCTGACCTCGCTGGACAGCGTGGCGCCGCGTGGGCTGGTGGTGAGTTTTGGGAATGCGTCGGGCGCGGTGGACGGGGTGAACCTGGGCATTCTGGCCGCAAAGGGCTCGCTGTACGTCACTCGGCCGACCTTGGCGACCTATGCCAGCAATCCAAAAGACTTGCAGACCATGGCCGATGATCTGTTCTCGATGATCAAGAGCGGCAAGGTGCGCATTGATGTCAACCAGCGGTTTTCGCTGGCCGAGGCGGCGAAGGCGCAGACGGAATTGTCAGGGCGACGCACGACGGGGTCGACCATTCTGTTGCCGTAAGGCGATTGATCTACTGAGGCGGTGAGGGCCTCATCAGCGCCAAGCCCGCTGCCACATTTTGATCGGATTCCAACTGAAGGAACGCGATCGAATGTGGCAGCGGGCTTGCTCGCTAAGGCCGCACCTCAATCTTAAGAAGGCCGCACAACCTCGCCTGTCGCCAAATCGCGAATCAGGCTTGGGTTCTTGCGCCCACCCAGGGCGCCACCCAATACCCGATCAACCTGGCCACGGAAATACTGCTCCACACGAAGCCGCGTGCGCGCTGCCGGGCGGCCCTGCGGGTTGGCCGACGTGGAAATCAGCGGCCCGACCAATGAGCATAAATCCCTTACCAGCGGATGATCGCTGACCCGCAAGGCGACGGTGTCATGCACACCTGTGACCCATTCAGGCAGCAAGTCCTGATGGGGGACCAACCAGGTATTCGGCCCAGGCCAAGTGCTGGCCATGCGCTCGATCCAAGTGTCCGGGAAATCTTCAAAGAGAAAATCGAACTGGCGAATATTGTCCGCCACCAGGATCAGCCCCTTGTCCACTGACCGATTCTTGATCGCCAGCAGCCGGTCCACCGCCTCTTCATTCCACGGGTCGCAGCCAAGGCCCCAGACCGCTTCGGTCGGGTAGGCGATCACCGCGCCTGCGCGAATTTCTCGTGCGGTTTCCAGCACACGCCACCTGTTGACCATTGCTCACTCTCCGAACTAAAGCTCTGCGCAGTTTACCGATGTTCTTTACAAAACCTAGCAGCGCGCAAGCCACCGCCCGCTTTCGCAGATGACCTGGCCTTCGAGCTCCAGCTCGGTAAGGGTCGCCAGCACGTGGGACAAGGGCCGCCCGCTGGCAATCGCCAGGGCCTCGCTGGTGTGAGGCGCGGCATGCAGCAGCGCCACCAGCGGGTGCGTCACCGGCAGCGGTGCCGGGCGAGACAAGGCCTGCCAGCCGCGCAACCCGTCAAGAATATGCTCGATGGATTCCACCAACGTCGCACCATCGCGAATCAACTGATGACAGCCCTTGGCCCCCGGATGATGGATGGAGCCGGGGATCGCGTACACCTCACGCCCCTGCTCGGCAGCGAGCTTTGCTGTGATCAGCGAGCCGCTGGCCATGCTGGCCTCCACCACCAGCACCCCCAGCGACAGGCCACTGATGATCCGGTTGCGCCGGGGAAAGTTAGCGGCCTGGGGCGCGGCGTCCAGTGGAAACTCGGAAACCACCGCACTCCCTTGGGCAATCATCGCGGCTGCGAGCCGCCGGTGGCGCTGTGGATAAAAATTTTCCAGGCCGGTGCCAAGCACGCCGACTGTCTGCCCGCCGACATCCAATGCGGCTTGATGCGCAGCGCCGTCAATGCCCAGGGCCAACCCGCTGGTGATGACAAAACCGGCGCTCGCGAGGCTGCGGGAAAAGGCGGCGGCGGTGTCCAGCCCGGGCCTGGAAGCGCGCCGACTGCCGACCATGGCCAACTGCGGTTTCTCCAGGATTTTGGGGTCGCCGGCGACGAACAATAACGGCGGGGCGTCGTCAATCTGCGCAAGCAAGGCAGGGTAATCAGGTTGGTCCCACATCAGTAAATGCTGGGCGGGATGCTCCAACCACGCGAGCGCGTCACTGGCGCTGTCACGGATTTGCGGGCTGCGTCGGGCATCCGCGCTGGCAGGCGGCAACCCGAGGGAGCGCCAGGCACTGGCAGGCGCGCTGATAGCCTTTGAGGCAGAGCCGAACGCCTCGATCAACACGCGAAAACGCTTGGGACCCAGTTCTGGCAGCCTGTGCAAGCGTAGTCGGGCTTCCAGTTCTGACGGGGAAATTTCATCGCTGTTTGTCGGATACATTTGATCATCCTTGATCGGAACAAGCTGTGGATAACTCTGTTGGTAACTTATTTAGCAGGCTATTTATTGTGTTTGTTGGGCAGTCTCAAAACGGTCCAGCACCGCCAGCGACCTTGAAGCGCTGAGTACCAGGCCATAACTGAGCTTTTCGTAGGTGCGGAACACCTGCAGGGTGCCGGCGCGCTCATCAGGCAGTTTCGTCAAAGCGCCGGTGAAGACATCCCTTACGGTCGCGCCCAGCTTGATCACCGTGAGCAGTTGGCCTTCGACCAGGCCGTCGCGGCGGCCCTTGTTCAAGGTGACGGCGTCCAACACGCCGATCTGGGTCACGCCTTTGGGGACGTCGATGATGTGCCCTTTGATCAGGGCCCCGGGGTGCGGCGGGGTTTGCAGCCGGGCCAGCTCGACGCCAGGTTCGGCGCGCAGCAATCGGTCGCCTGGGCGGACCTCCTGGGTCACTCGTTGTACTGCGAGGGTGCTCAGGTCACCGGCCGTCAAAAAACGTGCGGTGCCGATGTCATCGGCGTTAACCCCCAGCTGCTCCTGGGTGTTCGGGTCGGTGTAAACCTTGCCTCGGCGAAAGATTCCATAATTTGGCTGGGCCGGGTCCAGGTGGCCTCTGGCGTGCACACGTTCGCCACTGGCCCCCAACACTCGACCCGCCTCAGCCGCGACAATATAAGGCGCGTTATCCAGATCCTGAGGGGTATCGAGGATACGGTTATGCAGCAAAAAGCGCTGCATGGCCTGTTGCGCCGCCTGATTCAGGCGCTGTTCGGGCGGTGTCAGCAGCGCCAGGGTGAGCGGCGCCCACAGCAGCAAGACGAGTAGCGATTTCCTCATGGGGTGAATCTCCTTTATTATGTACGTTCGCGTGAAATGCCATAGCCTTCGCGGCTTTCGAACCTTTCACACCGGCTGTCTGGGTCCATCCCAACGCCGATTTGCCTCTACCTCACATGTGCAGCAATTACGCTTATGGCTATTTTGAACATCCTCGAATTCCCCGACTCGCGCCTGCGCACGATCGCCAAACCGGTGGCCGTAGTGGACGACAAGGTTCGTCAGTTGGTCGATGACATGTTTGAAACAATGTATGAAGCTCCGGGCATCGGCCTCGCCGCGACCCAGGTCAACGTGCATCAGCGTGTCGTGGTCATGGACCTGTCAGAAGATCGCAGCGAGCCTCGGGTGTTTATCAACCCCGAGTTCGAACCGCTGACCGACGAGATGGGTGAATACCAGGAGGGCTGCCTCTCGGTGCCGGAGTTCTACGAGAACGTCGAACGCCCGGTGCGCGTGAAGATCAAGGCCCTGGACCGCGACGGCCAGCCCTACGAGCTGATCGCAGAGGGCCTGCTGGCGGTGTGCATTCAGCACGAATGCGACCACCTCAACGGCAAACTGTTTGTCGATTACCTGTCCACGCTTAAACGCGACCGGATCAAGAAGAAGCTGGAAAAAAAGCATCGCCAGCAAGCTTGATGCCCTTCTTCCAAAGGCTTGCTACGGCAAGCCTTTTTCTTTTGTGACTGTTTTTAACCGAGAACTCCGATGACCGAGCCACTGCGCATTGTTTTTGCCGGCACTCCTGAATTTGCCGCCGAACACCTGAAGGCCCTGCTTGCCAGCCCTTATGAGATCGTCGCGGTGTACACCCAGCCGGATCGTCCGGCCGGTCGCGGGCAAAAACTGATGCCAAGCCCGGTCAAGCAGCTGGCGCTTGAGCACAACATTCCGGTGCTGCAACCACCGACCCTGCGCAACACCGATGCCCAGGCGGAACTCGCCGCATTGCAGCCGGACCTGCTGGTGGTCGTGGCCTATGGCTTGATCCTGCCTCAGGCGGTGCTGGATATTCCGCGCCTGGGTTGCATTAACAGCCATGCCTCGCTGCTGCCGCGCTGGCGCGGTGCGGCGCCGATCCAGCGCGCCGTGGAAGCCGGTGACAGTGAAAGCGGCGTGACCGTGATGCGCATGGAGGCAGGTCTGGACACCGGCCCGATGCTGCTCAAAGTCACCACCCCGATCACCCGTGAAGACACCGGCGGCAGCTTGCACGACCGCTTGGCCGAGATGGGCCCGCCCGCCGTGGTACAGGCCATCGCCGGCCTGGCTGCCGGCACTCTGGAAGGCGAAGTGCAGGACGACAGCCTCGCCACCTATGCGCACAAACTGAACAAAGACGAAGCCCGCATCGACTGGAGCCGCCCGGCCGTGGAGCTGGAGCGCCTGGTACGCGCCTTCAACCCGTGGCCAATTTGCCACAGCACCCTTAATGGCGAAGCCTTGAAAGTATTGGCCGCCACCTTGGCTGACGGCAAAGGCGCTCCCGGTGAAGTCATCGGTGCCAGCAAGGAAGGCCTGCTGGTCGTGTGCGGTGAGCAAGCGTTGTGTCTGACGCGTCTGCAATTGCCCGGTGGTAAGGCGCTTAACTTCAGCGATTTGTTCAACAGCCGCCGTGAGAAGTTTGCGCTGGGCACGGTTCTCGGGGCGGTCGCTCAATGAACCCGCGTCTGGCCGCCGCCAAGGCCCTCGCCGCCGTCCTCAACGGCAAGGCTTCGTTGAACAGTTCGCTGCCTACGCAGATGGATAAAGTCGAAGACCGCGATCGCGGCTTCACCCAGGACCTGGCGTTTGGCACGGCCCGCTGGCAGCCACGCTTGTCGGCGCTCGCGGCCAAGCTGCTGCAAAAGCCATTCAAGGCAGCCGATGCCGATGTGGAAGCGCTGCTGCTGGTCGGCCTCTATCAATTGCTCTACACCCGCGTACCGGCCCATGCCGCCATCGGTGAAACCGTCGGTTGCGCCGACAAACTGAAAAAGCCCTGGGCCAAAGCCCTGCTCAATGCCGTGCTACGCCGCGCCCAGCGCGAGAGCGAAGCGCTGCTGGCTGAACTGGAACACGACCCGGTGGTGCGCACTGCCCATCCGCGCTGGCTGCAAAAGTCCTTGAAAGCCTTCTGGCCTGAACAATGGGAAGCCATTTGCGCGGCCAACAATGCACATCCTCCGATGATTTTGCGGGTTAACCGCCGTCATCACAGCCGTGACGCGTACCTGCAATTACTGACTGACGCAGGCATTAATGCCTCGCCGTGTATGTACAGCGTCGATGGCATCGTGCTGGAAGCCGCCGCCGACGTCCGCAGCCTGCCGGGCTTTGCCGAAGGCTGGATCAGCGTGCAGGACGAAGCTGCGCAACTGGCCGCCGACCTGCTCGACCTGGCACCGGGCCAGCGCGTACTCGACGCCTGCTGCGCACCGGGCGGCAAGACCTGTCACATACTGGAGGTCGAAAAAGACCTCGCTGGCGTGGTCGCCGTCGACCTGGAAGCCAAGCGCCTGGTACGCGTGCGCGAAAACCTCGCGCGCCTTGGCCTGAGTGCCGACCTGATCGCCGCCGACGGCCGCGACACGGCCGCCTGGTGGGACGGCAAACCGTTCCAGCGCATCCTGCTGGATGCACCATGCTCCGCCACCGGCGTGATCCGTCGCCACCCGGACATCAAGCTGACCCGTCAGCCCGACGACATCGCCGCCCTGGCGGTGCTGCAAGGCGAGCTGCTCGACGCCTTGTGGCCGACCCTCGACGTTGGCGGCATTCTGCTTTACGCCACCTGTTCCACCTTGCCCACCGAAAACACGCAGGTGATCGAAGCCTTCCTCGCCCGCACCAGCGGCGCGCGCGAGCTGGACCTCGCCACCACGGCCGGCATCAAGCAGCCCCATGGCCGCCAACTGCTTGCACAGGAAGGCGGGCACGATGGCTTCTACTACGCCAAACTGATCAAGATCGCCGCCGCGCGCGGCTGAACGGGTTTAAGGGAGTGACCGGATGAAAATCATCATCCTTGGGGCTGGGCAGGTCGGCGGCACGCTGGCTGAACATTTGGCCAGCGAAGCCAACGACATTACCGTGGTCGACACCGATGCCGAGCGCCTGCGCAACCTGGGTGACCGCCTGGACATCCGCACCGTGCAAGGCCGCGCGTCATTCCCGGCGGTGCTACGCCAGGCCGGTGCCGACGATGCCGACATGCTGGTGGCCGTCACCAACAGCGACGAAACCAACATGGTCGCCTGCCAGGTCGCCCACACTCTGTTCAACACCCCGACCAAGATCGCCCGCGTACGTGAAGGGGCTTATTTGAACCGTGCAGGGCTGTTCGATAACGACGCGATTCCGGTGGACGTGTTGATCAGCCCCGAGCAAGTGGTGACTCACTACATCAAGCGCCTGATCGAAATTCCCGGCGCGTTGCAGGTGATCGACTTTGCCGAGGGCAAGGCGCAACTGGTGGCGGTGAAGGCTTATTACGGCGGTCCGCTGGTGGGCCAGCAACTGCGCCAACTGCGCGAGCACATGCCGAATGTGGAAACCCGCGTAGCGGCGATTTTCCGGCGCGACCGGCCGATTCTGCCCCAGGGCGATACGGTGATCGAAGCCGACGACGAAGTCTTTTTCATCGCCGCCAAAGCCAATATTCGCGCGGTGATGAGCGAAATGCGCCGCCTGGATGAAACCTACAAGCGCATCGTCATCGCCGGCGGCGGGCAGATCGGCGAGCGTTTGGCGGAGGCGATCGAAAGCCGCTACCAGGTCAAGATCATCGAGATGAGCCCGGCACGCTGCCGGCATTTGTCCGACACCCTCGACAGCACCGTCGTACTCCAAGGCAGCGCCTCGGACCGCGACCTGTTGATGGAAGAGAACATCGCCGATGCCGATATCTTCCTGGCCCTGACCAACGATGACGAGGCCAACATCATGTCGTCCCTGCTGGCCAAACGGCTGGGGGCCAAGAAGGTGATGACCATCATCAACAACCCGGCCTATGTCGACCTGATCCAGGGCGGCGATATCGATATCGCTATCAGCCCGCAGCTGGCCACCATCGGCACGTTGCTCACCCACGTGCGCCGCGGCGATATCGTCAGCGTGCACTCCCTGCGCCGAGGCGCGGCGGAAGCCATTGAGGCGATTGCCCACGGCGATTCAAAATCGAGCAAAGTCATCGGCAAGGCCATCCGCGATATCGGCCTGCCGCCGGGCACCACCATCGGCGCAATCATTCGTGACGAAGAGGTGCTGATCGCCCACGACGATACGGTGATCGCCACGGGTGACCATGTGATTCTGTTTCTGGTGGATAAAAAACATATCCGCGATGTGGAGAAACTGTTCCACGTGGGGTTGAGCTTTTTCTGATCAACACACTCAGCGGAGCCTGCCGCCGCCATCGCGGGCAAGCCTCTCCCACAGGTGATCATGATGCTGCTATGGGAGCGGGTTCGCCCGCGATGCGTTATTGAAAACCCTACCTAGCTAAAGGATCCACAGCCATGCTCGAATCCCTCGAAAAAATGCTCGCCAAGGGTGTGGATAATTCACTGCTGCGCTTTGGCTTGGGCAAGGGTTATCTGGACGCAAAGGAAAACGCCAAGGCGGCGGAGCACCTGCAAAAATGCGTCGAGTTCGACCCGAAGTATTCGGCGGCGTGGAAGTTGTTGGGCAAGGCGCAGCAGGGGCTGGGGGATAGTGCAGCAGCACGGCAGGCGTGGGAAAAGGGTATCGAAGCGGCCCTGGCGCATGGCGACAAGCAGGCCGAGAAAGAGATGACGGTGTTTCTGAAAAAACTCGATCGCCAAGCCTAAGCGGATCCAAAATGTGGGAGCGGGCTTGCTCGCGAAGGCGTCGTGTCAGTCACTTAATGTGTGTCTGTTACACCGCATTCGCGAGCAAGCCCGCTCCCACACTAGTTTTGCATCGACCGTAAGTCAGTCGTAAATCAATACCACCGCGCCTCACCGGGCGGGCGTTTCTTGAAGCGTTTCATGCTCCACATGTACTGGCTCGGATACGCGCCGACATAGCGCTCCACCACCTTGCTCATCGCCGCGCAGGAGGTGGCGGTGTCGGTGCTGTACATATCTTCCGGCGCCGCTTCCAAAATCACTTTGTAACCCGAGCCGTCCGGCAGTCGCAGGGCATGCAGGAACACGCCCACGGCTTTGTGGCCCGCGAGCATGTTAGGCACGAACTTGCTGGTCAGCGCCTGGGTCGCAAAGAACGGCACGAAGATGCCTGCGGATTCCGCCGGTTCCGGGTCGGCGGGAATGCCGACCTGGCCACCTTTGCGCACTTCCTTGATGACACTGAGAATGCCTTCCTTGGTCGACGCGGCTACTCGGTTACCCAGCTGAACCCGCTGCTTGCGCAACAATTCGTCGACCGCTTTCAGCTTTGGCGGCCGGTAGAAGATGATCGGTTTGCACTGGCTGCAATAGAAGTGGTTCAACACTTCCCAGTTGCCCAGGTGACTGGTGATGCCGACCACGCCTTTGCCCGAGGCCAATGCTGCATGCAGCACTTCCAGGCCTTCGACTTCACGTACCAGGTCGATGGAGCGCTGGGCGGGCCAGATCCAGGCGCAGGCGCTTTCAGTCAGGGACTTGCCGATATCCATGAGGCTCTGGCCGACCAGGCGCTCACGTGCGACCGGGTCCATGTCCGGGAAGCACTTGGAGAGGTTGATCCGTACCGTGTCGCGGGAACGGTTGGGGGTTTTCCACATGATCCAGCCAATCGCCGTGCCGACCGCTTGAACCGCGCGCCAGGGCAATAGGGCAAACAACCGAAGAGCGCCTACCAGCAAGGCGCCTTTAAACTTTTCCACAGGTCACTCCTGATCGTGTGTGGTGCGCAAAGCCGCCATTCTAACCGGCGTTGGCCAAGTCCGCGTAACGGTCGCAGTCTTGAGTGTGGTCCATGACCATGCCCGAGGCCTGCATACAAGCATAGTCAATTCGCATGGTAGGCACCACTCCGTGCGCCCGATACGCCGCATAGGCGCGGGCGGAGTATCTGGACACGATTAATTCAATTGACCCACAGGGTCAATGGTATGGGTGAATCAGTAAGAGAGAATAGCCAAATCGCTTTTAATAGCTTTTGATTTTCTGCCCCCAACCGGGGGGTATGGGGGGGATTTCACAAAACATAAAAGTAAATTACGGCAGTACCTGCCGCAAACGAAAACAGCTAAAACATTTAAGAACTTTTCAATTTAATAAGAATTTAAAAAATAAAATGCTACTGTTTAGTTAAAGCACTTTTATCTCTAATGTGCATAGTAAATTACCTCCCTCTTAAAGGTCTTATTAAAGTCTTACATCTTAAGAACCTCTCAACACCAATAAAATCAATACTTACAAGAAATAAAAGTTGATAATTTAATCAACCGAAGTTGATTTTTTAATCAACTGCAAGTTGACGATTTTATCAACCAGAGTTGACGATTTTATCAACTATGAAAAATGACTATTTTTCTGAATAGATAAGTTTTGAGAGAGCTTTCTCAAAATAAACAATTATTTCTCACTTACGTCTACTTTTTATCAATTCAAATGATACGCTATTTATATAGACATAATATAGGTGCGTTAATGAATGATTCAATGTGTGGTTTAGAAATAGAAAATGATGATGGAAGTATCGGCGCTTTACAAAAAGAGTGTTTAAAGAAAGAGCTAAATGACAAAACGCTAGAAGCTGTTGATGATTTGCTGGGTGATAAAAAATCTAATATTAACATTGATGTAAATGTAAAAAGAGATAAGCCAAAAGTCATATTAGGGCAGTTTTTCATCGGATTTGCAGAGAATCTATTGCAATTAGACTTAAAACCGACAGAGTTTAAAGTCGTTATATACATATTGAAAATGATGGATTACGGGAATTTGGTAAGTCTTAAACAATCAACAATCGCAAAAGATTTAAAGCTTGATAAAAGTGCTGTTAATAGAGCGTGGAAAGAACTCATTACAAAAAAGGTTTTAGTTGATAACAACGGGCATATCTTTTTTAATTCCAATTTTTGCGCCAAGGGCTTATCAAGCTCATTAGATAAAGAAAGAATTGAGAATCTAAAACGTAGTAATGTTTCTGATGAAAATATAAAGCAAATGTTGAATTTGGACGTAAAGAAAAAATAGAAATGAAGACTATGCCGCAGGTACTGCGGTGTTTTTTATTTGCTTCTGTAATATATGACCGAAGCATAATTATTCTCTTGAAGAACCATAGTTGTGTTCGTTTGCGGCAGGTACTGCCGTTATTTACTTTGTATGTTTGTATTATCCCCCCCAAACCCCCCGGTTGGGGGCCAAAAGCCTTAAAAGCTATTAAAAGCGATTTAGCTATTCTCTCTTACTGATTCATACATAAGATTGACCCTGTGGGTCAATTGGATTAATCGTGTCCAGATACTCCGCCCGAGCCTATGCGGCTTTTCGGGCGTGTTCCAAGTGCATAGATTAGACTTTAAACCTTAAAACAGCAGGTCTCACTCGATGTTCGTCGAGAAATTTATTAATACCTGCCGATATTTGTATCTCCCGCTTGTCGGTATTGATTCTACTCATTTTCTCTCTTACAAAATCACACAGTAAAGAAGCTATGTTTTTTAGACTGTCGTACTTGTCGAATAAAATTTCAATAGCGATAGTTAAACTGTCTTTCTTCTTGTCCAACTCATCGAGAGTATTTTGTTTTGTTATTTTTTCCTGGTCCATCTTATCAAGAGTTTTTTTCTTGGCTGTTTCTTTTTTGTCCAGTTCGACAATGCTGTTTTTTAGCTGATTCTCTTTTTTATCTAAATTTCTAATATTATTCATTTGTTTTTTTATTCGAAGGTTATTGAAATTAAATTGCCTTTCAATTTTTGGTCGTTTTGCGTCTTCTTCAATCACCCTCATACGAGCTTTATTTTCTTCGGTCTTTTCTAGAACTTTCGCATTTAATTTGTATTTCTCATTATTAAGTGTTTCATTAGCGTGAGCATAGAAAAGAACTTGAAAATATTCAGCTTGTAATTTTTTACGTTTATAGCCACTTGGTTCGTTTTTCAAAACTTTCAATCGTTCTTCGTCAATGTTTTTTTCAACGAATTTATATTGTGCTTTTAGTAAGTCGTGCTTGTTAGTTCTTTTGTTCTTGGTAGAAACGAATATGTGAGAATGTTCGTCTGATTCATCGGCGTGAATAGCAATGGCTTTGACTTGATAGTCGGGAAAGTTTTTCTTGTAAAACGATGCTTGAATTTCTACTGTGTCAGTTAAAGAGATTTTAACATCGTTTCTTGATGGAATTTTAAAAACAGCTTCTTGAATAACTGCTTCATTTAGTCCTATGTCCTTTGTGTTTTTTGGGTTTAGCACTTTGTTGTGAAGCTCTATAAATTTCCCGAGGCACTCAACCTTTTGGTTCTTTCTTGTTAATTCAAATTGGCCAAAATGATTTTTTTCTATTTCACTGTCTAATTCAGTTTTTGAGTTTATGATATTGTTAAGATAGTTATATAGCTCTGGATTGTCAGTTGATGCTTTAAGTATTTTGTTAAGTTTTGCTTTATACTTGCCCAAATCATTTTTATTTTCTGTGTCAATTGAGTTGGATTTTTTGTTAACTTTTACCTCGTCTATGATGTTGGAAATTATGTTAACTCGTTCCTCTTGTGATAGAGAATCTAAGTTAAAGACTTTATTTTGTTCGGGCAAATAAATTTGATTATGTGCGGATTTAGAATCGTCCCATTCTAAATTTTTTGTTGGATTGTTGGGCGTAACTCTCAACGAATGTTGCAGTGATTTTTGAAGTGTAGTGATACCCTTTCCGATATTCTTGTAATTCATTTGTCTGTAAAATATTGTTATGTCCTTCATTGTTTTTCTCGGTTGTTATTTTAGTGAAAGTGTTAGAAAAATAATTAGCAGACTGCTAAATTTTTATAACTCGTTTCACTTCTAAACAATCGAAAATAGTATGAGCGATAGCGTTACTGTTTTAGATTTTTTAGTGCCCTTGATTTTGACTTTCGCTTTTTGCTTTTGCCTCTGTCTCAATGACCAATTGCGAGCTAACTATTCCCTCACTTTTGAGCGCAGCGAAAAAAGTGTGGGGATAGTGTAGCGAGTTACTTAATTACTTCGCATTTTACACTTGTACTAATATATTAGCATTTGAATGTCATACTTCAACTTTTAAGCAACTATTTTTTTATAGTGAAGTCCTTTTGCTTGCTTGATTTTAATCAAGCGAGAAAAAGGGCTAGTAACTTCTTCTTATGTGATTAAAAAAGCGAGCCCTTTTATCCTTGGAAATTTTATTGAACTCAACGTCTATATACTCATCTTTTGAGTTGTAGCTAATCTCTAAATCAAGTTCATTGCTTGATACAATATGGATTGTAAAATCAAATGATTTATTAAAGTCAGAGATTGAAATACTGACTGTCTCGCTCTTCAATATTTTATTTATTATGGCTCTTTTATTTTCATCCTTTAATGCTTCATCAAGCTCTGAATAATTAAAATCATTGAGGTGTTTTTGTGCTGTGTCGAGTGCAAGCAATGCTTTCAGCTCGTCAATTTTTTCGTTGAGCTTTTCTGTCTGTTGTTCTAATTCATTAAGACGATTCACAAGCGCTTTATTGACAGTTCCTAACTCAATAGCTTTGATGATATTTTCTTTCTGTTCTTCTATTTTTAAATATTCAGACTGTGCATTTTCCAAAGCTTTAAGATTTGAATTACTGGATTTTTCTTTGAGTAGATTCGCTTTCAAAATGTTCAAATTAAAGTTTGAGAAAAAGGCATTTTCTACATCGTTGTAGTTGTACCACTTTCGTCCAGCGTCTCTACATTGATTTGATTCACTTGCCGTGCAAACGAGATATTTTTTTTCTCCACCAATCCATTTCATATGCGACAAGCGCATAGGCGCATCGCACGCAAAGCAACGCATTACGTTTCTAAATATATTTTTAAAACCTGACACTCGCCCTGCGCTTTTATTTACCGCTGATTTTTTTCGACTTTGAATCTCTGTTCGTAGCTCTTCAAACTCCGAACGACTAATCAGAGCGGGGTAATAGTCATGAATAATTTCATGCTTTACCCTTTTTTGATTTCCGCTTTCGTCATACTCGATTTTGTTTGTTTGTAAATCGCCGCATACCGCCGGGCGATTTAATAAATGCGATACTGTTTCTTTGGTGATTTTTTTTGATGATGTTTGTAGCAAGTTCATTTTTGCCGTAACTGCGTACATACCATACGTTTTAAGCAGTGATAGACATAGTTTAACGTCATTTGCTTCTTCTTCTTTTATCTTCAACCCTTCATCTGTTTTTTCAATCCAAAATGGTAATGAGCCGTAAGCGATTTTTCCTTTCTTTGCATTTTCTCTGCGCTGTTTATGTTGTTCAGTGATGCGATTAGATTTTGTTTTACTTTCATCATATGCCCTATACAAGAGCGTTTGGATTTCAATACCTTCAATAAATTGATTTTCTGAATTAATTGAATATTTTTTAACGGGCGAAAGTGTCGCTATGTCAATGCCGTATTTGATAATATCAAGAATTACAGAATGAGCTATATAACCGCCTTGGCGTGAAATTCGGTCAAAACTCTCGATAATCAGAATTGATCCTTTTTCAATTTCGTTTCGTTTAACTCTTTCAAGAAAGTCTTTAATTGCGCCTTTTTTAACGTTTTTACCATTGAACGACGAAAGTCTATCTAAAAAAACAGGTTCGATTAGTTCGGCATTATTTTCAGTCAAAAAACGCTCAATCTGGGCGAGTTGGCGACGCTCGCTGTCGCCTCGCGCCTGCTCCACGGTACTCATCCGCACATAGGCATAGGCCGGTGTTTTTCGTGTCATAGTCAGTCTCACAAGGCTTCGTAGGCGCATTCTAGCGCTATACGAATAGCTTATGCTTGTATGAACGCGTAGCAAATGGTCGGCCCGACGAACGTGAAACCGGCTTTTTTCAAGGCTTTGCTCATGGCTTCAGCCTCTGGCGTAATGGCCGGGACTTGGCTGCGATCCTTGAAGTGATTGACCTTGGGCGCGCCGCCGACAAACGACCAGAGCACGCCCACCGGGTCTTCAAGGGCCAGCCAGGCTGCGGCGTTGCGGCGGGTGGCGTTGAGCTTCAGGCGGTTACGCACAATGCCAGGGTCGAGCATCAGTGCGTCGATTTCAACATCGGTCAGGCGTGCCAAACGCTGGGCATCAAAGCCGAACAAGACCTTCCGATAATGCTCGCGTTTGCGTAAAACGGTGATCCAGGAAAGGCCCGCCTGGAACCCTTCGAGCAAAAGCAACTCGAACAGACCCTGCGCATCGCGCAGCGGCGTTCCCCACTCCTGATCGTGATAAGCCATGTACAGCGGATCTTCAGAACACCAAAAGCAGCGTGGCATAAGGCTCCAGGGGATGGTGGCGCGGCCGAATCGGGTATACTCCCGCTCTTTAAATCGCAGCCCAAGTAACAGGTGAATTTCGTGAGCCAGCCTACGCCAGCCGTGCGTACCTTCCAAGACTTGATCCTCGCCCTCCAGCAGTACTGGGCCGAGCAAGGTTGTGTGGTACTTCAGCCCTACGATATGGAAGTAGGCGCCGGCACTTTCCACACCGCTACATTCCTGCGGGCCATCGGCCCGGAAACCTGGAACGCCGCTTATGTGCAGCCCAGTCGTCGCCCGACTGACGGCCGCTACGGCGAAAACCCGAACCGTCTGCAGCACTACTACCAGTTCCAGGTGGTATTGAAGCCGAACCCGGACAACTTCCAGGAGCTGTACCTGGGCTCGCTGAAACATGTCGGCCTGGACCCACTGGTGCACGACATCCGTTTCGTCGAAGACAACTGGGAATCGCCAACCCTCGGCGCCTGGGGCCTGGGCTGGGAAGTCTGGCTCAACGGCATGGAAGTGACGCAGTTCACTTACTTCCAGCAAGCCGGCGGCATCGAGTGCTACCCGGTGACCGGCGAGATCACTTACGGTCTTGAGCGCCTGGCCATGTACCTGCAAGGCGTGGACTCGGTCTACGACCTGGTGTGGGCTGACGGCCCGTTCGGCAAAGTGACCTACGGCGACGTGTTCCACCAGAACGAAGTGGAGCAGTCCACTTACAACTTCGAACACGCCAACGTCGAGAAGCTGTTCGAACTGTTCGACTTCTATGAAAGCGAAGCCAAGCGCCTGATCGAACTTGACCAGCCGCTGCCGCTGCCGAGCTATGAAATGGTGTTGAAGGCGTCCCATACCTTCAACCTGCTGGACGCCCGTCGTGCCATTTCGGTAACCGCGCGCCAGCAATACATCCTGCGTGTACGCACCCTGGCGCGTTCCGTCGCCCAAGCCTACCTGATGGCTCGCGCCAAGCTGGGCTTCCCGATGGCTACCCCGGACCTGCGTGATGAAGTGTTGGCTAAGCTGGAGGCTGCACAATGAGTGCTCAAGATTTTCTG
Source organism: Pseudomonas sp. AP19 (assembly GCF_001728855.1). Lineage (NCBI taxonomy): Bacteria > Pseudomonadati > Pseudomonadota > Gammaproteobacteria > Pseudomonadales > Pseudomonadaceae > Pseudomonas > Pseudomonas sp. AP19. The sequence goes on along the minus strand of NZ_LXJP01000013.1, from coordinate 8,044 downwards.
GTTGAACTGGGCACCGAAGAGCTGCCTCCCAAGGCACTCAATACCCTGGCCGACGCGTTCCTGGCCGGTATCGAAAAAGGCCTGCAGAGCGCCGGCCTGAAATTCGCCGCAAAAAAAGTCTATGCCGCGCCACGCCGCCTGGCCGTGTTGCTGACCGCGCTGGGAACCCAGCAGCCGGACCGCAGCATCAACCTCGACGGCCCGCCGCGTCAGGCCGCTTTTGACGCTGAAGGTAACCCGACCCAAGCGGCCCTTGGCTTCGCCAAGAAGTGCGGCGTCGAGCTGAGCGAGATCGACCAAAGCGGCCCGAAACTGCGTTTCAGCCAGGTCATCACCGGCAAGCCGACTGCCAGCCTGTTGCCAACGATCGTTGAAGACTCGCTGAACGACCTGCCGATCCCCAAGCGCATGCGCTGGGGTGCACGCAAGGAAGAATTCGTACGCCCGACCCAATGGCTGGTGATGCTGCTCGGTGACCACGTCATCGACTGCACCATCCTCGCCCAAAAGGCCGGTCGTGATTCCCGTGGTCATCGCTTCCACCATCCACACGCCGTGCGCATCACCTCGCCCGCCAACTATGCCGCCGATCTGCGCGCCGCTTATGTACTGGCCGATGCCAATGAGCGTCGTGAGCTGATCAGCAAGCGCACCGAAGAACTGGCGCGCCTGCAGGAAGGCACCGCCATCGTGCCGCCAAGCCTGCTCGACGAAGTGACCGCGCTGGTTGAATGGCCGGTGCCGCTGGTGTGCTCGTTTGAAGAGCGTTTCCTCGATGTGCCGCAAGAAGCCCTGATCACCACCATGCAGGACAACCAGAAGTACTTCTGCCTGCTGGATGTGGACGGTAAGTTGCTGCCGCGCTTTATCACCGTGGCCAACATCGAAAGCAAAGACCCCCAGCAGATCATCGCCGGTAACGAGAAAGTCGTTCGTCCGCGCCTGACGGATGCCGAGTTCTTCTTCAAGCAAGACAAGAAGCAGAAGCTCGAAGACTTCAACCAGCGCCTGCAAAACGTGGTGTTCCAGGAAAAACTCGGCAGCGTCTACGACAAGGCGGTGCGTGTTTCCAAACTGGCCGCGTACATTGCGCCGCGTATCGGCGGTGACGCTGCCTGGGCCGCACGTGCAGGGTTGCTGTCCAAGTGCGACCTGGCCACCGAGATGGTCGGCGAGTTCCCGGAAATGCAAGGTGTGGCCGGTTACTACTACGCCCTCAATGACGGCGAGCCGGACGATGTGGCGCTGGCCCTGAACGAGCAGTACATGCCACGCGGTGCCGGTGCTGAACTGCCGACCACCCTGACCGGTGCGGCGGTGGCCATCGCCGACAAGCTGGACACCCTCGTGGGTATCTTTGGTATCGGCATGCTGCCTACCGGCAGCAAAGACCCGTATGCCCTGCGCCGTGCGGCGCTGGGCGTGCTGCGTATCCTGATCGACAAGAAGCTTGACCTCGACCTGACCCAGGCCGTGGTGTTCGCTGTCGGCCAGTTCGGTGGCAAGGTCAAGCAAGCCGGCCTGGCCGAACAAGTGCTGGAATTCGTGTTCGACCGCTTGCGAGCGCGTTACGAAGACGAAGGCGTGGACGTTTCCGTCTACCTGTCGGTACGTGCCCTGCAGCCAGGTTCGGCGCTGGACTTCGACCAACGCGTACAAGCCGTCCAGGCATTCCGCAAACTGCCGGAAGCCGGGGCCCTGGCCGCGGTGAACAAGCGTGTGTCGAACCTGCTGAGCAAGGCCGACAACCTCGGGAATGCCGAAGTCGACCCAGGCCTGTTTGCCGACGCCAAGGAGTTCTCGCTGAACTCGGCCATCGCCAAGGCAGAAAACGCAGTGAAGCCGCTGCTCGCCGAACGCAACTACGCCGAAGCACTGGCGCGCCTGGCCACCTTGCGTGAGCCGGTGGATGCGTTCTTCGAAGCGGTGATGATCAATGCCGAGGATGCGGGCGTACGGAAAAACCGCTACGCCATGCTGGCGCGTCTGCGTGGCTTGTTCATCAACATCGCTGACATTTCCGTACTGGGCTGATCATGTTGAAACTGCTGATTCTCGATCGGGACGGAGTGATCAATTACGACTCCGACGCTTACATCAAGTCGGTGGCGGAATGGATTCCACTGCCGGGCTCGATCGAGGCCATCGCGCAGTTGAGCAAAGCCGGCTGGACGGTGGCCATCGCCACCAACCAGTCCGGCATCGCCCGCGGTTACTACGACATTGCCACCCTGGACGCCATGCACGCGCGCTTGCGCAGCTTAGTGGCGGCGCAGGGCGGTGAGGTGGGGCTGGTGGTGTACTGCCCCCACGGGCCGGATGAGGGCTGCGAATGCCGCAAACCCAAACCAGGCATGTTGAAAACCATTGCAGAACATTACAACGTGCCCCTGGCTGGGCTATGGTTCGTCGGGGACAGCCTCGGTGACCTGGAGGCTGCCAAAGCCGTCGACTCTCAGCCAGTTTTGGTTAAAACCGGGAAAGGCGAAAAGACCCAGGCGAAAAACCTGCCGGTAGGCACCTTGATTTTTGACGATCTGGCGGCCGTTGCCGCAGAACTTATCAACAACTAGCCGCCCTCGACTTCCTGGCCAAGGACTGTTCGGGCGTGCGCTTTTAACAGGCGGGCCGTGTCCCGCAACGGTAAATGCCGCCATGTCGATTTTGCAGGCCATCAGAACCTTCTTCTTTTACCTGCTGTTGGGCACCAGTTCGTTTCTTTGGTGCACCCTGAGCTTTTTTATCGCGCCATTCCTGCCGTTCAAGGCGCGCTATCGTTTTATCAACGTTTATTGGTGCCGCTGCGCGTTGTGGTTGTCCAAGGTGTTTTTGGGTATTCGCTACGAGATTAAAGGCGCTGAAAACGTCCCGGACCAGCCCTGCGTGATTCTGTCGAACCACCAGAGCACCTGGGAAACCTTTTTCCTTTCGGCCTACTTCTCGCCCCTGAGCCAGGTGCTCAAGCGTGAGCTGCTGTACGTGCCGTTCTTCGGCTGGGCGATGGCCATGTTGCGTCCGATCGCGATCGACCGTGACAACCCGAAGGCTGCACTCAAGCACGTAGCCAAGAAGGGTGACGAGCTGCTCAAGGATGGCGTTTGGGTGCTGATTTTCCCGGAAGGTACCCGGGTGCCGTATGGCACTGTGGGCAAGTTTTCGCGAGGCGGCACCGCGTTGGCGGTCAATGCCAACCTGCCGGTGTTGCCGATTGCACATAATGCCGGCAAGTTCTGGCCGAAGACCGGTTGGGCCAAACGTGCAGGCACCATCACCGTGGTGATCGGCGAGCCGATGTACGCCGAAGGTGAAGGCCCACGTGCCATTGCCGCGCTGAACGACCGTGCCGCCGCATGGAATGAAGCGCAGCAGCGGGCTATGGGTTCGTTGCCTGCACAGGCTGCCGTGGTTGAAACACCTGAGGTTTGAGGATCTGTGGATAACCTGTGTACGGTTTGTTGGCGAATGCGTGTTTTTGATTCATAACAAGCTGATTTACTTACATATTTCTCAAGGTCATAAAATCTCGAAAAACGTGCATAAGTTTTTTTGCGCATTAAAAAACCGGTCCTTGTGACCGGTTTTTTATGCACAGGCAAACAGTCCGTTTTTCACTCGTCAAGCAGCGGCAGTTGCAGGCTGAAGGTTGAGCCTTTACCCAGCTCGCTTTCACACGTGATGCGGCCGCCATGACGCTCCACCACGGCCTTGACCATGGTCAATCCCAACCCCAGCCCCTCAACGCCTTGGGCCGAGTCGAAGCGTCGATACTGGCTAAAGAGTTCGGGCAAGTCTTCTGGCGCAATGCCAGGCCCCTGATCGCTGATGCTGCATTCCAACCACCCTTGCGTACAGCCATGGCTCAACGTCACGGTGGTGCCGGATGGGGAGTATTTAATAGCGTTCTCCAGCATGTTGAACAGCGCCCGAGTCAGCAGTGATTGATCGGCTGAGATCATGCTCTCATCTGCCTCGTCCAGGTCGTGCACCAAGTGAATGCCCTTGAGCTGCGCAATCACCGCCACCTGATCAAAAGCATCCATTACCAGCATGGCAAACAGTGAGGGATGGAAGTGGTAGCCGTCAGCTTCGGCTTTGGCCAACTGCACGAAAGACTCGGTGAGGCTCAAGGCGCGCTTCACCTGTTGTTCGATCTGGGAAAAGATCGGGGACTCACCGTTGTGCACATCCAGCATCGCCAGGATCGCCGAGTGTGGCGCACGCAGGTCGTGGGAAAGGAAGCGCAGCATCGTCTCGCGGTGCAATTGGGCTTCACGCTCCTTGCTCAGGTCCGTCAGGCTCAGCAGCCAGCCGAGGGCGACGTCGCCTTCTGCCGGCAGCAACGGCGCGAGTTCCATGCGCAGGCTGCGTTGGTGGATGTCACGGAACTCTACGAGTTCCAACACTGACAGGGCAGGGCGCACGCCATTGTGCAGCGGTGGATAGCCGAGGTCGGCCAGTTGCTCGAGCAGGTTTTCGCTCACCAGGTCATTACCGAACACCTCACGCGCAATTCGGTTAGCCAGGAGAATGTTGCCTTTTGGGTCTGTGATCAGGGTTGCCACCGGCAAGCATTCCAAACCGTCCGCCATAAACCGTCGGGTGTCGCGTGTACGGCTTACCGCTTGTTCCAGGGCAAAGATCCGCGCTTGCAATACATCACCCTTACTGGCGGGCGCACGGCGACGTTCAGGGAGCACCTTGGGTTCGTTATCCAACCGCGCGAGCTCCCAGCCGAAGTAGGCAAGGATCACGCTGAGGCGGCGCCAATTCCAGATCAGGTAGCTGAGCAGCAACCCAATCAAACACGCAGCAGGCGACCACCAGTAGTCCAGGCGCAACAGCACCCACGCGCCAAGCAACGCCGTCGTCATGCACCCCAGGGTCATCCACAGCGCATAGCGGGGGCGGTATAACAACAGGCCCAGCAGCAGGGCAACCAACGCTGTCGCCATGAGTGCCGACAACCCGCCAGGAAGGTCAACGAGGCTGCGCCCTAGCAAGAGACCATTCAGGACGTTGGCCTGGATCTCAACGCCGGCCGTCGTGCCGACCGTAGAGGAGAGCGGCGTAACGAAGCGATCACCCATACCGGATGCGGTGGAGCCCACCAGGATAAGGCGACCGCGCAGGCGCTCTGGAGGCACTTCACCGCGTAATACGCTGGCGTAGGACACACTGGGAAAGTGGGCACTGGCAGCGACGAAAGGAATACGAATGGCATTCTCCCGGTGCCAATACTGGCTGATCGGCTGCAGGGGCTTTCCAGGCATTTCAGAGACTTGTCCGCTCGCCGTGTAGGCCATCCATGCCAGTTGCGGCGCCATGTTATCGGGCGGGCCTTCGCGCAAAAACAAGCTGCGGACTATGCCGTCGCTGTCCGCTTCGACATTGATATGCCCAAGGCCTTTCGCGCAATCGAGCAACGGCAACATTTTCGCGTCCGGTTGGCTGTAGCTGGTGACTTCTTCACGCAGCAGCGGCAACACAACATTGCCGGCACGACACACGGCTGCTGCGAGGCGTTGGTCGTTGGCGGGTACACCGGGCTCATTGAAAATCACATCGAACAGGATGGCTGACGGTTGCGCAGCACTCAGGCGATCAATCAGGTCCGCGTGCAAATTGCGCGGCCAGGGCCAGCGTCCCAGCTCTTTCAAACTTTGGTCGTCGATGGTCACCAGCAAGATACGTGGATCGACTGGCAGTGGCGCCAAACGTCGAAGGCTGTCGTACAACGGGTTGTTCAACGCCAAGCCCGGGCTCAACGATAGGTAAGCAGTGATAGGTAACAACAGCAGCCCTATCCACAACCACTCGCGAACCAACCCATGGAATAAACGTTGGGCGTGGGTGGGTTGGCGTTTCTCGGCCTTGTGCAAAAACATCATTGGTCAACCGCCGGAGGCCTGGACCTGGGTTGCAGGTGGGTAGTAGAAGATGTCATAGACCCCGGTTTCCCCCTCCAGGCCGTCCGCGTCATAGGCCGACAGGCGCACGTGATAAAACGATGCTTTGAGCCCAGTGAAGCGCATTTTCGGCTCACTGGAAAAGTTTTCCTGCTTGATGTTCAAGAAGGCCGTGTCGGTAGCAACTTGCGCGCGATAACGCTGTGCGCCGGGTAATGGCCGCAGGTACAAACTCCAGATTGGTGCCTCGCCTTTCTGGCCATCCTGACCAATCAACTCAGGCGCAGGGAGAAGGTTCACTGGCTTGAGTTCACCTTGTGCTTTGATCAGCAAACCTTGTCGCGCGTCCACCTTGACCTCACCTTCGACAGGCGTGGTTTTGATTTTGCGATTGACCGCCACCTGTCCATTGAGCACTTCCAGAACCGATTGCTCGCCGTCGCTGCGAACGCGAAAGTGTGTACCTCGCACGCCCAGGACGCCCACCGGTGTCCGTATCTGGAAGCGATCATAGTCACTGGCCCGCTTGATCACATACGTCTCGACTTGGCCTTGCTCCAGAATGACTTGGGGAATCGACTGTTTATCTACCAAGTGCACTCGCACTTGCGAGCTGGAGGGCAGCACCACTCTGGAGCCGTCCCCGAACAGAAGGCTGACAAACGCCGATGTCGATGTCTTAACGCCTTCTTGCTCATCAATGGTCATGCCTTCCTGCAGCGGCTGCGCTTTACCCTTGGCATCGAGCTTCCAGGCTTCCCCGGTCAGATGCTGCACAACCGCCGGCAACGGTTGCGCACGACATAATGATTGATCGTCGATGTAGGCAGCGCGGTGCACCGTAGAAGCCTGCGTAGCGCCTATGACCAAGATCAGTAATGAGGGCAGGGCACGGCATAATCGGTTAGCAGAAAAGGTCATGGCGCTCATCACGTTGGTAGTTCGAGAAGGCAACTGGCATCAAGACGCACATGTTTGCGAAAGCGCATGTGTCGGCTGATCCTTTTCCTCTGGGATGGGAGCCGGTATCTTTCCCACTTAGGTACGGAAGACTTTAAACGGATTAACGGCCCTTTGATATCAGCGTACCGACAGATCCAATGAGGCGTTGAGTCTGGCCACAATTATTCAGATTCACCCACCGACCCTGCGCAGTATGTAGGTGATTGAACAGGCCGTCGGCTGCCGTATTTTTTTGGAAAAGGACCCACCCATGCGTGTCGCAATACTGGACGATGAACCCGCTGAATTGCGTCGGGTTGAACAGACACTGCGACAGATCCCAAGCACCGCAGAGCAACCCTGGTCACTGCATTGCTTTGAGCGCGGTGAAGACCTGTTGCGTCAACTGCGCCGGGAAACGTTTGACCTGTTGATACTCGACTGGCAATTGCCCGATATCACGGGTATCGCACTGCTGCGCTGGACGCGCGAACACATGGATTCACCGCCTGCCGTAATCATGCTCACCAGCCGGGATGCCGAGAGCGATATCGTCACGGCGTTGAACAGCGGGGCGGATGATTACGTCAGTAAACCCTTTCGGCCTAACGAACTTAAAGCTCGGGTCAGTGCCGTCTTACGTCGTCATGGGCTGCAAAAGTCAGCCAGCAATGAGCTGCAAAGCTTCAACGACCTGACCTTTGATGACGCCGAATTGACGGTTACGCGAGCAGGAAAGCCGATCAATTTAACCGAGCGAGAGTATCGATTGGCCAGTTGCTTGTTTGCCAACCTGGCTCGACCACTCTCTCGCGAATACCTGTATGAACGGTTTTGGTCCCATGAGGAAATGGTGTCTTCAAGGCCACTGGACACTCATATCTATCGGTTGCGTAACAAACTGGGATTGACTGCCGACAGAGGCTGGCAACTGCTGATGATCTATGGATACGGCTATCGATTGGAAAGTGTTGCGGCTGCGACCCCAAGCTAAAACAGTGATGTTCCACGTGGAGCATTTGAAAATCAGCTATTCATCACCCAATAAAAAAGGCCAACGCTGAGCGTTGGCCTTTTTGTTTTAGCCGCGTTACCGGTGCAGGTTCCAAAAATAGACGATTCGGGAAGCCCGCTGACCAGGATAGTTTTTTCGCGGATAAACAAAACCCCTACCTGTATGCGCAGGTAGGGGTTTC